>QBUM01000030.1 GCA_013180585.1 Candidatus Methanophagaceae archaeon GoMg2
ATGCTGATGTTGATGTCCATTACACCAGTTGCCGTGGCAATTTCCGGCCTATGGCTCGATACGATTCCGCCGAGCCCTTATGTAGGCCCTTCTGGTGATGCGTGGCTCCTTGAGAGCACGGTAACAGCAGATACATCCTTTGATTTGACATTATACAACCACAACGGGGGGGATATTTATTATATGTACCTGCTTGTGGCGGTGAATAAAGTCCCTGCAGGCAACGTGACCGTTAAAGTCAATAACACCGAGGTAAATCCTTACGATGGAGTCATAACAAGCAATAAAGCACTGGTAAGCGAAACAGCCGATAAATACGAGTTCGCACCACATGGGATCTATAACTATTACGACGTACATTTCAATGTTACAACTATCCCAATCGAAAGCAATCCAGGCGATACTGACGGTGATGGCATATTTGAAGAGGGCGAGACTCTAAGCGTGCCTATTGAAATACTACCTACCACTCCAACAAAGGTGCACTTCGATGCAGTTGGTGCAGACAGTGATAATAAAGCAATCGCGCGTAATCCCGGTTCACATGATGTGACGTATAATGTTCCGGAATTCTCAACAATAGCCATTCCAGTTGCCGCTATATTCGGACTGCTGTTCTTCTTTAACCGCCGGAAGCGGAGAAAAGAGTGAAATAAAAGTTCTGTCTCTTTTTTCCCCACCCTGATTTTTTTTCATTTTTTGATTAACATGACAGTGCCAGACAGACCGCCAAATTCGTGAAGCACGCGGAAGTGAATTAGCGGATTAATTAGTCATGTTCTAATATTATCTTTCTGCGGACCGTCAAAATTCTCGAAAACAAAATATTTGCAGTTCTTGAGAACAATTCCCAAAAATGTACTCTTGCCGCACCGCAGGCAGTGCTCAAAGAATTAGCAGTTAAAAAGGATGTTGTGCATCGTGAGGGGAAAGACTGTGAAATAGAATATGGCAAATCACACCGCAATACTTCAAATATATAGCATAAAATCTAAATATATAACATTAAGATAAGGTGGTTATTGTAAGATGGAGCTAAAAAGTAAGAATGCGTTACAGAGAATCGAATATTTACAACGTGAGCTTGAATATTTGAAGAGAGATTTGATGCTTTTAGAGATGAAGCCTGAAAAGCGACAGAAACCATCATTATTTGGGTGTGTTCGCGGAGGGGATATTACAGATGAAATGATAGAAGAAGCGAAGAAAGACTTGTTCCGGAGGAATATTGATTTATGATATGATTTATGTAGTGGATACTCATGTGCTTATCTGGTATTTTATAGGAAGCAAGCGTCTAAAAAGAGAACTTAAGGGAAAGATGGATGAAGTTCGTAATAACGGCGGTCGTTTGCTTGTGCCAACCATTGTTTTAGCAGAGGCTTTAGCTATCGCAGAAAAGGACAAAGTCGAATTTGATTTTCATGAGATGTATCAACGGGTTAAGAACGAGATTGAATTTGAGATAGCTGGTTTTACCTCAGAAATTCTCGAAGAAGTTATACGTACGAAAATTCATGAAATACATGATAGAATTATAGTTGCCACTGCGAACTTTTATAGTGCCGGGATTTTAACAAAGGATAGGATTATTCTTGAATCATGAGAAGTCAAGATGGTTTAAACCTGATTTTAGAAGTGCTCATCTCTTTTACTGCATATCACCTTAAGAATTGCCTCTTTTTCTTCACTGCTTAGCTCAACGTTTTCCCTAATCTTTTTTATCATGACCAGTCCTTTAGCCTCTAAACTGCCTTATTCGCCACAACGAGCAAGGCAGATTTATCGCCCATATACTTCTATTTACCCTTATAACTATAAAAAGTATCTTTAAATGCCTTAATCCGTCAATCCTTTCTATACATTCAATAATTTCAAACCTTAACTTCGACCAAATATAGGGTACATAAAAATCCTAATCGCATTATAAAGCCTTACTTTAGCATTTAACGGAAAATAAAAGAAAATAATCTTTATAAATTATGTTCCCTATATGCCCCACTATAAGGGGCATAGAAAAATAGCCCCTGAAGTCCCCAAAAAGGTAATGGACATGGATTAAGGCATTTGCATGTTATATATTCCCTAAAATAATTCGAAGTTAAGGTTCAAACTAAAGTCAGCAGCTTCGATTGCTAAATCCACATCTATAGGAATTACCTTTGCCCTCGGCAGTTGTGCATATGCCACTAAAGCTTTTTCTTCGCTTGGGGTCTGCCACAAAATAAGTATATCAAGTTTATGACAACGGCTGCAAAAACATACTCTAATATGCACAGGGTATTTGAGCCAATTACGAACAAAACCCCTTTTATTATTCATCCATGGCATAAACATAATGCGCTATATTCTTACGCAAATGATACAGTTATTCCGTTGCAGACCATTAGCTCGAAATCACGT
>QBUM01000029.1 GCA_013180585.1 Candidatus Methanophagaceae archaeon GoMg2
TCTTAAACCCTCATACTAAAACCTATTACTAAAAATGGTTAAAGTTACGGATTAATATTACCCCGATAAATATAGCGAATGGGATAAGCCCCCGGACGCACCAAATAAACTTTGAAAATCCAGGAAGGTAGAGCTTAGAGTAACAAATAGAATGAGACAAGCGATTACAAAAACAAGAACCACTGCAACCTCAGCGATAATTATAGCATCGCTCTTCCCTCTCTCTTCTTGCATCAGCGATTTTTGATTGCCCCCATCTTTTACCGCTCTAATATTCTATTACGTAGCAAATCCAAATAAATTTTCCCGCGCGCTAAAAGCAACTTTAACATCCCCCAAAAATACTTTGATATTATCATTCCGGTACAAAAATGCACAGCGGTAAAGAGCCCAGCTTCTGGCTGAAGGAAATAATCTTAGAAAATTTCATGTCCTACGAATATGCAAGGATTCCGCTAAAGCCTGGACTTAATCTGATTTCTGGTCCGAATGGTGCGGGCAAATCATCAATTCTATTGGCGATTTCCGTTGCTTTAGGTCAGATATACACAGAAAGAAGCAAGAGGTTGAAGGATTTGATAAGGCGCGGTAGCGAAATAGCGCGGGTTACTCTTGTATTTGATAACGAAATAAAAGAAGGGATGCGACCAATCGGATTTTCTGATGCCGATACGTTCCTGTTATCGCGATACATGAGAAACGATGGGAATTACTGGTGGGAAGCGGATTATAAGCGGGTAAGTCACGAGGAAGTTACCAGGCTGTTTAAAGGTTTTGGGCTTGACCCGGATAATATGCTGATAATAATGCACCAAAACACGATGGAACGATTCAGCCTGACGACATCACAGGAGAAGCTAAAGCTGTTAGAGGAGGCAGTTGGGTTCGGTTCCTATCGTGAGAAGGTAATAGAAGCGACAACCCGGCTCGAGTCTATAATAAGCGAAGACGAGTCTATTACTGATTTGCTTGGAAGAGCAAAAGAGAGCCTTGGTTACTGGAAAGAGATGCACGCGAAGTATCTGCTTCGGGAAGAGCTTGAAGAGAAGAGGCAGTGGTTGAAAAGAGAAGCGATATGGGCACGAGTAATAAAACAAGAAGCGGCTGTGAGAATGCTCGAAGAGCGGCTTAAAGTTAAAGAACATGCGTTGGCATCAAATCGGGCTGAGATGGAACGCACAAAAGAGAATATAATAGTGTGGCGTGAGAAACTTGACTCGTGGAAGACGACCTCAAAGGAATCATTTTACAAACTCTTGCACTTAGAGAAGGAAGAGACGAGCATTGTGGTTTTAGCTGAGCATCTACGAGAGAACGAAGTAATTTTTAGCGAGTTCGGAAAGGGTGAGGATTTAGAGAAGATAAGAAAAAGACAGAAAGAAGCGGAAAACAGACTGAACGAATTAAAAGAAGCGATTGTTGCGGTGCAAATAGAACTTGGGGCTCTTGAAAGAACCCAAGAATCAAACCTGGAAACATATATAAACTATCGGGTAAAGGAAGAGGTCTTGAAATTTAAGGGAGACCTGCTCGAAGGCGATATAAAAACGATTAAAGACGAGATGGAGAAAGTGGACCAAAAGTTGATGGACTTAGCTTCATTGAAGAGAAAAGCAGGTGAGCGGATAGAGACGGAACGGAAACAGAGCGAGATAGAAAATGAAATGAGTTTGGTGGGTGCGAAGATAGAAGCACTGGGCGAGATACCAGAAGAGACAGAAGAGATATATTCGAATTATTCAAAGTTGTTTGAGGAATTGAAGGAGAAGTCGAAGATAGTAGCAGCGAATAAAGAAGAAGGACTGAAAGAACTGGATTCACGGAAGGATATCTGGCGTAATGCAATAACCGACCTGTTAGATTCAATTAACAGTTCTTTTCAGCAAATTATGTCTTATATAGAAGCTACGGGATTAGCACGGCTGGTTAATCTCGAAGATATAGAGAATGCGGGCTTAGAACTTTTTGTTGGGTTTCGGGGCACTCCGCCCGTTCTGTTTGATTACTATACGCAAAGCGGAGGAGAGAAGACAGCTTCGATAATGGCGTTCCTGTTGTCAATCCAGCAGATGCTTCGATCGCCTTTCCGGGCTATAGACGAGTTTGATATACACATGGACCCTCGAAATCGAGAAGAGATATATAAGATGATGATTTCGTCAATGAAAGGCGCTGAATGCTTGTTGATCACGCCGGGCCAGTTAACCGTGACCGATCCAAGTGTTCATGTAATCGTGGTACAGAAGGCGTATGGTAAATCGAGAGTGAGAGAAGTGAAAGAGAGTTTTGATGTTTAGTCAGAAGAATCCGACGAAAACCTCGCTTCTATTGACCGTGCATGCTTTTCCATGCCCTCGACTTCACACAACTTCACTACCACGTCCTTTATATT
>QBUM01000028.1 GCA_013180585.1 Candidatus Methanophagaceae archaeon GoMg2
ATAGCGAAGGTAATAAAAGAGATAGATGCGAGAAGTACCGCGTACACGGACAAAGTGCAATTCTTCATTGACAATCTGGCAATGGGCATAGGGCGAATCGCAGCGGGATTTTATCCCAATGATGTGATTGTGCGGTTGTCTGACTTCAAGACAAACGAATATGCGAATCTAATAGGTGGTTATCTATACGAGCCAGAAGAGAGTAACCCGATGATCGGTTGGAGAGGCGCATCGCGATATTACGATAAGAAATTTAAGCCGGCATTCGAGTTAGAATGTAAGGCGATAAAGAAGGCCAGGGACGAGATGGGATTGACGAACCTAAAAGTGATGGTTCCGTTTTGCAGAACGCCGGAAGAGGGTAGAAAAGTAATAGAAACGATGGAAGAGTTCGGATTGAAACAAGGCGAAAACGAACTGGAAGTGTACGTGATGTGCGAAATTCCGTCAAATGTAATTCTGGCAGACGAATTTGCGGATGTGTTTGACGGGTTCAGCATAGGGTCGAATGACCTAACGCAATTAACACTTGGATTGGACCGTGATTCTGACCTGGTAGCCCACATATTTGACGAAAGGAACGAGGCAGTGAAGCGGCTGGTGAAGCATGTCATAAACGTAGCGCATAAACACGAGCCGAGGAGGAAGATAGGGATTTGTGGGCAGGCACCGAGTGATTTTCCGGAATTCGCTGAGTTCCTGGTTGAGTGCGGGATAGACTCGATATCTTTGAATCCTGATGCAATAATATCTACGAGGTTACATGTAGCAGAGGTGGAGAAACAAATAGATGTACGTAAAGATAAGAGCGATTGATGTAGTAAGGGTGCCACCGGAGAGATTGGGCGGCGATTTGCGGCTTACCGTGAAGGAGATGTTGCGGGATAAGCTGGAAGGGCGAATGGACAAAAAGATAGGGATGTTCATTGCGATACTGGATATTGTGGATACAAAAGAAGGGCGGATAATGATAGGCGATGGTGGCGTTTATTACGAAACGGCCTTTGATGTACTTGTTTTTAGACCCAAGATGCAGGAGATAGTGGAAGGGGAAGTGGTAGAAATAGTAGAATTTGGCGCTTTTGTTGAGATTGGACCTTTAGATGGTTTGCTGCATATCAGCCAGATCACAGATGAATATATATCGTACGATGAGAAGGGGGCAAAGCTCATTACCAAGGATACTAATAGAACTTTAGGAGAAGGCGACAAAGTGCGGGCGCGAATAGTTGCGATTTCATTGAACGAGAGGGATCCAGGGGATAGCAAGATAGGTTTGACGATGCGACAGCCGGGGCTGGGAAAGATAGAGTGGTTAGAGGCAGAGCGTGAGAAGGAGATGAAGGCGGAAGCGGAATAATGGATAAGGCGTGCAAGGATTGTCATCGGATAGTTGAGGAAGGAAAATCGGTCTGTAAATGCGGCTCTAATTCACTCAGTAAAGACTGGAACGGTTACGTTATTATTTTAGATGTTGAAGGTTCTGAGATAGCGAAGAAATTAGAGCTAAATAAAGAAGGGCGGTATGCATTAAAAGTGAGGTAAAGAAAAATGGAGATAGAGATATCTGAGGAGAAGGATAACAAATTATTGAATAGGAAGGAAGTTTTTTTCCTGTTGAAGCATAAAGGAGAAGGAGAAGAGAAAGCAGCGTCACCAAGTAGAGAAGAAGCACGCAGTGCTTTGATAAAGAAGCTGCGATGCGGTTCAGGCCTGCTCGTAATAGATTGGATGCGACCGGAATTTGGAAAGAGAGAAACGGTAGGTTATGCAAAGGTATATGAAAGTGAAGATAGATTAAAGGAGATAGAGCGGGAACATATATTAGAGCGTAATTTTGGTGGCGCAGAGAGTGATAAGGGGGAATAAAAGAATATGGCAGGAATACATAAGCTTTATGAAGTAACAGAAGAAAAAGGTAAAGTGAAAGTACATAGGAAGCGGAAGGTGTGCCCACGATGTGGTGCAGGTGTGTTTTTAGCAGAGCATAAAGACAGGTATTCATGTGGTAAATGCGGATACACTGAGTTCAGGAAGAAATAGTGTATTTGTTTAGTTAACCACAGGATTTTACAGATTTACACGAGAATAAAAGGACAGTAACCAGATTTTAGTATATCTTGGGCCACATTATCCTACATTAATCCGTAACTATAACCATTTTGAGTAATATGTTTTAGAACAGATCTTAAACAGGGCGTAGTCCAAGTATTTATAGCTATATTGTGCCTATTTTTATTTATATACATATTACCAATTTTAGTAATATGGATAGTCATAAAAAAATGCCCGATTGGGTCTTGGCGCAAAGGAAGAAAGGGACAGAGATTCACAGGCGAGGTGATAATTTCTATCTATGCAAGGTCAGTAGCGTTT
>QBUM01000027.1 GCA_013180585.1 Candidatus Methanophagaceae archaeon GoMg2
AGACATCTAAAACCATCACACAAAAACATATTCCTAAAAATGGTCGAAGTTACGGCTCAAACATATAAAAAGCATCTCCACCACAATCCCATGATGATGGTGTACCTTGCCAGTAGTAAATATTGCCATTAGCAAGCCACAATCTATTCCCCGTAATATATCTTCCGCACGGGCCACGAGATTTCTATCCCTTCTTCATCGTAGCGCTTCTTCAACGCTTTTATAAACTCATGTGTGAGTATGTATTTAGCAACAGGGTCTTCTGCACGCAGGATAACCGAGAAATCAATGTTCGAATCGCCAAAAGTGTGGTACCGGACGACAGGTTCAAAATCCGTAACCGCACCTGT
The DNA here is from genome assembly GCA_013180585.1 of Candidatus Methanophagaceae archaeon GoMg2. GTDB lineage: Archaea > Halobacteriota > Syntropharchaeia > Alkanophagales > Methanospirareceae > QENJ01. The sequence continues at coordinate 351 of QBUM01000027.1, forward strand.
AACTGCCACCTGGACCTCTTTTCCGACTTCAATCGTAACCCGCTCCACCTTTTCCAGATCCGAATCGTAAGCAACACCGCATTGCACTAAAACCGACATCTCCAGCACCGGTAACGAATAATTTGTGATTACACTACCCGCAAGTTTTGAATTCGGTATAATGACAAGCGTATTTGGTAGGGTTCTTATACGCGTGGACCGCCAGCTTATATCCTCAACAAAGCCTGAAAGACCGCCTTCTATCTCTATAAAATCGCCAAAATTTATCGGTTGGTCCGAGAGGAGATGCAATCCCGAGAAGATATTTGCAAGCGTGTCTTGAAATGCCAGTGCAACTGCTAAACCTCCTAACCCACAAGACAGAACTATAGGTGTTAGTTCTATATTGTAATAGTTCATGATCACCAGAAATGCAACGAGATAAATAAAAACGGAAACTACATAGCTCATCAATTTCGGCATCTTCTCAAATCGCTTCTGCACCCTTAGCCCGATATCTAACATAACCCTCGCAATCTGGGATAGTATTAAAGCCGCTAACAATACAGTGCCGATAAAAAATATCCCGTCTATATACTTGCTATAGGGTTCGAGTAGGGATAGCGATTTTAATGCGAAATAAAACCCAGCAAAAAGGATAAAAATGGTCACTGGTTTGGTCAATATTTCCAGGAGGATGTCATCAATATCGGTCTCTGTTCGCTTGGTAAGTGCCCTGATGTATTTCACAAGGATATGATGAGCTATTCTGGCAACAATAATGGAGCTTATCAATATTAAGACGAACTGAAAATATTCATTATGAATCAGAGTCGCTATTTCTATCGCCATGTTTTTATGTTTAGTTACAATCCTTTAAAAGTGTTTATAAAAAGATCTGTAAAGGATGTGGCTAATAAAAAGGAGGACGGAGAGGTAGCGTGAATAAGAAGGAACCGTTCTCCGCCATACCTTTTGCGATTGTTTAACTTACTCCTCCGTTTTTTCTTCTTTTAGTTTCTCTTTTATATGCTCTGCAACGATGTCTTTGGTCCCCCAGCCCAGATAGATTCCGATAGCGATTGCAATGCCTGCTGCAAGTCCCCATACCAACGGAACAAGGAAAGTGTATATGATTGTCGTCTCAAGGAGTAGTTGGTCCAATGCAAATACAATCACCACCAGATAGAAGATTGCTCTCAACACCGATGTTATCGTGTCTGCGAATTCAACTTCCTTTGCTGTTAACTGTTCTCCTATCTTATCCATGACGAAATCAGCAACTATCAGACCTGCTACTAACACTACGATGCCTAAAATCAGATGCGGAATGTACAGGACGACCTGATGCATGAGACTTGTGAACATTGGTATGTTCAACACATTTACGGCTGCCATGATGAAAATTGGGTATATAAATCACCTAACCAGTGCACCAAAGACTCCTACTGTGGTCATACCTGATTTCTTGATCGTATCACCGATAGCAGTTTTGTCAACTGCCTCGTCCACACCTATCTTATAGAGCACTTTGGATACGACTTTCCCCAAGATACGGCCTGCAAACAATCCTATTATCAAGATTATTATCGCAGCAATTATCGCGGGTATATAACCAACTATCGTTCCAATAGCATTTTCAAAACTTGCTTGTATTATTTCTATCATCTCTTTTTTCAACTCCTTTTTATTTTTGTTGCACTTATCTCATTGTACCTTAACCCAGCGCTCGGACACAAAAGCCATAACAAATGAGAAATATAATGGTATATATTCAGTAGCTAACACTTTTATTCCACGCAGTGGGCAAAAAGTAATTTGAATGCCCAATTAAAACGGAAGATTTTTGTTATAGCCAATCACCCCCTTCTATACACTGCCGATTTTCGCCAAACGTCGAACAAGAATCGGACTTTTTCACATTCAGAAGCCACAATATCAATCCAAAGAGGATAGGTCCCACTCATCATACACTCAGGTCTCCCGTTTTTTTTCAAATTACCTCTTGGCATCCTCTATGAAAA
>QBUM01000026.1 GCA_013180585.1 Candidatus Methanophagaceae archaeon GoMg2
CTGTCATGGAGCCGTCATGGCCCAATAATATTCTATGGATCGGCTGTAGTCCGTAAGTCCTGCTCAACGCCCAAATCTTCTTCGTCATGGCATTCTCAGGCCTATTGACTGCGGGTTCCTGTTCTTTCATAACTTCAATATTAGAACATTATTTGACAGGGTTATAATTTAATTACCTCCGCGAGATAAAGATATTACAAAGATGGTAATTGTTTAGCTGACCACAAGATTACACAGATTTTCACGAGAATAGAAGGACAGTAACCAGATTTTAGCAGACCATAGGCCACATTATCTCACATTAATCCCAATTTCTTGTGTTAATCTTGTGGCCACATTTTCAGAATGACTATAGTAGTCCGAACTCCATACGATATCGCGCAAACCAGATTACTTTTGGAATGCGGCATCATAAAGCCATATATGGTCCAATTCCTCGCGTTTCCTTCCGTTTGTCTTTCTCGCCCGGATGATCTTTGCCGGAATGCCTGCCACTACCATGTTAGGCGCTACATCATTGCTTACCAATGATTTCGCAGCTACAATGGCTTGTTCGCCTACTGTGACTCCTGGTAATATCGTAGCATGGGCGTATATCTTAGCAAAATCTTTTACCACTACTTTGCCGTAACTTCTCTGGCTATGCTTGGATTCCGAATGCGTATGAGTGTAAATCTCTACGCCCTCGGTCAATGCCACGAAATCACCCAGTACGATTCCACCTTTAGCGTCCAGATACACGCCGCGATTTAGGAACACATCGTTCCCTACTTCCAAATTCTGACCGAAGTTGAACCGGACGTTCTCTTCTGCTATGAAGTTCTTGCCACAGCTCTTGAATAATCGCTGGGCGATGATACGCCGGAACGGAATGGCAAAGTTCACAACCACACTCATCGGTAGTTTGTCGAGCGCATCCCACAGGAAATGCAGATACCGCTGCTCCTGCGTAAATCGTAATTCCTGCACCTTCGGTAGATACTCACTGTACAGTTTGAGTTCATCAATCAGTTCTGTTGGGAATTCGCGGGCACCCAAGAGCTCCAGTATGCGGGCGGTACCAGGTGTATCCACGCCTGCACCTACAATTCGCTCTACTGCCAAAAGCCTTTCCTGGATGTTCATGGTTAGTTTTTCATTGTATATAACGTATAAATTCTACCTATTTAAGACGCATATTTGCACAGATTTACACGGATTTAATTTCTTCTGTGCTAATCCGCGTTAATCTGTGTCAATATTTAATTTGTATTTGTTTAGCTAACTGGAAAGGGTCAATACATCGTTCACCATTTCATTTGACAAATAAATGGTCAATACATCGTTCAGTTTTTTGATGATAAAACAATTTAACGCATTCTTTGTGATGCGTTATGAATACAGAGGAAGAAGAGAGAATAGAAGCAGTAAATAGGTATATTAGGGGAGATAAACCGTCAAATATTTGTAGAGACGCCGGGAGGTCAGAAAAGTGGCTCTTTAACTGGGTGAATAGGTTCAAAACTGGCGAAGAGGAGTGGTATAAATCTCGATCCATGTGTGTTCGGTTAAGTAATTATGGCACACAAAACCAAAAGAAAAGACATACAAAAAGTATTTTATGGACACAGATTAACGCAGATTAACGCAGATGGAAATCACAAACTTCTAATTAATTTTGGTCGCTCTGCTCTGTGACGGTAAAAAGTCGTATGAAAGACAAAAAAGATAAATTCGTGTAAATCCGTGTAAATCTGTGTCGGAAATGCGTTGTTATATTATTTTATGGGTCTTTATTTATGTTGAGTCGTACTTAACCGAACACCCATGAATCTCGATCAAAAGCCCCTAAAAAACATGGAAAAAGAATCCGCAAAGAGTTAGAAAACACCGTTGTAAACGTTAGAAACTCTTTAATGATGGGTAACGAGCACGAATCTAAATATCTCGGTGCGGATGCCGTTCAGTATAGAATGGAAAAACTCGGCTTTTCGCGGGTAGATATGCCCTCTGTATCAACGATAAAGCGGATTGTGAAGAACCATGGCTTGATAGTAAATAAGCGGGAGCGATACAAACGAGTGAAATCAAAAAAGCGATACACGATTCTGAATCACACCAAAGTCAATGAGATGCACCAGATGGATTTCGTGGGACCAAGATTTATTAAAGGATATGGTGCTGTCTCTTCCCTTAATCTCATCGATGTAGTCAGCAATCGGGTTTACATTGAACAGTACGACTCCAGAACCATGGATAATATAATCGCCTTTCTTACCCTGTACTGGCGTAATAATCCAATTCCCCGGTATTTACAGGTCGATAACGGGATGTACTTCATCGGAGACTTTAAATACCCGCGTG
>QBUM01000025.1 GCA_013180585.1 Candidatus Methanophagaceae archaeon GoMg2
CATGTTTGCCTTCTGCAATGGCGGCATGTGCGACTAACTCAGCCAGCGTAACTCCACCTTGCCCTCCTCTTCCGTATATACATATTTCTATCATTTTTCCTCTTCTTTCCTACCTCTCTTGAGAAGGAAGCGTGACTAAAGGGAAAAAATAAAAACGTATTTATAAAGTTTTCTATTTGTGTTGATTTCTGCGTGATGGGTCTTCCTGCCACTGCGATGATGAACGAAGAACTTTTATACTGTGAAATGCCTTTTAGTTGTTGGAGGCGAAAAATGAGAGAATATACAAAATGTGGGATATTAGCAGTGATATTGATAATATCGGTGTTCAGTGTATTAACTGCGCCAGTTACCGCGATTCCTGACATGTCAGAATCGTGTTTTGAACACTCTACATATGCGAATGGCTATGAACTGCAAAACTCTGACTATCCCCAGAGCATTGACAATATGAATGAATTGATAAAAAATCGAGTGAAAAGGGAAAGGACGAGCGGGATGGAGTGCAATGGATACAACAGTCCGCAGATGCAAGAAATAGGCGTGCAGGGTTACTTTAATATCTCGGGCAATTACTCAACTATCTGGAATGACTCTCTTGTGGCTAATGATACATACGCAATGATAGTCCCTGACTTAGACGGCGATGGCAATCCTGATGTCCTGGTTCAGACAGGGCGGTACGACCCGGCGACAGATATAGAGACGAGAAGTATAATAGCAAAGAAGGGTATAGACGGCATGCAGCTATGGGTAGCGACAGTAACGGCAACAGGCGAGAATAACTGCACCATCTTTCCATTACCCTCGGGCGACTTAGACGGCGATGGTTTGAATGACGTTATTATCTCTGAAACTATTTATGACGCTGGTGCGGAAACGGCAAAAGTAATAGCGAAGAAGGGTATAGACGGCATGCAGCTATGGGTAGAGACGGTAACTGCAAGTGGCAAGGATAACTGCGATATTTTGGCATTCCCAATGGGCGACTTAGACGGCGACGAATTGACAGATGTTATTGTCACCGAAAGTAAATATGACGAGACGACAAATACGGCGTGTGTAATAGCAAAACAAGGTAGTAACGGCACGCATATGTGGGAAGAATCCGTGAATGCAACTGGTAAGGACAACTGCGGCATGGATGCACTACCTGCGGGCGACTTAGACGGTGATGAATTGGCAGATGTTATTGTCATCGAAAGTAAATATGACGGAATAACAGAAACGGCACGTGTAATAGCAAAACAAGGTAGTAACGGCACGCATATGTGGGAAGAATCCGTGAATGCAACTGGTAAGGACAACTGCGGCATGGATGCACTACCTGCGGGCGACTTAGACGGTGATGAATTGGCAGATGTTATTGTCATCGAAAGTAAATATGACGGAATAACAGAAACGGCACGTGTAATAGCAAAACAAGGTAGCAACGGCACGCAGATGTGGGAAGATTCCGTGAATGCAACCGGTAAGGATAACTGCGGCATGGATGTAGAATGGGCAGGTAACTTAGACGGTGATGGCTTGAATGATGTTATTGTCAGCGAAAGTAAATATAACGGAACAACGGAAACGGCGCGTGTAATAGCAATAAAAGGCAGTAGCGGCTCGCACTTATGGGAAGAATCGGTAAATGCAACGGGCAAAGACATCTGCAACCTTTTTGCAGTTTATGCAGGTGACTTAGACGGTGATGGCCTGGATGATGTAATTGTCAGCGAAATTAAACGTGACGAAATGACGTTTATGACGATAGAGCGGATAATAGCAAAGAAAGGTAATACGGGAACACACATGTGGGAAGAGGCCATAACGGGAATGGCCCCCTTCATATATGCACTACCCGTAGGCGATTTGGACGGCGATGACTTGAATGATGTTATCGTCACCGAAATGAAATACAACCACTCAACAGATACGACGACAGCGAGCGTAATAGCAAAGAAAGGTAAAACTGGAGCACACATGTGGGAAGAGTCCGTAACAGGGGCGGCTATCTACGCACTACCCGCAGGTGACTTAGACGGTGATGGCCTGGATGATGTTATTGTCAGCGAAACTAAACACAACCAATCAACAGATACGATAACCGCGAGAGTAATAGCAAAGAGGGGTAAAAATGGCAAACCACTTTTAGAAGCACAATCAAACGAGTCAATCTGGGTAGCTATGGGGGCGTATGGATACGACTTAAACGGTGATGGCAAGAACGATTTGTTGCTTGGAATACCTACCGAGATATACGCACTAACATGTATTCAAGGCGCAGTAAACCAGACACCAGTAGCTGCCTTTTCGTATTCACCCGCGAATCCGG
>QBUM01000024.1 GCA_013180585.1 Candidatus Methanophagaceae archaeon GoMg2
GAAGTTGCAAGTTCTTCCTGCGAATAGGTTGATGCTGTGAGTTGAACCGCCGTCAGATATTTCTTCGGGTCAAATACCGATATTAGACCTGGTCTGATACCGATAACAGCATCCAAATCAATCAGACCTTTCCAGGGCAAAGCTATATCGCTATAACTCTCTATTACCACACAATCATATTGCTTGACCATCTTCTTGTACGCTAACTCAACTGCAAGATCGTAATAATCTCCTGTTAGCTTATTCAGCGTATTTAAATCACGAGCACGATAAACACGGGACGCTTTTGCACGCAAAAATCTGAAAATTGTGTCGTTAGATTTATACTCCGCGGGTAGAGCTTCGTTCTCTATCACCAGATTCTGCACTCCTTCTTCAAACCAAAGCGTGATCCGGTCAACTATAAAATAAGGAATTTGATAAATCGGATCGCCGCGAGAAGGCTCTGCCCACAATCTGTGGATAGGGTTGATAAATTCTTCCATTACGGAACCCGATGCGGAACCGGACTCAGAAGCAGCTTTCAAACGTGCTGCGTCTTTTCCATAGAGCCGCCCTTGAGATAAAGCATTATGCACCACATCGTAGTCATACCACACGCTGTTGCCAGCTCGAGGCTTGAACCCGCAGGCATTGAACCCCTGTTCCCTTAAGTAAGCCAGTAACGCCAGCGCAAGAGTTGTCTTACCCGCATCCTGCTCTTTCAATCCCGCAACTAAAACCTTGTATGTCATCTTCTCATTTAAATTAAATATTGCATTCAAGAGATAAATTTAAGCATGAACATCCTGATTTATGTGATTAAAGCGGTAATCCTCATTACCGCAGGCGTGATAATTGCTAATCTCGTGCTCGAAAGCAACTTGATAAGGAAATTATTACCGCTAATAAAACCTTTTTGTCGTGCTTCTAACCTCCCGAAAGAATCTATATTCGCTCTGTTCGCTTCCTTTTTCAATCCCACTGCAGGGAAATCAACTCTGGCAGGGTTCTATCACGAGGGAAAAATAGGCGATAATGAGACGATACTCACGGTAGTAATGTGCACGTTCCCGATTGTCTTAGGAGAATCGCTGTTAAGAGTGCAGGCGCCTATTGCACTTGTGCTTTTAGGTCCTTTCATTGGCGGTATTTACATCTCCCTTAATCTTTTCTCTTTTCTTTATTCAAAAATACGCTTTTCCGCTCGAACGTGTCTCGACGAGGAGATACAAGTTGATCTAAACGAACCTTCGCGCGATCAAAGACTGAAAACGGCATTTAAAAAGTCGTTTGGCACGCTGAAGAAGATAATACCAATAATGGTAGTGTCATTTTTGGTTGTGGATTTACTTTTTAAACTCGATGCCATGACATATATCAGTTTAATTTTTGACCCAATCTTAAGAGTATTAGATTTACCCGGGGAGTGCATAACCGCACTAATTGCAGATTTAGCTCATTTCTCCGCGGGTTACGCTACGGTTGCGGCTCTGCTGGCTAAAGGCGTGATAACGGCAAAACAGGCTATATTAACTCTCCTGATTGGAAGCATGTTGATTATAACCCTGGTATACCTGAAATATAGTCTTCCCATGTATATATCACTGTTTGGAAAGCTTGGCGTGAAGATAACTATAATCAACTATATGTGCAGCATGGTTTCAAAAGTCTTCATGATTCTTCTGGTGGTGGTAATGATGTGATTGCTTTTGGGCAAAAATGCCTTAACGTCATATATCATCAATATACTCTGACAAATAACTGCAGATAATGGAGATACATGAATTGCGCGCGAAGCCAGTAGAAGGGGTACCTATATTGATGGGGGATGGATACATTAGGTAAATATCTGATAAGTTTTGATGAAAAGAAAGGGTGAATTTATTTAGTCGGTTGTTAGGCAAAAAATATGCAAGTTATTTATATTTATCTGAGGTTAGAACGTAATAAAAATGACTGGGCTGTTTCAGTCAAAGGGAGGTATATACGAAACAAGTTCGGATATACTACTAAATTGAAATGATATGCAAAGTGTGTTTGGGTATATGTTGTTATCTACAATTGTGCCAAAAGTGTAATGAGGTTGATTGATGACAAAGTATAGAAAGAAGATTCCACAAAAGATAGAAGCAGAAATACTATTCCACAACGACCGTACATGCTGTATTTGCAAGGATTCAAATAAAGGAGTGCAAATTCACCATATAGATGGTGATCCGGGTAACAACATCCCAAGTAATCTAGCAGTAGTTTGCACCGATTGCCATGATAAAATCCACAAGC
>QBUM01000023.1 GCA_013180585.1 Candidatus Methanophagaceae archaeon GoMg2
AATAATAAGCACTTCCACGGTTATAATAAGCACCAGCATATTTAGGATTTAATTTTATTGCCTTATCAAAATCTTCTATTGCTCTCTCAAAGTCCCCGTTTTTAGAATAAGCATTTCCTCGATTATTATATGGACTGACATATTCAGGATTTAAATCTATTGCTTTGTTGTAGTCTTCTATAGCTTGATCAAAATCCCCTTTTTTAGAATAAGCATTTCCTCGATTATTATAAGCAACAGCATCGTCAGGATTTAAATCTATTGCCTTTTTTATAATCTTCTATTGCTCTGTCAAAATCCTCTTTCGCGTTATAAGCACTTCCTCGATTAGTATAAGCATCAGCAAAATCAGGATTGAATCCTATTGCCTTGTTATAATCTTCTATTGCGTTATCAAATTTTCCTTTCTTGCCATAAGCAAGTCCACGATTGTAATAAGCACCAGCATATTCAGGATTGAATTTTATTGCCTTTTTATAATCTTCTATTGCTCTGTCAAAATCCTTTTTTTTCGCATATGCATTCCCACAATTGAGATAAGCATTCGCCAGATGTTTCCTTTCCTTTTCTTTAATCCCATTGTCTATGGCAATTTTCTCTAAAAATTCGAAATATGTGCCTGCAAAATCATATTCTTCATTCTTTATGTGAAAAATTATCCTTTCTATCAACCCGCCAGCTAAAGAATCTGTGTCCTTATCTTTGACAAGTCCAAACGCCCTTTCTATTTCCCCCTTTCTCAGAAGGACCTCTATTTCATCTAATAACTCTGACATTTTCTTGAAAGTCAACTTGCATCCTAATTATTCACCACATCCTCAACCCGAACATCCAAATCCACATTCCACCACCTCCAGCTCCTCCACTTCGCGGTCCCGCCGGTGATACCCCATCTGTCCGATCATCTCCCTGGCGATCGCCTGGTGCGCCCGCGCCCTATCCTCATCCTTCATAGCCAGGTACAGCCGTGCATATTCCAGATGGCAATCTGCCTGATGCAGCCCCATCTCCCCGCGTTCTGCAATGGTCATCGCCTCATCCAGATCGTGCTGCGTCTTATCGAATTCACCTTGCGTTCTGTACAGCTCTGCCCTGGCCAGCAAGCCGCGAATAATGAACTCTTGAACTCCTGCCTGCCGCAACCCATCCACTGCCTGGTTCAGGTGCTCTTTCGCCTGAGTGAAATCCTGACTGCCCTCTTGCAGTGCCTGAAAGAGATGTGCTCTTCCAAGGGAAAGGTATTCAAGGGCAATGTCAAGGAGATCTCTTACTGTTTTTGCCATTTCTAGCGTCTGCTCAGCCCGGCTCAGTACTTCCTGATACTTCCCCTGGCTCAGCAACAAATCACAGTACTGAAACCCCCAAAATGAATACAGGGAGGGATACTCAGGCTGCCGATCTTTTTGCATCTCCTCAGCCTCACGGAAAAGAGATTCGGCTTCGGACTGGCGGCCTGCCTGGTGCAGGGCATATGCCAGAATCGTCCGCTTGCCCATTTGCTCAAAAGCATCGCCACTTCTGTCGGCAAGGTCAACGCTCTGGTTGGCATACTCTAAGGCAAGGGCAATGTCGCCAATGGTCAAGTAAAGTTGGCTGAGGTTGCTGGCTATGATGGCTGCCTTCTTCCAATCTTCCAGCGCAATATCAGCCTCTAACCCGGCTTTCATGGGTTGAGCTGCCTCTTTCAATCGGCCAAGTGCCCGGAGATCAAAGCCCGCCTCGTTCAGGACAAAGGCGTTATAATCTGTAGTAAGCCCGGCCACTGGCTTGTCCCAGAGTGAATCAAAGAACCAGGAGATTACAACCAGATCATCACCAATTGCTCCAAGCTTTTTATTATTGAAAAACTCACCACTTCTTTGAATCCGGGGCCGGTACACCTTATCCATCGCATCCTGGTGACGGCCGGCCTGAGAGCCGTGAGCAACTGCAGAGTAGAGTGGACTCATCTCTTCGATGGTATCAGGATATTCTTTAGCCTGATTCTTAAAGTACTCGTATAATCGGTTGTGAGCCTCTTTCCATGCTTCAGTGTTATTTTCTTTGAGTTTCTCACCAAAGTGTTCCCGTATGAGCGCGTGGCAATCCAGAGTATCTGGCATGACAGGATTTTCCTTTGCCAGAAGACCTGCCTTTCTCAGGTTATTGAGCCGTAACTTCGACCATTTTTAGGAATATGTTTTTGTGTGATGGTTTTAGATGTCTTTTTTCGTGTATTCATTGCTTTTCCTTACTTATCCTTATTTGTG
>QBUM01000229.1 GCA_013180585.1 Candidatus Methanophagaceae archaeon GoMg2
AATTTTTGACTAGGGGTATAGAAAGTGTACGGATAGAGCATAATCTGGTATGCACGGCGCATAATCTGAAAGTGATGTGGGCAAAATTATGTATTAAAGGGTATTCATTCTGTGAAATTGTCGGTTTGGTACCCAGTTTGGCAGCTAAGGTAGCTGCTATTTAGGTGTTTATTAAAAATATCTCAAGAGGATTTGGATTTACCCCTTTTTCCACTCCCTTCTTTATATACTTTTGGGGGATATCTCGATGTTTTCGGGGTTTTTTCAAAATTTTCTCAAGTGGTGCACGTACCGTACTTTGAATCTTTGGTTGTTTGTTTGTTGGCTTCTGTGTTTTTCTTGTGTTAAAATGTGATGATTTATTTGTGGGACAGCCTCCTTTAACTCCAAAAACAAAAGAAATTGTTGAAATGGCAGGTTGGGATTCGGTAAGATATGCGTATAAAGACAAAAAATTCTTTGAAGACAATCTCAAGAAATCATTTCAGGAAATTTACAGGGTTCTGAAACCAAATGGCATTACCACTATTGTTTATAGCCACAAATCAACCTCCGGCTGGGAGACTTTGATAAACTCGCTATTGGATTCTGGCTTGGTCATTACCGCTTCTTGGCCTATCCACACGGAGATGAAAGCGAGGTTAAGGGCGAGAGAATCCGCAGCTCTGGCATCATCAATTTACTTTGTTGCCCGCAAGATGGAAAGGAAAGAAACAGGCTGGCTAAACGAAGTTAAAGAGGAAATAAAAAGATACATCTACGAGAAACTCGAAAGATTGTGGCAAGAAGGCATTTCTGGTGCTGATTATTACATCGCAGCAATAGGCTCTTCCATTGAGATCTTTGGAAAATATGAGAAGGTGATGGATTACGAAGGAAATGTAATAAGAGCAGATAAACTCCTTGATTTTGTTCGCAATACGGTAACAGATTACGCAGTGAGGCAAATATTGCATAATGGCATAGCTGGAGAACTCTCACCGCTCACCAAGTTCTACATCTTATGGCGATGGACTTATAAAGAAGTACGTGTTTTTTTTGACGATGCGAGAAAACTTGCTCAAAGCACAGGGATTGACCTTGCGAAGGAGTGGAATAAAGGGTTCATAAAGAAAGATAAAGAATTTATAAAGGTTTTGGGGCCACAAGAAAGGGAAGAGGAATTAATGCTAATTCCCAATGCCCAATCCTTAATGCCTGAACTCATAGATGTGCTTCATCATGTGCTGATTTTATGGAAAGAAGGGAAAAGAGACGAAATGAAGGAAGTGCTTGCAGAAACTGGCTGGGGGAATAAAGATGCCTTTTACAGAGTTGCCCAAGCAATATCTGAGACATTACCGCTGGAAAGCAAAGAGAAGAAGCTTCTTGATGGGTTTCTTTCAGGAAAGGAAAGATTAATAAATGAGGTAAAACAAACAACTATACAAAGGAGGTTGTTTGAATGAAACCTTTCTCCACGATTGCCATACCGCACAGGGATATACTTGAAGGCAGGCTTACAATGGACGTTTTCGCCGCCAATCTCTGGGAGGTGTATAAAGGCAGAGCGCATGAGGATTATCGCGATTCAAACATCTTCTTCAGGAAAACGTATTTCACAGAGGGTTTAAACAATCTCCTGGATATTGCAGAGCAACGACTCAAAGGCGAAGGTGGCGATCCCATTATTCAACTTCAAACACCCTTTGGTGGCGGAAAAACACATTCCTTGATCGCTCTTTATCACAAAGCGAAGGAATGGGGAGTAAATGTTGTGGTGATTGACGGATCTGCCCTTGGTCCTAAAGAGATACCGCTATGGGAGGAAATAGAATTACAACTTACCGGGAAAGTGGAGAAATTAAAAGGCAGAACTTCTCCCGGTGGCGAAACATTACGAGAACTTTTTGCACCACATCAACCCCTGCTGATCTTAATGGATGAGATACTTGAGTATGTGATTGCAGCTTCAGGAATAAAAGTGGAAGATTCGACGTTAGCTTCTCAGGTGCTGACGTTCGTGCGGCGTTTAACCGACACCGTGAGGACTCTTGACAAAACCATTCTGATTCACACCTATCCTTCCCGCTCGCATTACGCTGAGCATGATCAAAAACTGCTCAACCAACTCCAGGAGAGGTCTGGGAGGATGGAGAAAATTTATACTCCCGTCCACGACGAGGAAATATATCCCGTGATTAGGAGGAGGCTTTTCAGTAGTGTTAACGAAGCAGAGGCGAGAGAAACCATAGCCGAATTTTTAGAGTATGCCGAAAGAGAGAAGATGCTGCCGGAAGGCGTAGAGAAGTCAAGTTATCGTGAACGATATATGAAGAGTTATCCTTTTCAGCCTGATGTTATTGATGTGCTATACAAGAGATGGGGCTCCTTTCCTGATTTTCAGCGAACGAGAGGCGTGCTCCGGCTTCTTTCTTTGGTTGTGTATGCGATGCGAGAGTCAAAAAATCCCTTTATCACTTTAGCCGATTTTGACTTGAGCAATGGTATGATTAAAGGGGAACTTTTGAGATACATTGGACCGGAGTATAATAGCGTTATTGCCCAGGACATCACATCAAATGATGCGGGTGCGAAGAAGGTGGATAAAAGCCTTGGAGATGCTTATATCCCTTTCTCTTTTGGAATAAAGACCGCAACGTCTATCTTCATGTATTCTTTCTCCGGCGGTCCGGAAAGAGGAGGAACCATTAATGAGATAAAACTCGCTTCAGCCGATGTTTCCACTCCGAGCAGTATAATTGTAGAAGCGATCTCGAAATTAAAAGAGCACTTATTTTACATCCAAACCGATGGTAAGTTATTCTTCACAAACCAGCCGAATTTAAATCGCGTTCTCTTGACCAAAATGGAAAACATAACCGATGAAGAACTTAAAGTCACGGAGAAAACTCTCTTAACGAACCACCTGAAAAGGGAGCATTTTGAAACATTTCTCTGGCCAGGGAACTCTAAAGATATTCCTGATACAAAAAGCCTGAAATTGATCATAGAGCAAAGCCAGAAAGGAGAGAAATGCAAAGAGTTGTTAGAGAATTACGGAGAGCGTCCACGAGTCTATCGTAATACGCCAATTTTCCTTTATCCCATAAATTCGGAAAGAATAAACTTTAAGAGTTTTTTGAAGAGAAAACTCGCATGGCAACTTGTAGAAGGGGATAAAAACATTGGATTAACCTTTGAGCAAAGAAGAGAAGTGAAAGAAAAAATAAAAAAGGCAGAAAATGAAGTTAAAGAGTTTTTAAGGAATCTATACCGTATTGTTCTGCTCCCTTCAAAGGATAAGTTTACAGAAATAGACTTGGGAATACCTACTTACGGGGCAGAGACTACCATAGATAGGGAAATATACGAAAGGTTGAGAAGCGAAGGTCAAATCCTCGAAAAACTTGCACCTCTGTCTCTCAGGGAAAAATATCTCAAAGACAAAGATAGAGTTTACGTTGAAACAAAGAATATTCTGGAATCCTTCTTTAAAACGCCTGGCGAGATCAGGATTGTTTCCGATGAAGTGCTTAAAACGTGCATAAAAGAAGGTGTCAAGCAAGGATTGTTTGGACTTGGTGATGTAGAGGAGGGGAAAACTATATGTCGGCATTTCAAAGTCGAATGCACTCCTGAGCTAACAGAAGGTGAAATTTTAATCAGAGCAGATTTGTGTACACCTCCAGAGAAAGAAGAATATAAGTCAGAGGATGATGTGATTCCCACTAAAAAGGGAATTGGGGATGGAGTTAAAAAGGAGGAGTATGGCAAAAAGTATCGTACCATCCACTTGAAATTGGGCGTTCCTACGGGTAAACTATCCGAAATCGTGAGAGTGATACCGTTCATCAAAAGCATGTTCAAAACGGTGAATGTAAAAGTTGAAATATCTGCTGTAAATGGAGAGATGTCTGTTTCAGATTATGAGGATAAAATTATGGAGGCAATCAAGCAAGCAGAAGTCGAGATAGAAGGTGAAAGGTTGGATAAGTGAATAAATGCGACAAAGCAAATGAAAGAAGAAACTAAAGAAACAGTGGAAAAAGCAAGAAAAACAATTCGCATTGTCGCTGACAAACTAAAAGAGAGTTACAATCCAGAGAAAATAATTTTATTCTGTTCTTATGCATGGGACTTGCCTGACGAAGACAGCGACATTGACATTTTGGTTATTAAGGATACCGAAAAGACACCACATCGCAGAAACGTGAATGCAAGAAAACTCGTTTCTTCGGTTAGAAAGGGCTATGGACTTGACATATTAGTTATTACACCAGAAGAGTTGAAATCGCGACTTGAGATTGGCGACCAATTTCTTCAAGAAATCATTTCAAGAGGTGAAGTTTTATATGGCTAAAGAATCTCGTTACTGGAAAGATTGGCTTGATAATGCCGAGGAAAACTTGCAAAGGGTAGAAAAACATCTTAAGGACGGCGACATGGAAGATGCCGCGTTTCATTTACAACAGGCTATCGAGAAATATCTGAAAGGACTTTTATTATCAAAAGGTTGGAAATTTAAGCCTATTCACGATTTGGAAAGGCTTTTAGATGATGTTGTTCAGTTTGACAGCGATTTTGAGCGATTTATGGGGGATTTGCGAAGAGGTTAACTTTTATTATACGGAGGAAGGTTATCCTCTCTTCGTTTCTGAGCCAATCAAGGAAGGAGTTGCGGGAGATTTGGAGACGGCTAAGGAATTAGTAAAAAGAATTTTAGAGGAGATGAAATAATGGTTCTATGATGAAAACTGGCTACAACTCACGAGTGAGTATCTTTACAAACGAATATAAACTCTTGGAAGGCAGCAAATTAGTTCAACAAGTAGCAGACGGCTTGGAACGGTAGTCGTAGGTACATTTATTGATGGGCTATAAGTAAGGGATATTTTCATCCCTTAGACGGTTGTATTATCTCCTTTACTTCATCAATTCTATATCCGCTTTTTAGTTCCGCCTAAACTCTGTTGTTACTTCGCTTATCCAAGTATAGTCATCGAGTTTGCTCGCTCTTACTCGACTGATGAATCTATGCGGGGGGCGTGATTCGAACACGCGGACTCCTACGAGACAGGGTCCTAAGCCCTGCGCCTTTTCCAAACTCAGCAACCCCCGCTTTTTTCCCAACGCAACTTTACGCAATACTTTCCGAGACAGCTACTCAGACATACTACCAAAGGCACAAAACGAGATATACTCTGTTATACACCCCAAAAGTTGAGGGCAATAGCGACCGAAGTGCCGTGAGCAAATAGCCCAAGCACGTAAGGACGCTTACCTTTCTACAACTTCGAGGCGATATCTTTGACGAGGTGGCTCTATTACAGTAAATCTTATCATGTCGCCGGGTCTTAATTCTGTGTGGGATTTTATCCACTTAATCACGCCTTTTATATACGATCCTGCACTAGGGTCACCTATTTGTGTTCCTTCCGGAGCACCGGTAACATACATTTCTAGTTCCCCTATATCTGTTTCTACCGGAACTCTTATTTCATAACCTGGAATGAAGGAACGGATTCTCTTCGGTAGGGGAATCAAATAAAATTTTCTCCATGAGGGTGGTCCATCACCTCTCTTTCGTTCCGGGAGAACAATGTCAACAGATTGACCAGCTTGACCAGCTTGATGAGGTTCGCCACCGAGAGGTGGGTCAGGAGGGATTACTGGAAGTAGATCGGGTACAGGTAAGCCAAGCTTGTCCCATATGCCTCTAATTTGCTCATCTCTATTTAATTTAGCGTCATGGATTTGTGTGTTCAAATCGTTAATTTGTGACTTAATAACCTCGATTTTTTTGTTTAAATCATCGATTTTATCATTTAACTCTTCCGCATCAATTTCAAATTTCTCTTTGATTCCTCTTATTTTTTGTTCTGCATCTTCTATTTCATTTTCTCTTTCTATTACGGAGTCTTTTGCTTTACCACTCTTCAGATTGTCGATAGATAGTATTTTTTCCACTGAATTTATAATGTTTTCATCGTTAAGATTTTCACGTTTTATACTGTAGATTAGAGTATTCCGAAAAGGAGTCCTAAACCTCCAGGAGGGACTGAATATTTTTATTTCATGCCCATTTGCGATTATTCCAAGTAATGGCTGCTCTTCCTTACAGTATCTCTCAAGTTGCTGTAATTCTTTATTAATATCCTTATCATAATTTTTTGTTTCTACTATTACTTTAGAGTAATTAGGTAGGCTTCTTTTAATGATTATATCTTTATATTTATACTCAAAATCTAAGCCTGTGTGTCCAAAGCATTCCAAAACAGGCACAATAAAGTTTATTTTAACACTCTCTTCAGAATCTCCGATTACATGCTTTTGATGAGCTGCAATATTTCCTAATATTTTTTTTATGTCTTCCTCCATTTATGCCCCCTCTTTAGATATTTCTTATTTATGCTTTTATATAATATTTAAGCCCGTTACTCATGACTGCATATAACGGTTTGTGAACATACGAAGGCGTAGGGAACAATTTGGGCAGAGCAAAAGGCGGAGTCACATTTCCACTGTTAAGCGAGAGTGATAGCACTGAGCAATTCTAAGGGGGGGAGCGTGATTTGAACACGCGGACTCCTACGAGACCAGGTCCTAAGCCCTGCGCCTTTGCCTAACTCAGTAACCCCCGCTTCTTTTCCCTCGCAACTTTGCACACCACTTACTGAAACTGCTATTCAAATCTTAACTTCGAGTTGTTTTCGGGAACAGATAGCTTACAAATGCCTTATCTATGACCATTCCCTTCTTAGGGATTTTTTGTGTGTTTTTCCATGTCCCCTATAGGGGGGGGGGCGTATAAGGAACAGATTTTATAAAGCTTTTTCTTTTATTTTCAATTAAATGCTAAAATAATGCTTCATAGTACGATTAGGAATTATATGTTCCCTATATTTGGTCGAAGTTAAGGTTCCAACTCATCTGTTACCCCGTAATAAAATAGTTCTGCTTCCTACATTTAGCACCGCTCAAATAAGAGAAAAAGCTAAAAATACAGGCACAGCCGAAAAAGCTATGCCGCCACTAAATTTTCGCCCTTGTCTGTTATAATCCGGCATGGCGTGGGGAATTTATAACTCGCTCTTCTCAATGCCTCCTTCGCATCATCAAAATTAGAGCCCTCCACCGATACGGTTATTAGCTTCTGTCCCGACTTCACTCTCGCAGCAGTGCTTATTGCTTTTCCAAATGCGTGCCGCATACCGCTTGAAACTCGGTCCGCACCCGCACCCGAAGCTATCTTGTTCTCTTTCAGCACATGATGTGGATATACCCTTATCTTCAAGTAAAAATTATTACGCCCAACATTCTTCACTAAGTACCTGTTAGCAAAGATCCGCGCCGCTTCTAATGCGTTGTGTCTTATTTGACACGCTTCTTTCGCAACTAAGGTTAAGGAGATGGGAAACTCCTTGCTCAAGTTCCCCATATCAAAAATCGTTATCTTGCTCCCCGGCACTCCGCCCATGTATTCCCTTCGCACATTTGCAGGTCCCGTTACTTTCGTGTACGCACGACCTGGTTTTAGTCCCATGTTCCTTCTAATACCCCTTCTATTAAAAACCTTTATTAAAAATAATAGAAGGATACCCTAAGTAAGGCACCCTTACCTTCGCCACTGCTATCACCCATTCGGGCTTCACCGGTTCAACCACCGCCCTTCCTCCATCTACCACTACCTGCAGACTTTGCTGGTCATAGCTTGGATTGTGATCCCCTTTCGTGATGTATCCCGCATGAGGAGCAGGCATTCCACCCGGCATTTCTTCTCCTTTTTCTATCCAATACATTGCACGGTGAATTAATGGCGTTGCAGAGGAAAGCCCGTTTGGATGATATATAATCACATCTCCATACTCGTGAAAAGATACGTAATCACGCATCTTGCCATCTTCGTAAGTTACAATACTCGTACGATGTGGTGCCACCACAATAATCAAATCGCCCGGGTGCATATTTGGCGCCATACTTCCTGATTCGATAGCAAAGCCTATACGCCACGTACCAGTCGCTGCGTATGGCACCGACAGGGGAATACTTATAGCGAGAACCAAAACAAGAACTGCACTTCTGGTAGGCAGTCCATGCAGTTGCCTTATGCCAACGGTCTGCACTATAAAACCCCATACCACTGCCACAAATCCTACGATTGGAATCCATCCCAATACACAGCCCGGTGTCGCACCATACGTCAATGCCTTTAAGGTCTGCGTTATTCCTTTTCTACCACCCAGGAGATATACCCAAAGGTGTACCCAGAGTCCGCCAATGAAAACGCCTATTATCCCGAGAATAAATACCAGAACGAACATAGTTACGCCGTGGTCCCGCCATCCCACGACACCGCTAAGCACTGCGCAAATCGTCAGAAGAGCGATAAAATACTGAGTCGCATTTCCAAGTGTGTCGTCCTTAGAAACGTCAAAGGTTTTCGCTGGGCTGAACAAGAAACCTCTTACCTTATCAACCACGCTTAACACCATTTACGTCACCCGAGGTATTTATTAAAGGATCCTTTAATCTTCTGAGAAATATCTTTTAGAATAAGCGAGGGATACCCTAAGTAAGGCACTCTTACCTTCGCCACTGCTATCACCCATTCGGGCTTCACCGGTTCAACCACCGCCCATTCTCCATCTACCATTACCTGCAGACTTTGCTGGTCATAGCTTGGATTGTGATCCCCTTTTGTGAGGTATCCCGCGTGAGGAGCTGGCTTTCCGCCCGGCATTAATTCTCCTTCTTCCACCCACTTCATGGCTCGATGTATTATTGGTGTCGCCGATGATGCACCATTCGGACGATATATAATCACATTACCATAGTTCTCAAATGACTTATAATCAAGCGTTTTTCCCTCTTCTAATGTTGTTATATGCGTACGGTTCGGCGCCTGTACGAAAATCAAATCACCTATGAGCATATTAGGTTCCATGCTTCCCGATTCGACAGCAAAGCCGATATGCCACGTTCCCGTAGCAGCATATGCCACCAAAATTATCGCACCGACAATTAATAACGCCTCAACCAGACTCTTTCCCGTTTCTATCAACGCTTCTTTCATCTACGTGTCACTTCTCCTTAGTAGATATTATTTCTATAAAAAGTTACGGAGCTAAAGAAAAAAATCTTCGTAGTGGTATAGCTAATCCAAAAAACCACGAGATTAGCACAAGAATTAAGGGTTGGCAGGGGATAAAAAATAAAAAAAAGACAGAGCTTCTAATTTGACAACTCTACCCTTTCAATTGTTTTCTTTATTTATGTAAGTACTTTTGCTACTTCCTTTTCTGGAGAAACAGTAGTTATAGCCAACGACGGATAACCATAGGTTCTCAAGTGGAGTTCGGTAGAGACTATACTGGAGCAAGCGAAAATTGCAGAGAAATCTAGATAAGCCAAGTATACCTTTACAAAATTCTGTCTCAAAGGAAGTTCGTTAGATTCAATAGCTATAAGTAGGTTACCTTCCTTAGCGTAGTTTTGGCATTTACCGAAAATTTTGATCAACGCTTTTAAATCCGCGGTTATTATTTCAAGAGAACTACGGAATCGGTAGAAAATTCCTCGAAATCCATTCTCATCAATTGTTGCAATCTCAAAAACTCTGGACAAAATCCATTTCCGGTTTTAACTTAAGGATTAAAGAGATAGTGTACACACCTTAACATTTAGTGGACATCCGCTTTTAGCATTTTCTTTAAATACCCACCTTTTCTTATGGAAATGTATAAACTCGGAAGAAGTAATTATAACGATATCGAGGGATTTTTTAGAGTCGAATTCGACTTCCCGAATGACACGGTGGGTGATGGTTCTGTTCTTGTTGTCTGTCACGTTCCACAGAAAACGGTCGCTTCTATCACCAATTACACGGATATACAAGTCAGGAACATCAAGGATCACTTTGAGAACACAAATGGTGACTTTCCGAAGGGATCGGGGAAAAGAGGGAGAAAGAAGAAGATAAAAAAGCGGATGTTCGGACGGATAGTAAAGTATATCGTTGATCATTCCCTTTCTACACTCCAAGACGTAGCGGCTTATCTCAAAGATAAGTACAAGCTTGAAGTGTCCGTGAAGACAATAGAGAGAGAATTGGAGGACTACGATCTCTCAGATCTGTTCAAACTGGTAAGGGAGAAGGAAAAGAGGTCAGTTCACGTGAACTATGCTGGTGGATGGCTTTTAGCTCCATTTATCGCTGACCTGGTGAAGAAAATTAACCAGGCATTTAAGGGTTTACCCGGGAGTGTTGAAGTCCTCTTAACTTTGTTATTCTTATCTGTGTTTGGCATAGCGAGGGCTTTCCATCTGGAAGACCTTTCAGATCCGGGATTTTCTATCTTAACAAGTAGAAACGATGTTTTAAGCAGAACAACCATCTTCAGGTGGGTAAAAAAATGTCGTAAGCCTTCGGTGCTTCTCTTTTACGAGTTAACTAGGCCTCTAACAGGGTTTGTTGGAAAAATCCTCAAAATCAGCATTGATGAGCATGTAGTCGCCAGACGGACACAAAAAGTAAAAATCCCCGGGACAAAACACCCTACAAGGGGGAAGGCAATGAAAGCAGACAAACTATTCTACATCTTTGAACTCACAAAGAAACGCCTGTTGGGTTTCAAACCACAACCCGGTAACGCAACTCTTGCAAACACGTCTCTCAAGATGGTAAAAGAGCTGATACGCAATGTGAAGCCGAAATCAATGAGGTTGGTCTTGGACGCAGGAGGGTGTAAAGGATCTGTTATCGCGCGACTGAGTAAAATCGAAGGCTTGATTTTCTTGATTCGGGGTGTGAGGCAGCGTAAGCAGGTAGAGCAGTGGAAAAAGGTACCTAAAGAGGAATACAAGGAATATCCCGATCCCTGGGACCAGAAAAAGAAAATTCTTGTCGCTGACACGAGGACAAAGATAAAAGGCTGCAAAAATCATATTCGCACTATTTTGCTTCTGAATGAGCATGAAAAGAAAGAAAATGACAGATATTATCCGATATACACAAACGATGAAGTTTCACCTTTATTTGACCTGTTAGTCGAATATCGCAGCAGACAGAACCACGAGCTATGCTATCGTGTATTGAAGCACGATTTGAGCCTTGATGCACTTCCAAAGAGCTATCCTCTTAATCCAAAAGCGGAAAAGGTGCAGTTCCGAGATAAGTAGGTTATGCTGGTCGGGTGGATAAAAGCACTGGCATATAACAACATAGGTGAGTTCAAGGAGAGCTTGGACAAGAAATATCACAAAATGACCGTTGGCACAATCGTAAGGAAGTTCCTCGACCGACCAGCGACAATAGAAACGACTGCTGATGAAATTGTTGTTAAGTTTGACTATTTTAGAGAGTGCAATGCACTTAAGGGGTATTGTGATAAGATAAAACAGTCAAATCTGGAAATATCATGGTTCAAACCTTAACTTCGACCAAATATAGGGAACATATAATTCCTAATCGTACTATGAAGCATTATTTTAGCATTTAACGGAAAATAAAAGAAAAAAAGCTTTATAAATTATGTTCCTTATACGCCCCTATATAGGGGACATGTAAAAACACCCAAAAAATCCCTAAGAAGGTAATGGACCTAGATAAGGCATTTGTAAGCTATCTGTTCCCTAAAACAATTCGAAGTTAAGGTTCAAAGATAAGGTCTTGCGATTTGAATTTGAGAGCGAAGATGAGTTCAAAAAGCGGAAATCTTTTTTGTCCACAGGATAGGAGGATGCAACAATTGATGTTCTGTCTAATTGTAGCTACTGCTTCTTCCCAAGCTGAAAGAGAACAAGATAGCTTCGGGTGCTGGTGCGGACCGAGTTTCAAGTGGTATGCGGCACGCATTTGGAAAAGCAGTAAGCACTGCTGCGAGAGTGAAGTCGGGACAGAAGCTAATAACCGTATCGGTGGAGGGCTCTAATTTTGATGATGCGAAGGAGGCATTGAGAAGAGCGAGTTATAAATTCCCCACGCCATGCCGGATTGTAACAGACAAGGGCGAAAATTTAGTGGCGGCATAGCTTTTTCGGCTGTGACATTGCCTGTTTTATTCGCTTTTATGCGGTGAAAAAGGAAACTTATTTGAGTTCAGAATGCCATAGAGAAGCGCATGCAGAAGAGCATTTTGCCGCGCCTGAAATGATGATTGAAGCAGGGACTAACCAAAAAAACATCGTACAATGTGCGTGATTTCAGGCGATAAAGAGAAGACGAAGGAGCATTTTGAGAAGCGCGAAACGATAGGGGGTGACACCGTGTGATGTGTTTGAATAGCAAAATCGGGAAGTTTCGAGTGAAGTTGCGTTGGGGGAAAAGCGGGGGTTGCTGAGCTTGGAAAAGGCGCAGGGCTTAGGACCCTGTCTCGTAGGAGTCCGCGTGTTCGAATCACGCCCCCCGCATAGATTCATCAGTCGAGTAAGAGCGAGCAAACTCGATATATTTGTATAGCGGAGGCGAAATAAACCACGAGATTAACACGAGAAGCTAATACTGGATACATGATATCGGTTATGCTTGCATCTTATATCTTAAAGCTTCATATTTTCTCGCGAAAATCTGTGTAATCTTGTGGTTAGCTAAACAAATACGAATTGATGAAGTAAAGGAGATAATACAACCGTCTAAGGGATGAAAATACCCCCTACTTATAGCCCATCAATAAATGTACCTACGACTACCGTTCCGAGCCGTCTGCTACTTGTTGAACTAATTTGCTGCCTTCCAATAGTTCATATTCGTTTGTAAAAATATTCACTCGTGAGTTATTATATTCCATATTCATCTTTACTCATTATTTCATCTCTTCTAAAATTCTTTTAACTAATTCCTTAGCCGTCTCAAAATCTCCCGCAACTCCTTCCTTGATTGGCTCAGAAACGAAGAGAGGATAACCTTCCTCCGTATAATACAAGTTAACCTCTTCGCAAATCCCCCTAAATCACTCAAAATCGCTGTCAAACTGAACGACATTATCTAAAAGCCGTTCCAAATCGTGAATGGGCTTAAATTCCCAACCTTTTGCTAATAAAAATCCTTTCAGATATTTCTCGATAGCTTGTTGTAAATGAAACGCGGCATCTTCTATGTCGCCGTCCTCAAGACGTTTTTCTACCCTTTGCAAGTCCTTCTCGGCTTTATCAAACCAATCTTTCCAGTAACGAGATTCTTTAGCCATATAACACTTCACCTTGTGAAATGATTTCTTGAATAAATTGGTCGCCAATCTCAAGCCGCGATTTTAATTCTTCTAGTGTAATAACTAATATGTCGAGTCCGTAGCCATTTCTAAGCGATGAAACAAGTTTTCTTGCATTCACGTTTCTGCGATGTGGTGTCTCTGGTATCCTTAACCAAAATGTCAATGTCGCTGTCTTCGTCAGGCAAGCCCCCGGCATAAGAACCAAATAAAATTATTTTCTCTGGGAAAAAACTTTCTTTTAGCTTGTCAGCGACAAGGCGAATTGTTTTTCTTGCTTTTTCCACTGTTTCTTTAGTCTCTTCTTTCATCTTTATCAGGCAAGCTCTTAACAACATCCTTATATTCCTTCTTTAGATATTCAAGCAGTTCCTTTTTTACCTTAGGGAGTTCCTTTCCGATTTTCAACTCGATTAACTCAAAAGAGGTCTCTAAAAACGTATTGGAAGTTTTATATGCGTTTATAGCTGCATTTTCTGAAAAAGCTCGCAAGTAGATATCACCGCTAATGCTAACTGAATATCTTGTTGGGATATAATACCACTCGATATCCTCAATGCTTGGTAGGAGCCTTTTGAACTTTTCTTTGATTTCCGCTTCGAAAATCTCGACTTCTTTACTGAATAAATCTGATATCCTGTGCTCTTTTGCTATTAAAATACCAAACAAAGCTAAAATCGCTTTCATGCACTTTTCAATCCCTTGCTGGCTGTGGAAAAGGGAGCCTTCAAATAACTCTGCTTCCAAAGCATTCTCTGCAAGTTCTAAATCACCAAGTGCGTCTCGCAAATACGCTAACGCCCTTGCCTCTTCCTTATGCTGGAACTCGCCATCCAATTCTAACGCCCTCTTTTAATATTGGTTGGATGCCATACCTTTTAAATACATCCTTATCCAGAACTTCTTTTCCATAGACTACCTTTCCATCCGCAAGAACATCTAAATTGAATGGATTTGTTAGGTCTTTAAATGCGCTTTCCTCTATAAAGATGGCATCTATCGGTCTTTCAAATTCTTCGTATACTAATTCTTTGATCTTTTTCCAATAATTCTTGCATTTTACATCTTCATAAACTCTAATTACTATCAGCACATCATAATCGCTCTTTTCGGTGAATTCGCCACGAACGAAACTTCCAAATAAGATTATGGAGACTAAATCATCCTTTATGGTGTTTTTTATTATCTCAACTATTTCCGGGATTACTTTTTGATGCGATTCTGTTAATGACATTATTATCCCTCCCACTCCATTCTCTTATCGTTTAAACCTATATCTTGATCCCTTTTATATAATTTCAGATCAACCGAACACACAGCCTTTCTAAAAACTGACGATATATTAGCTTTCAAATTCATTTCGTACAACATATTTAAGAGATTGAAATATTCTAATTTATGTTCTTTAATTTTCTCTGCTGGTATATGCGTTATCGCTTCAATAATGCGAACTAAATCAGATTTTAGTTCATCTAAATCCTCTACCAATTTTTGTGGGTTATTACACAGAAGATTTAAAAAAACGCTTCTTTTTACACTTTCAAATTGATTGGACTTGAGAGAACGATCTTTAATATATTCATCACAAATTTCATCAATATGTCTTAATTCAATATCCTTTTCTATTTTTATATTTATAACTTTTCCAAGTTTATAGTTTTCTTCTCTGTCGTTCTTTAATCTTTCAATTATTCTTGCTCTAGTTTGAGGTTTGGGATCTCTTAAGGTTTCTAGAATCTCTATGATGCTCTTTACGGATTCACCGGATTTTTTAACAAAAAACCATAGTGGTAAGAATATTGCTGCTTGATAAGCCAGCTCTTTAAGATATCCCAAAGGATTGTCACATTCTCCCTCAAAGAATGCTTTGAAGATATCATCCCTATGAATTCCAGAGAGAACTTCTTTAGTTGGCAATATAGCCCCAGAAATTGGTTGAAGGTCACCGAGCAATCTTAATGTTGGCTCTCCACCTTTTTCAACAAATTTACCCTCTTTAATGAACTTTATTTTTGAAATCAAATCTTCATCTATGAGAACTTTGGTTCCACCTTCTTCAAGTGTCCCCTCATTCAAATTTAACAACGCCAGATTATTAGGCGAATCTTTTGCCAATCGGAATATCATATCCTGCCATGATTTCTTTTCTGCTTCTATTCTTTCGTTTATTATTTTTTGAAGGTCGGTAGCTCTAATAATTTTTGTCTCTCCCGAATATCGATAGTAAATTTCACCCTCTTTTATCACATTTGTATCATTATTGATGCACATTACAGGTTTCTCTTTTGAAGGATAAATATAGATAATTCCAAAGTGCTTCCCATCTATTTCGTGATCGCACGACTCCCATTCGATAGTCGGAGAAAAGCGTGAATTTAAATACTCTGTTATTTTGGCAGGGTCTAATCTTGAAAAATTATCGCTTTGAAGGCCTACTAATTCATGGGGCTTATCCTTAATCCCAAAAATAACGTATTCCCCTTTGTTGTTTGCGAGAGAACAAAATAATTTTCCGTATTCTGCTTTATAGCCCCAATTAAAATTCGCTTTGACTTCCAACTCGGTGCTCTCTTTGCGTTTCAAAATATTGGGTTTGTCTGCTCGACACTCGAAGAGATACTCTAAAGTTTGGTATGAAAATACATTTTCATACTCATGGCTGCCACCATAGGTCATGATTGTTTCCTTTGAAAATTTATTGCCATTCATCATGGCTTTTTTTTATCCCCCTGTGCATGAAGCAAAATTGGACTTTACTTTTTTATATCATCTACCTTTAGTTTTGCTCACCATCCCTTCATAATCGCTAGTCTGCTAAGTTTTGTATAATACAGTTCCATAGTATCAGCATTCTCTTTAGTCAAATATCTATTATGCGCTATCATGTTCCGAAGAGGATATAACTCATCTAATTTAACTAGGACTTCTGTTCTTCCAAAAATATCTCCAAAAACCTCTCGCCAGTTATCTCTTTTCTCAACAATCTTCTTTAAATCTGGAAAGTCCGTATAGAATATCTCATGCAAATCCTCTGAATCATGCCCTTTTAGGCGTAGTTCTTCTAAATCTCCTATTTTTTTGCTCTTAGTGCCTTTTCTTTCGCCTTTATCATCTTTTATATCGGACGGAATTCGTTGATTCCACCATTTTTTCCCGTATTGTCTAGCTAAACAAAAAATTATCGTCATCCTGAGTTCATTTTCTAGATCGTGCATATATCCATAGCATTTTGTATTGTAGTTCCGGGCAATTTCGTTGAATACAAGTATTATATCATCAAAGTAGGTTTTTGCGGATTCTTCAAGTTTCACCCTAAAAGTAATTAAATCTTCTTCAACACCTTTGCATTTAAGAATAAATGTGTTTTCAGAACCTTCATACCATTTAACATTCAAAGTTATTGTGTTTTCCCTTGAAAACCCGCGAAGGGTACTATCAACTTCAGATTCAAAATCTAAATCCAATATCTCGAAAAACTCTTTGAGATCGGCGAAAATTTCTTGGTACGGGGTAGAGTTTATTGCGATATACTCAATAACGAATTCTGATATTTCGGTCATTTTCCTCTCCTAATATCATCTTTTCGACCTTCTCTTTTGCCAGTTTTATCACTTCTTCCGCCTCTTTTCTCATTTCCTTCGCTAACTCTCTTCTTCCTTTGATTTCTTCGGCGATTTCGTTTTGGATTTCGATTGGTGGAAGTGGTATTTTTATTGATTTTATCTCCTCCGGTGACAAATGTTTATTTGTTGCCCCTGTAACATGCTGATTTATTTGCATTTGTCCTATTGGACTCAATAGCACACTTAAGAGATATAGCGGATTTGCATTTTTAACATCAGTTTTTACCATGTCTCCACCTAAATAAACTTCCTCATCTAAATCAAAAACAGCTACCTTTCCTATAGTGGCCCCTGTTATTACAAAAATCAGCTCACCTTTCTTTAATTTTGTATTTCTTGGGACAGAAGAAGATTTCGCAGTTAAAATATCTGTTAAATCAAAATCACCATTTAATGTGATATTTCTTATTTGCAAAATTTTAGTCTCTCCCCCTTTATCTTCATGTTTTGGTAAATTTCCTTTTATAAAATCCCCAATAACCCCTTCTAATTCTCCAACTTCATACTTATTATTTTCAACTGCTTCCATCAGCTTTTTAAATTTCGGCTGATAATAAAAGACATCATGTCTCTTCCCTTCTTTCAAATCCTTCAGCGTAACAACAAAGCTCTTCTTCTCTTCAACTTCAGGAATTTCTATACCCAGCTTGTCCAAAACAAAATCGTTTATCCCAGCAAGTAAATCTTCAGCCACTTTTAACTGCTCCTTTCTCCGCTTGTAGGCTTCGTCCATTATTTTCGCAATGCGGCCTTGTATTGGACGTGATGGAATTGGAATTTTGATTTCTCCAACTTCTTCTAAATTGATGTTTGCACGGGCTACCGGTCTTTTAAGGCGGTCTAATTGAACTTGACCAAATTTATTTCTCAAAAAATGAAGAACATAAAAAGGATTAACTGTCTCCTCTTTTAGTCTCACACAGGCAATTGCCTGATTTATATTGGCTTCTCTTTCATCGGTAAAAATAGAAACTTTTCCTATGGTTGCTCCAACTATTGCAATTAATAAGTCATTTTTTCTGAGTTTTGACCTCTTTAGTGCTTTGTCGTGGATTTCTCTTTTGAGGTGCAGCACCTCATCATAGTTTATGATATTTTCTTCAGTTAAATCTCCACTTCTTATGAATGGAATGCCTCTGTCTTTTTCAACATAAGCATCCCCTTTTGCTAAAGGTGTTGCTCCACTATTAATTGAAGCCGAAATTTCCTTTAAAGTTTTTAACTCGCATTTCCCTTCTATTTCACTTATAATGGATAGATAAGAAGGTTTATAGTAGCGTGGGTCAATCCGCCCCTCCAACTCGCCCCGCATCACCGCAAAGGCACGCGGGGCATTACTAAAATCCCTTTTATCATCTTTAAACCTCCTCCAATCTTCCAAAACATTCGGAAAATCGTTCTTATCTGACCTCCCGGTTGCATCGTATCCCACATGCTCAGCAATAACCATAAAAATAGGATAATCCCCAAACTCTTCACCTTCCCTCTTCTTCTGCAGGAATAACAGAGATGCTTTAACTCCTGAACCGCTTGGCACAAAGGTCTGCTGTGGAAGTGAAACGACCGCTAAGATCCTGGCATTCGCTTCTATAAAGTCCCGAACATATTTTAACGACGAATTGGTGAGGATGCCATCAGGTAGAACGATGCCCATCTTTCCACCGATTCTCAGGAGATTAAGACATCTTTCAATGAACAGAATCTCGGTTTTCTGGCTCTTTCGCTTTCTATTTTTAGAACCCAATTCGTATAGCTCTAATATCTTTTGATCCTTCTCTACAGCACCAAAAGGTGGATTTGTGAAGACAAAATCATACTTGTTGGGCTTTATATCTCGTCTTGGATCAAAATCTTCAAAATGTTGTAAGGCATTGGCACATTCGATGTTACTATGGCCATCTTCATGGATTACCATATCCATCATGGCAACCCTTGCTATGCGGTCGTTGATCTCTATACCAAAGATCTGTTTGTTTGCAAATCGCCAAATTATGTCTTTTATTGTGTCCTGATCTCCTTCATAATCCTTATTGACCCTTTCCCGAACCAAATTTAATGAATAAAGTAGAAACCCTCCAGAACCACAAGCAGGATCTATTACTAAATCTCTTGCGTTAGGCGCAAGCATCTTAACCATAAATTCCACAATCTGCCTCGGGGTGAAATATTGGCCATACTCGCCCCTGAAGAATTTTCCCAAAAATTTCTCGAATGCCCTGCCTTTTGAATCCAAATCAGTCTTTGCTAAGGATATATCCTGTAAGATCTCCACGATTCTAAATACCATATCATCAGAGAGTTCTATGGGTGCTTTAAATACATCTGGCTCATTCCGTTGAGCCTCTTTATACAACTCTTTAGCTCTCTCAGCGATCACAGAAGGTGACTCATGGCTGCCAATTTGGTACTTATAATAATCCCCAAATACTGTAAATCGTTCATCATATATCTTAGAAAACATCAGCTTACTCATCTCATCGAAGGAGACTGCGGGATCTCTCTTTCCACCTTCCCATATTTCATTATGGCATCGTTGGAATTTGTTATTTAGTTCATTCAAGCTGGCATACCTAAGATCAAAGAACGATTTTTCACGCTCTTTTTTAAACTTGTATTTTGGTAATTTACCATATTTTGGGGGTATCTGAGATATTATGTGTTTCTCCAATGAACTGAGAGACGGTTTGCTTGAAACATCATAGGATAATTCTTCCTCTCCACAAACGAGAAGTAAATACTTTGTGTTTAAGAGGTTAGCATTACCCAATCCCTCTCTTTTAGCTATCTCAATATTCCTCTCAGAAGAGTCTGCCTTTGCCTCAACAACGATGAACACCTTTTCATGCTCATCATCCTCATAAACCACCACATCAGCAGGATAAGGAGGCGCTCTGCTTGGTGGATAAACTTCCATTTCTATCCTATTCGCGGGATATTTGTATTTGTCAATTAGTTCGACATAGACTCGTGCTCTAACTGGCTCTTCGGGATCGGTAAATTGATACGTTTTTTTCTCCTTTGTGCCTTCGTAAGTTATTCTTCCTCCCCGTATCGTTATAAGTTTCTTTTCTTTGCCTGCTGCTATTACGTCTTCTGTTGTTTTAAATTCTCTTGCCATTTCACCCCTCCTTCATCAACCCTGCATCAACAAAACTCATATAACCATCACCACCTATAATAATATGGTCCAGAGCCCTTATACCCACCAAATCACATGCTTGAACCAACCGATTCGTTATTTCAATATCCTCCTCACTCGGCTTCGGCTCGCCACTTGGATGATTATGCACAAATATAACAGCCGCTGCGGATTCCTTTATCGCCTCTTTTATCACTTCTCGCGGATGCACGATACTCGCAGTCAAGCTCCCCTTTGAGATGGTAATAT
>QBUM01000022.1 GCA_013180585.1 Candidatus Methanophagaceae archaeon GoMg2
AAGGCGAAATTGCTACACTCCCTGAGCATGTTGCACTTTATTTCTTGTGCCGGGGCGCTGCCGAGTTCGTGTAAAAACCCGTATTTGTTTAGCTAACCGCCGATTACACAGATTTTCACGAGAAAGTTTTATCAACAAACTTTTAGAAGAAGTTTGACCAAAAATGCTTCGCTACTTCGCGGAAAGAAAAACTCGACCAAAAGAACTTATTTGCGTTTTTCTTTTAGCACAGGTTTTCTTTTTCTGAAAAAGAAAAAGTGTTGTGCTAATCTCGTGAAATCTCGTGGTTTTACCCTTGCTGTACAAATACAAAAACTCTTTTGCTCTGTTATCCTTAATAATAGCCGGTTTTCCTTTTCCTGAGTAGATAGATAAAGAAAGGAGCACCGAAGAATGCTGTGATTATGCCTACTGGAATCTCACCCAACACACAAGCCAATGTATCCGCCCAGACAAGAAAAATACCGCCTACCAATGCGGAAGCAGGAAAAAGTATGCGGTGGTCAGGTCCCACGAGGATTCGCGTAATGTGCGGGATTATCAAGCCGACAAAGCCAATAGTTCCCGCGAAGGCGACCGCGGCTGCTGTTATGACTGCTGCGAGCACCAAAAGTATTTTTTTCACGTTTTCCACGTTTATACCCAATGTCTGCGCGGATTCCTCGCCGAGCAGCATTGCGTTCAGGTCCTTTGCGAAGAGGTAAATCAAGAAGCTACAGACGGTAATAGGCAAAACCGTTATTGCCACATCTGTCCAGTCCGCAATACGGAAACTGCCCATCAGCCAGAAAAAGAGTCGGTTTAGATCGTGACCAGCTCGATACATCATGAATGATAAAAAAGCGGAAAAAAACAGGCTAATTGCTAGCCCGGTTAGCAGTAAAGTGTCTATTGGTATTCTTCCGCCCACCTTTGCAAGATTATAGACAAGGAATGTTGCGAACATAGCACCTAAGAAAGCCATAAACGGCGTAGTGTAAATCGCGAAGAACTGAGGGAGAACAGTAAAAGAAAGAGCAGCGCCAACCGCGGCTCCCGATGATATTCCTATTACGTATGGGTCTGCCATTGGATTTTTAAATAGACCCTGCAACGTAGTCCCCGCGGTTGCAAGTGCGATTCCTACCAGTATCGCCAGAAATGTCCGCGGCAGCCGAACATCAAAGATGATTATATCAATCACGGAAGAAGGCGCTTCGCAGAGCTGAAGTTTGCTGCCTATCAAAGCGACTATTTCCTGTGGCGATATATAAACAGGCCCGATTGCCGTTGCCAGCACAACAGTCAAGCACAGAATTGCGACTAAATAAACCATAATCAGTTTCCATTGAATGAATTTCCGTAGATGCGTTGCTTCCCTCATCTCTTATTCTCCGATCAAGAGTTCTCTTACTCTTTCTATATCCGCTGCTATGTCTGCCTTTACCTGCGAATCGGGTTCTGCCGCTAATTTCCGCTCAAGATCAATCAAATCTTCTTCCAACATAATCCGCTCTTTTCGCTTCTGATTTTATGCCGGTACATAGCACAAATTTTAGCCTCGGTCTGCCACATTGAGTGGAGAATAGCAGGATATATTACCTCTTCCAATGTTTTTGTCCTTGTTCTTGGCTCAAAAATCGTTTCGGGCATAGCATATTATACCTAAGAAAGGGGCACTTCTTAAAGTCTTTGGTCTTTATGCTTTTCGATTTACGATAAATCATATCATTATAAATACAGGCATGGTATTGTGAATAGCGAAGGTGAGAGTAGGTAATGATAAGCGTAAATGAGTATGGAATAGACGTATTTGAGGAAATGATGGACAATTCGGAGGAGTTGCAAGTAGCTATACTGGAGCAGGATAACGGGACCACGATAATAGACGCCGGCGTGGAAGAAGAAGGGGGATTTGAAGCGGGGTTATACGTGTCGCGGATATGCATGGCGGACCTTGCGGATATGAAATTCTGCAGTTTTGACCTCGGGAAATTCTCCTGCCCCGCGATAGAGCTAACCACCGACCATCCGGTAATCGCCTGTATGGCATCGCAATTTGCGGGCTGGCGAATCGCGGTGAAGAAGTTCTTCGGTATGGGTTCGGGACCTGCAAGGGCTCTTTCCCTAAATCCAAAGGAGCTGTATGAAAAGATAGGATACGAAGACGATGCGCCCGAAGCGGTATTAGTCCTTGAGAGTAGTGCGATACCGGATGAAGAAGTGACAGCGAAAATAGCGAAGGAGTGCAAGGTGGAGCCGGAAG
>QBUM01000021.1 GCA_013180585.1 Candidatus Methanophagaceae archaeon GoMg2
ACTTAAGCAGGATCCAGAGTATTATCTTCTCGTGAAAATCTGTGTAATCTGTGGTTTTAGCTAAACACCTATGTTCTTTTTTGTGACCACAAGATTACATCGGTTCTTACACGGCCCTTTTACCCGCGGTAAAAACAGGGACTAAAAAATTTTATGCGGACTAACTCAGGGGTATTCCTTTTTCCTGCTCTAACCTTTTATAGAGACGGGCGTAAATATACAGTCAAATACAGAAAATCAGGGGATAAAAGTGGTAAAACCAAGAGCTCAGCTATATAGTCTAAGCGTTTGTGAGCATGGTGGAAAACGGGAACAGGTGGCGAAGGGCAAGATATTAGACTTCAGTACAAATTTAAACCCTTATGGACCACCGGATTTTGTCTTCGATGCGATAAAGGCGGCGATAGAGGGACTGGGGCGGTACCCGGATAACGAATGTAGCGAGTTAAGAGCGAAAATATCGAAAAAAATTGGATGCCGAGAAGAGGAAGTACTGGTAGGAGCTGGCGTTTCGGAACTCATACAGCTCGTGGCATACTCATTTGCGAAGACTCGTGTATTGATGCTGAAACATACTTATGGCGAATACGAAATAGCAGCGAGGGTGATAGGCGCCGAGGTCAAGCGTATAGAAATGCCAGGACTGCGAATCCTGCCAGAGCTGATAGTAGATGAGATGCAGCCAGAAGATGTGGTATTTCTTTGCAACCCGAATAATCCAACGGGGCAATATCTCGGTAAAGAAGAATTGGAGCAGCTAATAGAAGCAGCGGAACGGATAGATGCTTTATTGGTGCTTGACGAAGCGTACGTGGATTTTGTAAGAGCTGCTTTCTCTTCGCACAGTTGTATATCTTCTACACAGAATTTGCTCATCTTACGGTCATTAACGAAATCGTTCGCGATACCGGGCGTGAGAATAGGCTATGCCATCGGCTCGGAGGGGGCTATAAAGACACTGCGGAAGATAAAAGCACCCTGGGGTGTGAGTGTGTTTGCGGATAGCATAGGTACGGCGGTAATGGGGGCGGAAGGTGACATTTTTCTTAAGGCGACGATAGAGAAGATAGAACGGAGTAAGGAACGTATAGAGAATGAGCTTGCCATACATTCGGATGCGAATTTATATATTCTTGATGTGGGCGATGCGGGCAAGAAGAAGCAGGAGCTTTTGAAGCATGGAGTTGTGGTACGGGACTGCACTTCCTTTGGGCTGCCTTCTCATGTAAGGTTCTCGGTGAGGACGGATGAGGAGAATGATTTGTTGATTCACAGTCTTTTAGAAGAGTGCAACGTAAAAGAGCGCTGAAAAATGTTCGGGGGGTTGTTCAAACGGAAAGAGCATGAATTACAGATTGAACGATTGCAAACACGTATAAACGAGCTTGAATATGAGAACAAATCGTTGGCGGAACGCTTATCGAAACAGACGGTGCGAGCAAAAAAGGCGGTATCCGAAAAACAGGAGACGGACCTGGCATTGAAGAAAGCGGAGAATAAGATAGAAGCTATCGAACGGGAGCGTAAAAACCCGATTCAGAAGGAGCAAAGTGCTGCGGAACCAAGCGGCAAAAAAACTATAACGTTAACGAATGCGCGAACTTCTGACTTGATGTTCCAAATAGGCTCTGTCAGGTCGAGGAATGAAGACCTTCTCACGGCATATCTACGCCCGGACGAAACAATCAGCGACCTGGATGAACTGGAACGGACGATAGACCTCGACGAAACGGTCAAATACGCGATGGCTAAGATCAAATCACCGACCGGTATGGTGCTCTTCTATGATATGAAAAGGATGGCTCGGGATTCGCTGATTTTGTCACCACCGTTTCCGATACGTGAAACCAACTGGAAACTCGATTATAGCTTTGATACCAGGCAGGTGCAAGAACTACTGGACTTTTACCGTAGTATTTGCGTCGTAGTGGCGCACGCAGGGGAGACCTTTATCGTAGTATCGGATCGAGAAGCGGTCATTGATTACAAGACAGTCCGCAGTAGTGTGAAAGAGAAGCATACAAAAGGTGGAATGAGCCAGCGTAGATTCGAACGACTTCGTGATGAGGATATCAGGCATCACGGCGAGAAGGCGAGGGGTGCATTCGAGGTTTTGGTAGGCGGTTATACGAACGAACTCAAACTGGTGGTTGCAAGCGGTGAACTTAGCCTGATTAAGGAGACGTTTTACAAGAGGGTAGAGAAAGTATAGGTGCAGTAGCCGGGTTTGA
>QBUM01000020.1 GCA_013180585.1 Candidatus Methanophagaceae archaeon GoMg2
AGATTACACAGATTTACACGAGAAATATTAATATGGATCAGGCGTAAGCACTCTATTGGTTTTTTATTCCCTGCTAACCCACAATTCTTGTGCTAATCTTGTGGAATCTCGTGGTTTTTTAGATTAGCTATACAACTACAAATATTATAGTTTATCTACATAAAACCAATTAAATGAAACCCGATGAGTTATTCCGCCAGATAAACTTCTGCAAGACTATACAGGAAGAGGGCACGGACCCTTTTGATTTAAACGTCAAGAAGGTTCTGGAAACGCTGAAAGAGTATCTCAAAAAATGGAAGAGCAGGGACGACCTCCTTTTGGACGCAGAGGCGATTTCCGAACTGACAAAGATAATCGAACTGCAGAGTGAATGGATAAGAGACCGTTCTTCGTCATTTTATATAGACCCTGCTTTGATGGAACTCAAACTAAAAATGCTGGAGCCTGCTCAGTTAGCAGACGCATTCTTTAAATCCTGGCATCCTGTTGTATCAATGGACCGGCTTACACCAAAGAGGTTGAAAGAGGGACTGGATTATTGGAACGCTCTATTACCCTTCAGTGAAAGGGGGGCGGAATTTCCGGATGCGGTAACTCCAGACTCATCTACGTTCGACTTTGATGATTTAATGGACATGAATATATTATCCCGGGAAAAGTTTGATGATTCGCTAAAAGCGATTTTAAAAGACCTTGAGGAACGAGGCAGAACCGAATATCATGATTTTATTTATGACGAGGAATTTGGGGATAGTGTAAGAAGGGCGTATCTTACGAGTTATCTGGTAAGCGAAGTGAAGGCGGAGCTCGATATAGACCCCTTAGAAGAGACAATTTTTATTTATCCCCGCAGTAGTGCAATAGCTGGCGAGGTCCGGTCTATCCCGATTGCGATAAGCTACGAGGATTGGTTAAGATGGAGACAGAAGAGGAGTCAAGAGCAAGAGCAGAAAGGAAGGTAAAGAAGGCAGCCCAGTTATTATTCTTCCGGCAGCACAGAATTCCCGGTGTTAAAGGTTGGGAACTCAAAAAAGCATTGGGTGATGATTACGTGGATGTAATCGGGGTTTTGGATTCGGGGCTCGACAAGCTGGGAATGGAAGTGAAACGGTTACGCGACGATAAAAGAGGGGATGAAGAGAAAGCAGAAAGTGATAGGTTTATGATTGTGCTAAAAGACCCTCTGATTGAGAAAGCTTCTGGTACAAGGATAGATGAGGTTGGAATGCTGTCTGCTACTTTAGCGTATGTCATCTCGAAGCAGGGTAAAGCGCCAAGGAAAGCGGTTGAGGTATTTTTGAGTGCGAAGTTTCCTAAGCATAGGGTTTTGTTCGCTCTGGACCGGTATATCAAGCAGGGGTATCTGGGCGAGGAGGATAAGGCATTGTTTATTGGATGGAGAACTCGTGCAGAGGTGGATAGGAAGAGTCTGTTGGATTTGATTCTGGGTGCGTGATAACAAACCTTTAAAAAAGGTTTGATCCAAAAACATTCCCTTTGGATGGGTGGGTTGATACGGAGGGTATGGCCCCTTATACAAAAAACCTGTGCTAAAAGAAAAACAACGTTTTTAGTCAAGGTTTTTACCGAAGCTAAAAAAGTTGTTGGAAAAGCTTTTCTTTCCACGAAGCTTGCGCAGCATTTTTTGTCAAACTTTTCCTAAAAGTTTGCTGATTACACTTTCTTAAAATTTGATAGAAAAGGTTTCTTGCGATACGCAGTGCAATCGTGTGAGCTTAAAAGGAGTTTAACTCATGCTTTTCTTTCTATCTACCCTTATACTCCTCTGGTAATAGCTCTTCTGAACCTGTAAGCTTTTTTACTATGTCCGCTACTACTTCTCGCATTTCTACTTGAAGGTCATAAAATTTGCGGACATCTTTGCTCTTTACGATTTCTACCGCAATGGAAATTGGCTCGAACAGCGCTTTAAGCTCATTCTTCTTTTCAAATATGGTGTTCAAAGATGTTTCCACAGCTTCAATATTTTTAGCATCTATCAGCTCCTTCACGAACTCCGTAAGGGATTCTTTTATCCCCTCCATTGCTTCTTCTTTATCTTTCGAGAGATTGCTAAAGCTATCGAGAGCATTTATAGCAGAATTCAGATTTTCTAAGGCGTTTCCATAGTTGTTGCTCTCAAAATCCCGCGTTGATATGTTGAGGTGTGCACTTCCTTTATTGAACCAAGCATCAGCATTCTCAGGAGTTAATTCGATAGATTTAGA
>QBUM01000019.1 GCA_013180585.1 Candidatus Methanophagaceae archaeon GoMg2
TTTTCATTCCCGGCATCTCCTATGTCTTATGTTTTCACTATACCCATATAAATGTATGCAATTTTTATTTAATCGCACTCCAGCATCTTCTTAACTCCCTCCTCAAAGCCGGTTATATCAATACCGAACTCATCCCACCACGCATATTCAGGAAACACCTCACCCGCAGTTAAAGATTCCACCTGGTCCGCTGTAAACTGCTCTTTACCGCTCAATTTCTGATAACTTATCATAAGAAATTTGAATAACCATACCGGCAGAAATACTCTGAACTTGAACCCACCCAACTGTTTCAAAACGATCTTTATCATATCCTTGAAATAGATAACGTCCTTTCCATTAATACTGAAAACTTTATTCTGCGGGAATTGTTTCATCATTGTAATAACTAAACCGCAGACGTTATCAATATAAATCGGCTGCCGGGGCCATTTACCATGACCCGGAATCGGAAAACACGGAACTTTACGTGCGAAGTCAATAAGAAACCCGATATTTTTGGTGTCCGTGGGACCGTACATAATAGACGGCTGTAATATGCAGTATTCAAGCCCGCTATTTTTAACAAGCTCTTCGCCTTCTAACTTAGTCCGTGCATATTCATCTTTCCTTACAGAAAGAACAGCCGCCGAGCTGAAATGTATGATTCTTTTTGCGTCTGCGTTCTTAGCAGCTTCAAGTACGTTTATCGTGGCTAATACATTATTCCTGTAAAACGGTTCATCTTCCGGCGAAGAGATTTGTGCTGCCAGATTAATAACTATTTCTTTACCCGTGAATTCGCCATACCAATCGCCTTTTTCTGCTAAATCCACGCATCTTGCTTTTACGCCGTATTTTTTCACATATTCTAAATTACTTTTGTCATTATCTAAAACCGTCACTTCTTTCATATCATAATTCTCGGATTTGAGTACTCGTACCAGATTCCGGCCTACAAAACCTGCCCCACCTGGGATTATTATTCTTGACTTTTCCATGTTTTGCGCTCCTTTTTGGCTTCTATATCTCATAAATGATTATCCCTTAATATTCTCTTCTCTATTACTTTCTCTTCGTTATACGTCAATACATTAAAAGCTACAAACGGCAGGAAAGAATAATCTTTATTTACCTGCTTTGATTTCAGCACAACAATACCAATTAACGACGGATACCCAACGAACTGCCAGATGAGTAAGAAAGAAAGTAAATACAGCAAGACAACAATTGTATTCATTTGATCAGCTCGCTTCAACTAATTCTATTGTTTGTACGCCTCATCATGGTGTGTAAACTCTAAGAAGATTACCTTACGGTCTTTTTCATCTATCCCATAAATCATTACAAAAGAGCCTATGTGTACCCTTCTTTTACCTTTAAGCACACCCTTAAGAGTTTTTCCAAGATAAGGCCTCTCTGCAATTCGAAGCATCTTCTTTATTATGGCACTATAAACTGATTTGTCTTTCTTTTCTAACTTCTCCAGTTCCTTATTTAGTCTATCTCCAATTTCTATGTCATATGGCTGGCCCATCACACTTCAGCTAAAAATTCTTTCTTGAATTCATCATAGTTATAGCGCTTACTTTTCCCTTCTTTCACTCTTTTCTCCGCCTCTTCCACCCGCTTCACAAATTCTGCCCGGAACATCTCCTCCGGCGGATAGAACTGTTCCTCCAGGGCATCAATGATGCTTCTCACTATTTTATATCTTATTCTCTCCTCTATTAGCGGAGCGAGTCTTTCAACAAGTTCTCCCTCTTCAACCATTTTCATTTTTTCCTTCTATCATTTTTTTACTGTTTTCGCCATATATGTTTTATTCTTTTCTCTAAACTTTCTCTTCGTTATATGTCGGCACGATAATATAGAAACAAACGGCTGTGGAAAGAACAATCTTTCTTTTTTTGCTTTGATTTCAGTGCAACGATAGCCATCAACGAAGGATAGCCCACGAACTGCCATATAAGCAATAACGTAAGAACGTAAAGTAAAATAATGGTTATGTTCATTGTATCATCCCTCCTTTCGCATTAACATCATTATCAAATTCCTTGACCAAATTCTCTAACCATTTTTTTTGTTTCGTTATTTACCTGGATAATAACCGATTTTTTTTCCATTATATTCCAAATCCTATGGCTAAAGCCTTAACCATTCCTCTCTTGAAATACCTATTTCATTGATTATTTCACGAATTAAACCCACGCTTA
>QBUM01000018.1 GCA_013180585.1 Candidatus Methanophagaceae archaeon GoMg2
TTGGAGCCTGGAATATGTTTGGAAGCGTAGCAAAACCCATCAAAACCAGCATTTCAGAGGAAGAGCGCCAAATCATTCAGGAAATGATTGATGACGTATATTCACAGTTTGTTCTCGCAGTAGCGGAAGGTCGGCAGATGAACGAGAGCGAGGTCTTAGAACTTGCCGATGGTCGAATATTCACGGGCAAACAGGCAAAAGAGCTGGGTTTGGTAGATGAGTTGGGGAATTTTCAGGATGCTATTGACCTCGCAGCGGAGCTGGCAGGGATCGAAGGTAAGCCAAAAATGGTGGAATATGGAAAGAAGTCGCCTTTTGAATCGTTCTTTGGCTTATTTGGAAGAACTGGGCCATGGAATAGCAGAAACGTTTTTGGAGGCGGGAAAGCCGCGAGTAGATTTGAGTAGCTAACTTGTTTTAGATGGTTCCAAGGTTGTTTGTTTGACGGTTTGTAGTGAGAGGCGCGAAAGTATTACTCAAATTTAGCGGGTACTATGTAATCCCCGTATTCCTCTCTTGCCTTGATTAGCCTTTGCCTTTGCTCCTCAAACACGTCAAAAACGATTTGCGGTGTATCATTAACTTTTGTCCTGTAGAACGCCTCCACTCGGTCGAGCTTTGCTAAATTTTCTGCTACTCTAACCGTAAACTGGTTTTTGTAATCTTCTTTGGAATAGTCTTTGTTGAGTCCCTTTTGGAACAACCTCTTAAGGTCCTCGTACTTCGGTATCAGTCCCGTAGGTGTTTTTATTGCTTCTACTTCTGCGTGCGACCGCAGCTCCATCCATTTGAGCCACACTGCCTTATCAGTTTTATCATTCGTGAAATTACCCTCAGAATCTCGCAGGAAATAGTTCGCGGAGTATATGGGTGGTGCATTCTTCAATTTAGCGCCAAAAGCCAGATGTGTTTCTATATATCTACCTATAGGTATGGAAAGGAAATCTAAGTTTGACATAGGATTGACCTTTCGTTCCCCTTCTTTACCTAGTGTCGCGGCGGTCGTTTCCGACTCCAGTCCGGCACCCATGATGATAACGCCATGCACCCAGTCGAAGGATTGCTCCACAGGTACTTTCGTCTCGGAATCCCGTCCTCCATAGATTATTCCACCTACAACAACGCCTTCTGGATCATCAAGCCGGGAGTCCACATTCTCCAGGCTACTCATATCAAGCGTGAACCGTGCATTTGGATGCGAGAGAGAAATTTCTTGACCATCTTCATCTTTCTTTCCTTGCTCCCATTCACCAGAATGATGAAAACCACGTTGTGGCTCTTCTTCGTCCTTGCCAATCCAGAAGACTCTTTTTTCTTCCGTAACCAGAACATTGGAGAATATAATCTCACATGGTGAATGGAGTATGTTCCATATAATGGTGTCGTCTATAGAGTTGACACCTTGTATAATCCCAAATATGCCCTTTTCCGGGTTGACTGCGTGTATCAGCCCGCCCTTTTCCCTTAAATACGCTATATCATCGCCAACTATACTTTCTCCCGGCAGCATGGACGTTGATGTCTTTCCACAGAGCGAAGGATACGCGCCTGTAAAGTACGTTACCCGATCAGAGGGACCATGCACGCCCATGATAAACATATGCTCAGTCAGCCAGCCTTCTCTTGATGCACGATTTATTGCAGGCCGCATCGCTAATTTCTTCAAGCCGATGGTATTACCACCATACTGCGTATTTGCACTATATACCGTCTCTGCTTCGAGATCAATATAAATCCTGCGCTTAGCTAAGTTACTGGAGGTATTCCGCTCGTCCAGCGCACCTGCTGAATGCACAAACTTGAAGTACCGTGTAGATTTACCGCCTCTCACGAACTCGCCATAGCCCTGCCTGTACAGCAGGTTCTCCGAATGCGCTACATAGCCGGAATCGGTGAGTTGAACCGCAGGTATCGAGAATTCTGAATTATGAGGCCCCAAACAGAAAAATAGCACATACAACTGGTGCCCACGCATGATGTCACGCATAACATCATGTATCTCGTTTAGTCCTTCCTCTCTATCCATTGCGTTTATACCCTGCCCTAAATCAACACCAGGCGGCAACAGGAACTTAGTATTCTTCTTATCCCTTGCTTGATCATAATAGCCGTCAAAATGCACCGTATGCCCCTTTACAGCAAGTTCTTGCTCTTCTCCTGCACTTATCGCTGCATTCCTGATGTAC
>QBUM01000017.1 GCA_013180585.1 Candidatus Methanophagaceae archaeon GoMg2
CATAAATATGGTAAGTATAACGAAAAAACGCATAGGAAAACAGACATAGAAAAAGAGATTATTATTATTATTCCATCTTTCCTCAATAAATTGGTTTGGGTTATAAAAATATCCTTTCCTTACCGGGAACAGACATTCGCGGACTAACTCTTCTTCTGGTCCTGCCCTCAACTTCAAAGATGGCACATGAGGCGTCCAGCCGCTCTTTTATATTCGGCGAGTATGCGGTTCGTTTTAGTGCCGCACCCATCTCTTCTGGTATTGCGGTGAATGCGTTCTTCAGTATTTCCAGCGTTATGGGGTTCATGGTGTCTGATATTGCCTGTTAAGGTTCTTTCCTTGGAAAATAACTAAATGAGCACCATAAGTGTTTTT
Organism: Candidatus Methanophagaceae archaeon GoMg2; assembly: GCA_013180585.1. Lineage (GTDB taxonomy): Archaea > Halobacteriota > Syntropharchaeia > Alkanophagales > Methanospirareceae > QENJ01. The sequence goes on from QBUM01000017.1 coordinate 376, forward strand.
AGTACTAATCCGATCATTATGGAATAAGTAACGTTAATCATCGTGCCTGCGAGAAAAACAAGGAATTTTTACTCATATCTTCTTTACTGACTATAGTTTTTGCTGCAAATACTAAAGCTAACGCGGTATAGGCATTCAGAAGCATAAAAGTCAGTATCAACAAATTTTCACACTTCCCCACCACAAAACCAGTATCTCGCGCTTCTTTGCCGATTTTCTTACTTATAGGTTCTTTTTAAATCGTGGACAAAATGTAATTTACCAGTATTCCGCTTGTACAAAGTAGTACAGAATATCCTACTACCAATATAGCAACTACAATCCAGTTCATACTTTCGATCATCTAACACAACTCCACACGACTTTGCCTTTGCGTATACTCAGATAGTACATAATTCAGGTTCTCTTCGATGCTTTTTAGCTCTTTCCACATTGAACGGTTAAGCGATTTTGAAACTGCTTGCTGGGTTATCCCTAAAATTTTCGCTACTTCATATTGATTTTTAGTTCTTTCGTATTCTTCAACTATCTGGTGTTGCTTCACCGACCAAGTTTTCTTTAACATTAATATCAAATTGATCTGCCCGGATATAGTAGCATCAACTACTTTATCACCAACAGACATATCAAACATCAACTTCGATTTTTTTAGTGTGTGCATAAGATCAGATGCTTTATGCAACGCAGGACCGTCCATTTTTGCAATGTCCTTAGTCTCCAGCGCGGTATCTATGTAATCAAAGACTAATACAAACCGCATTAAATTGGGATGCAAATTCTCTAATAAAACGTTGATGAGTTCATAACTTTTCGACATAGTTGATAGAACACCGCCAATCTCATCTATTCCCTTTAAAATCTTGAATTCTGCATAGATGTAACCGGTATATGTTGAGTTTATGTATTGGCATGTCGCTTCCAGTTTCTTTTGAAACTTCTCCCGCTCAGCTATGCGGCGAGAGGATATGACATCACCCAATAACACATACAGCTTTCGTTTCATGTTTCATCGTATAGATATTGTTATATATAAAGACAACCCATATTGGTTGTGATTTGAAAAACAACCTTAACTTGATAACTCCGCTTTCTAAAATACGAGCTAAGGGAACTCACAAATAATAATTTACCTGAACTGCATCATTTTTCAAGATTTTTTTAGACACGGATTAACGCTGATTAAAACAGATTTAAAGTAGTGTAGTTTTTAAATTTTGATTTGATCCGTAAAAGGCAGTAGCGTCTGTGTAAATCTGTGAAATCAGTGTCTATGATAATTATCAAAATGGTTAAACTATTTACTGGGAGTTCCCGAATACCGCTGATTTTACGGTAGCAAATGCTGGCCAAATCCGCCAATCATAAAATTATGCTTTCTTATTCATACAGCATCGCTTATATTTCTTACCGCTGCCACAGGGGCAAGGGTCGTTCCGCCCTATTTTGACCCTCTTGTCTGATTTCATCGGTGCTACACTCTTATTTTCTTCTTCGATCAGATCCTTGAACATCCGATAATGTCTCTTTATTCTTTCAACGTAATTCCTATCATTCAGAACGTACTTAATTCTATCCAAGAATATCGGTGCAAGTTCGGATTGATGACTGGCTAGATTTAATATCGGACCTTGTAATTCCGCTATGATCTTTGGGTCATTATCACCAAACCAATCAGCGTAAAATTTGCGATTCTCCCAACCATATGCAATTACCGCCACAATTTCGTTTCTTTCTTCGGAATATATATTGAAAAATACTCGCCGGCAGTCACAACCTACCTCGTCACAATAAGCTTCAACC
>QBUM01000016.1 GCA_013180585.1 Candidatus Methanophagaceae archaeon GoMg2
CCGCCATCCAATACGCAAATGCGTAAGCCCCTTCAATTTTTTTTAGAAACAAAAGATTCGTCAACGAAGTTTGATTAGCAAACTCCCCTTTTTGAACGAGGAAAGTTTCTGTTAATTGCGATAGCACCTCATAACTATTTCTTCCCGCAATATTATACTTTTCCTTTAGCTCATTCAAGTTGTATATTTCTGCATCTGCTACGAACTTGCTCTTTGACCCTTTTATTAAAAGAGAAGCTTTTGATTCTAAAAAAAATTGAAGGGGCTTACGCATTTGCGTATTGGATGGCGGATGAATTGTATATAGCACGTGATATATTAGGTGTAAAACCCGTTTGTTTCACACATGCCGATGGATTCGCATTTGCTTCGGAGAAGAAAGCTTTTGAAGCGATGGGGTTCCTGCATGCAATCTCGCTTGACCCACGGGTGCTCTTGAAATACAGCATCAACGAAGACCGGGTGAGATTCGATAAAAGAGAGTTCTTTTCCGTTCTGCCAGAGATAGAGAATAATAAGAAAGAGATAAAGGAAGAATTGCTGGACTTACTGCGGGAAAGTATTTCGCGGCGAATACCACAGAAGGAGAAGTTTGGCGTGCTCTTTTCCGGGGGGTTGGATTCCACGCTTATTGCTTACTTATGCAAGGAATCAGGTGCGGATTTCGTTTGTTATACCGTAGCGGTAGAAACGGCTGGAATGAAAGAAGCGGAGGATTTATGGTATGCAAAGCGAGTAGCTACGGATTTAGGCTTGAAGTTGAAGCTAAAAATAGTTCGACTTGAGGAAGTGGACGAATATCTAAAGACAGTCGTTCCGTTGGTTGAGGACACAGATGTAGTCAAAGTGGGCGTTGCATTGCCCATGTACATTGCATGTGAAGCGGCGAAAGAAGACGGTATCAGTACAGTATTTTCGGGACTTGGTGCAGAGGAGATATTCGCAGGATACGCAAGACATAAACGAGTGAATATGGCTGATTTGAACATAGAATGTCTATCAGGTCTGTTAAGAATGTACGATCGGGACCTTTACCGTGACGAAGTGGTGTCGAACTCGCAGGGTATTTCGTTACGAGTGCCATTTTTGGATTTTGACGTTGTTGATTAATCATTGAAGCTACCGGCATCGTATAAATTGACAGATGCCGAAGACAAACGGATTTTACGAGAAATAGCAAAGGACCTCGGACTGGCGGAAGTAGCAAGCAGGAAGAAACGGTCGGCTCAGTATGGCTCAAATGTTATCAAAGCAATTGAAAAACTCACAAAAGGTAGTGGGTATCGGTACAAGAGAGAGTACCTCAGGACTTTTTATCCCACGCGGAATATAAAGTTAGGTTGCCTCTTCAGTTCCGGTAAGGATAGTGCTTACGCGCTCTGGCTAATGCTAAAGGATGGCTATCCGGTGGAATGTTTAATCACATTAAAAAGCAAAAATCCTGCATCTTTTATGTTCCATACACCCGGGGTTGATCTTGTGGAGCAGAAAGCAGAAGCGATTGACCTGCCTCTTGTTATGAAACAGACAGAAGGCGAGAAAGAGAAGGAACTGGAAGACTTGCAAGCGGCTTTAAGGGAATCAAAGGTGAAATACGGCATAGAAGGCGTTATAACAGGTGCGTTATGGAGTAATTACCAGAAAGAGCGAATAGAAAGGATTGCAGCAGAAGAAAACCTAAAGGTGTTCTCGCCTCTGTGGCATATCAATCAGGAGACGGAGATGCGACTTGTGGTAAACAAATTCGACATTATCTTCACTGGCATCAGTGCGTATGGTTAGGACAAGAGATGGCATGGAAGCGGCATAAAGTAGGCGGATGTTGACCGGTTGGTGCAATCAAATAAAAAAGTTGAGATGAACATATCGGGAGAAGGTGGGGAATTTGAATCACTTGTGCTGGACGGACCGATGTTTAAGAAAAGGCTGGGTATACTGAAGAGCGAGCTAGAGGAGGAGGACGAGAATACCGCGAGATTGGTAGTGAAGGAGGCGAAATTGGAGTGGAATTAATAGGTGTTGATGTTTTTAAGGTGCAGAGGCTTTACGAAGTAGTGAAGGGGTGATATTGATTCCATAAAATGCGTGCTCAAATATATATGTACTAAACTTTAAGTAAATTCGTGTGTAATATTATGTGGGGCCGGTAGCTCAGAACGGCAGAGCAGTAGGC
>QBUM01000015.1 GCA_013180585.1 Candidatus Methanophagaceae archaeon GoMg2
CAGACAAAGGAGGAAATAGAAGCCATAATTGCTCTCTTTTGTCCTAAAATAGCTACCTTCAATGTTCAAATATGATTTCAGCTCTTTATTGGTAATCTCTATCAAAAATCTCTCTTTATATTTCCGTATGACTGTTTCCGGCTTGCTATTCAAAGCGGTTGTGAAAAGAGGAATAAAATCGTTATACCCCTCACCACGAATCAAAAACAGGTTTCCCATCGTCCCTTGCCAAATACACCTTTTAAATTCGTAGATAGTATAGGATACGCCATCTACCGTGCGTTTAATCGCCTTAACACCGCTTAATATGTCTTCCTTCCGGATTGCCTTCCCAAAACGGTGCACAACGAAATTGATGTTCAACCTAGTCACCACCCTTACACCCGCCTTTCTTGCTTCTCGCAGGTTTTCACGCGATTTCAAACCACCATCATAGATAAACCAGTCTCCACGTTTTATTTTACCGGTTTTAATCATTTTTGCCAGCTCTTTTGGCTTGCTGAGGTGTCTCTTATTATGATTTACAATTTTAAAGAGAGAGATGTAATTGCGACCCCCACACCGCTTCACTGTTAATAAGACGTCCTGTAATCGCTCATTAACACCAGATACGTAGTTTCTTAACATCTTTGCTGCGTAAATGCGTTTTCCTTTCCTTTTGATGAGTGTTGCATCGGAAATATTGGTGTTGAACCGCAAATTAGGAAGGAAGTCCTCTAAAGAGATTTTCCCGTTAATAAACATCGTTCCCAACTCAGATAAGTGTTCATAATGATTTGAACTGCTCAAAAGTAGAAAGCCAAGCTTATCTGCTCCATTTATCGATAGATGCGGTACTTTCAATGTCATGACTATCAGCTCCAATATGCTCTGAAACAACGGTGTAGTCTCTTCCAACTTCTCTGGAATGCTAAACTGGAATTTGGTCCCCTTCATACTAATCCCTCCTTTCATCTTTAAGCTATCAGGGGTGGATAGTTAAAAAGATTGCGAAAAAACGGTTAAATAGATGGTGTGAAGGTAAGATATTAAGAATATTCATGGCATGGCGTTTAACGTATCTGAAGCCATGCGAAGCAGGATTTGGGCGAAATGCCGAAGGCACGGAGCCAGTGTAGTGCAATTAGCTATCCTTTGTCTACTTTAAAACCAAGACGCATCAGTTCGAAAAAACATTTCGCACAAGCTTTTACATCAACGGCTGCGTCATGTGCATCCGTGAAATCCTTATTGAACAAATGGTAATGCAGTTCAGATAATTTTGGCCATTTATATCCATAGGGGCCAGGAATTTGACATAATTCTGCGGTTTTCTTCATTGTGCAGAATCTCGGCTTATCAAACAAAGCTGACTCAACCCCCAATCTTAGAAATTCAGCACCAACGATTTTATCATCAAAATCCAAGTTGTGTGCGATTATAATTTCTGACTTAAGAATTAATTCAGAGAATTCACGCAGGACTGCTCCTAAAAGGACTCCTGATTCCAATGCCTTCTTCGTTGTAATGCCATGTACATTGGAAGCATCGGCGGGAATGATAAATCCCTCTGGTTTGATAATATAATTCGCTTCAGACACAAGATTCTGATTTTCGTCATACAGCAACCATGCAAGCTGAACCATTCTTGGCCAGTTGTTCAACTTTGTAAGTGGTGCACCCCACACTTTTGGCAATCCAGTTGTTTCAGTATCGAAAAATAAATACATTCGTCTTGTTGTAAAATATAATTATTGGTAGAATAAAAAGGAAGCTCTTCACCTATCTTCGCGAGGTAATTGCCAAGTGAAAAATGAAAAATATCTCTGACAACTCCTTTTTTTATCTCAGGAATTGGTTTATAAGAAGGATAAACTTTTAAAATCAAGAAGATACCAGGAACGAAAGCAAGAATAGGTGTCAATCCATAAGAAACATAGATCCCAAAAGCGCCAAAAGCAACTAAAAAAGGCACGATTACAATTCGAATGAGTATTGCGAGATTTTGCACAAAGACATATTCTGTTTTTCGGAATCCAACAAAAACACCTCCTATCTGTAGATTGGTTAAAGAAGCAGCGGCTGTAAAAAGGACGAAAAGCAAAAACAAAAATTTGTTTTCTCTTATAGAGGCTGTCCCACAATTACCCAACAACCACAGATAGCATCCCACCTGCAT
>QBUM01000014.1 GCA_013180585.1 Candidatus Methanophagaceae archaeon GoMg2
ATCGCCTGCTGCTGCTCGGCATCAAAAGCTTCTCTTTTAATAAAAGGGTCAAAGAGCAAGTTCGTAGCAGATGCAGAAATATACAACTTGAATGAGCTAAAGGAAAAGTATAATATTGCGGGAAGAAATAGTTATGAGGTGCTATCGCAATTAACAGAAACTTTCCTCGTTCAAAAAGGGGAGTTTGCTAATCAAACTTCGTTGACGAATCTTTTGTTTCTAAAAAAAATTGAAGGGGCTTACGCATTTGCGTATTGGATGGCGGATGAATTGTATATAGCACGTGATATATTAGGTGTAAAACCCGTTTGTTTCACACATGCCGATGGATTCGCATTTGCTTCGGAGAAGAAAGCTTTTGAAGCGATGGGGTTCCTGCATGCAATCTCGCTTGACCCACGGGTGCTCTTGAAATACAGCATCAACGAAGACCGGGTGAGATTCGATAAAAGAGAGTTCTTTTCCGTTCTGCCAGAGATAGAGAATAATAAGAAAGAGATAAAGGAAGAATTGCTGGACTTACTGCGGGAAAGTATTTCGCGGCGAATACCACAGAAGGAGAAGTTTGGCGTGCTCTTTTCCGGGGGGTTGGATTCCACGCTTATTGCTTACTTATGCAAGGAATCAGGTGCGGATTTCGTTTGTTATACCGTAGCGGTAGAAACGGCTGGAATGAAAGAAGCGGAGGATTTATGGTATGCAAAGCGAGTAGCTACGGATTTAGGCTTGAAGTTGAAGCTAAAAATAGTTCGACTTGAGGAAGTGGACGAATATCTAAAGACAGTCGTTCCGTTGGTTGAGGACACAGATGTAGTCAAAGTGGGCGTTGCATTGCCCATGTACATTGCATGTGAAGCGGCGAAAGAAGACGGTATCAGTACAGTATTTTCGGGACTTGGTGCAGAGGAGATATTCGCAGGATACGCAAGACATAAACGAGTGAATATGGCTGATTTGAACATAGAATGTCTATCCGGTCTGTTAAGAATGTACGATCGGGACCTTTACCGGGACGAAGTGGTGGCGAACTCGCAGGGTATTTCGTTACGAGTGCCATTTTTGGATTTGGACCTTGTGGATTACGCATTGAAGCTACCGGCATCGTATAAATTGACAGATGCCGAAGACAAACGGATTTTACGAGAAATAGCAAAGGACCTCGGACTGGCGGAAGTAGCAAGCAGGAAGAAACGGGCGGCTCAGTATGGCTCAAATGTTATCAAAGCAATGGAAAAACTCACAAAAGGTAGTGGGTATCGGTACAAGAGAGAGTACCTCAGGACGTTTAATCCCACGCGGAATATAAAGTTAGGTTGCCTCTTCAGTTCCGGTAAGGATAGTGCTTACGCGCTCTGGCTAATGCTAAAGGATGGCTATCCGGTGGAATGTTTAATCACATTAAAAAGCAAAAATCCTGCATCTTATATGTTCCATACACCCGCGGTAGAGCTTGTGGAGCAGCAAGCAGAAGCTATGGACCTGCCTCTTGTTATTAAACAGACAGAAGGCGAGAAAGAGAAGGAACTGGAAGACTTGCAAGCGGCTTTAAGGGAATCAAAGGTGAAATACGGCATAGAAGGCGTTATAACAGGTGCGTTATGGAGTAATTACCAGAAAGAGCGAATAGAAAGGATTGCAGCAGAAGAAAACCTAAAGGTGTTCTCGCCTCTGTGGCATATCAATCAGGAGACGGAGATGCGACTTGTGGTAAACAATTTCGACATTATCTTCTCTGGCATCAGTGCGTATGGTTTGGACAAGAGCTGGCTTGGAAGGGGGATAACGGAGGCGGATGTTGACCGGTTGGTGCAATCAAATAAAAAAGTTGAGATGAACATATCGGGAGAAGGTGGGGAATTTGAATCACTTGTGCTGGACGGACCGATGTTTAAGAAAAGGCTGGTTATACTGAAGAGCGAGATAGAGGAGGAGGACGAGAATACCGCGAGATTGGTAGTGAAGGAGGCGAAATTGGAGTGGAAATAATAGGTGTAGATGTTTTTAACGTGCAGAGGCTTGACGAAGTAGTGAAGGGGTGATATTGATTCCATAAAATGCGTGCTCAAATATATATGTACTAAACTTTAAGTAAATTCGTGTGTAATATTATGTGGGGCCGGTAGCTCAGAACGGCAGAGCAGTAGGC
>QBUM01000013.1 GCA_013180585.1 Candidatus Methanophagaceae archaeon GoMg2
GTCCCATCACCATACACGCACCAATTGGCTTTACGACAATTTTATAAACGGGAATATTGTATGAACAACGAGAGTTTAAATATAGATATGAAATAAGAAGAAATACTTCAGTAAATATCGTAGCTATCGCTGCACCAGCATAACTAAAAGATGGAATTAAAAGTAGGTTTAAAATAACATTTATTAAAGCAGTACAGCCCGCAATAATTGCCATTTGATTTTGTTTTTCTATCGAAACTAATACAAATGTCGTGCAAGTATACAAAAATAGTAGCAAGATATCCCATGCAAGTATTTGAAGAGCGATGATTGACGGGTAAAATTCCTCACCATAAAAAAGGAGTATAAACTTATCCGCAAGCAACGATATTCCCACGGCAAGAGGCAAGCCTAAAACGAATAAATATTTAAACGACTTTTCATAAATTATTTTCAACGAATCCTTTGAAGACACATAATAACTTGCCATCAACGGAAAAAGTGCATTCATAAAGAGTTGCGGAATAGGTTTAAAAGCCAAAACCAAACTATAAGCAGCGTTATACCAACCAACAACAGCATCGCCTTTCATTACAGAGAGCATTACCGTATCTATTCGCACATATATCAAACCAAAGATTGACAACATACTGAGAGGCAACGCAACTTTTATCGTGCTTTTCCAGAATTTAAAATTCAAGTCTATCTCCGGTTTTACAAACCTTTTCCCACAAACTAAAAAGCTGAGTATAAAATCGAAAACACCAGAAAAAAGAAATATCCATGCAAGTTCTAATAGACCATACCCCAAAAACAGAACAACCAATCCCAAAGAGACTCTTATCAGGTTTGATATTATTGTGATGCCTGCTTCATACACCATCTTTTCAAACGCACGAAACGTTACCTTAAATACGGCAGAAAAAGATACGACAAGTGTGTAAATGCCAAATAGATAAACGATATTCTTTGTATCTGAGGGATAGTCCATTAGATTGATTGTTAGTACAATAAACGCAAAAATCACAAGCGACAACAATGCACGCAAGCCGAGGACGTTATTTAGGTATTTACTTGCTTGCGATTTATCCCTTGCGACTTCTCTAATCAGCAGCGTGTTATATCCTAAATCTGAAAACACCGCAAAGATTGCCGTGAACGCAAGAGCAAATGAGTATTTACCGAAAACGACATCGCCTAAATTCCGGGCGATGAAGATGGATAATACAAGACCTAATATGGAAACGACAACCTGAGCCGCGAACAATGCCGCGGTGTTCTTTGCTATTCGTTGGACGGTGTTCATTTAGCTTTAAACTCAATCGTAGACAATCTTGTTTACAATCTTTTATAATAGAACCCTTCGCACTTTGCCTCTTCCTCATTAAACATTCCCCTTACATCAACCAACACTCTTTTCGAGGTCATCATCATCTTTACGGCTTCCAATGTCATCTCCTTGAACACATCATGCGCCACTACCACAACAACACAATCCACCTTCACACACTTTTTCTTTTTAGAAAAAAGAAAACCTGTGCTAAAAGAAAAATCCAAAGCATTCACTCCAAAACCCTCTATTTCATCTATGCTGAGCAGAGGATCATAACCGTAAACATCAACTCCAAACTCCTTCAACTCTTTCACCATTTCTCTTACCGGTGATTCCCGCGTATCCGGCACGTTCTCTTTATAAGTCAACCCCATAATCAACACTTTCGAGCCTTTTATCACTTTGCCAACTTCATTCAAGCCTTTTATCGCCATTTCGGCAACGTGCTTCGGCATATAGTCGTTTATCGCCCTTCCCGCCAGTATAACTTGAGGATGATAGCCGAGTTCCTTTGCCTTATAAACCAGGTAGTAGGGGTCAACCGGAATGCAGTGTCCACCAACCAATCCAGGCTTATAAGGATGAAAATTCCATTTCGTGCCAGCAGCTTCTAAAACTGATTTTGTATCCAGACCCATTTTATGAAATATAAGCGTAAGTTCGTTCATCAATGCAATGTTCAAATCTCGCTGGATGTTCTCAATAACTTTAGCAGCTTCCGCGGTTTTTATGTCTTTCGCCTTGTATACCGTAGTTATCAAGCCGTAAAGTTCAGCTAATATTTCCGTTGTCGCTTCGTCCATACCTACGACTATTTTTGTTATC
>QBUM01000228.1 GCA_013180585.1 Candidatus Methanophagaceae archaeon GoMg2
TGAGTTTGACATTGTTGATCTGTGTCAATCTGCGTTAATCTGTGTCCTGTGATTTATTTTCTTGAAAAAAAATTGTGTTAATCTCGTGGTTTAATAATTGCAATTTATTACAGAAATGACTATTTAAGCATGATAATAGTAAAGGTAATGGTGAATGCAGGATGAGAGTCACGATATTAGGCGGAGCAGGGGGTATGGGACGATGGTTTGCCACTTTTTTCAAAGATAACGGTGCTGAAGTTAGGATAGTAGATAAAAACGAGAAAACTGAAGCGATATCCGAGGAACTGGGTGTGCAATTCCTGAATACGGACATTTCAACGATGGCGATAAAAGAAGAGATTGTGGATACTGACGTATTGCTTTTAGCGGTGCCCATAGACCTGACAGGGGATGTAATAGAGCGTGTAGGACCCGAGATGCGTGACGGGTCGTTGTTGATGGACATAACGTCAGTGAAGAAAGCGCCGGTAGAGTTGATGAGCTGGGTTACAAACGAGGGTGTGGAAGTATTAGGGACACATCCGTTATACGGACCTTCTGCGAGGAGTATGCGGGGTCAAACTGTTATATTCGTGCCTGTAAGGAAAGGTCCGCTATACGAGTGGGTATATGGTATATTTGAACGTAACGGTGCGAAGATAGAGATTTTGACGGCGGAGGAGCATGACGAGGTGATGTCGGTCATCCTGGGATTGACACATTTTGTTCTTATTGCGTTTGGCGTTACGTTAAAGGAGCTCGAGTTTGATGTTGAACGGTCGCGGAAGTTCATGAGTCCGATGTACGAGATTTTAACGGATTTCGTGGGTCGGATATTGCATCAGGACCCGCGTCTGTACGCACTGATGCAGACTAATTTTGAGATGGGTACGATACACGAGTCGTTTTTGGCGTGTGCTAAGAGGTTACAGGAGTTGGTGGCGGCGGGTGATCTGGATGCGGTTATGGCTGAGATGTCTGAGGCGAAGACGCATTTTGGGGATACGGGAAAGGCGATGAGAGAGTCGGATGGGGTGCTGGAAGATAAGATAAATCGTAGTTGTGAGAACCACGAGAGTGCACATGATTAGCACAGAAGGGATATAAAGGGGTGGGTACAAATAAAAAAGAAAAATAGGGAAAGTAAAAATCCCCTATTTGAAGTCTATTCAATCTATGATAACCGAATCTCAACTGCCACGATGCTCTAACCGAATTAGACCGAATCATCATGAACGCTCCGCTCAACTTTGTGGTTGATATGGACATCTCGAAGTTCTTTGACACAGTGGATCACAAGCGATTGATGGAATGTCTAAGGCAGAGAATCGCAGATCCGACGTTATTGCAACTGATCGGCAGATTCCTGAAGTCTGGCATAATGGAAGAAGGAGTTTATTTTGAGACGGACCAAGGTACGCCGCAGGACGGGGTGCTGAGCCCCGTACTCGCCAATGTATACCTTCACTATGCGCTGGACGAGTGGTTCGAGACTGAGGTGATTCCGCAGCTAACCGGCTTCGCTCGGCTTATACGGTACGCGGATGACTTTGTTGTCTGTTTTGAAAACGAGAACGAAGCCAGAGCATTCGGAGATGAGCTGAGAAGGCAAATGGGTAAGTTCGGACTCACGATATCTGAAGAGAAGAGTAAGATTATTGAGTTCGGACGATGCACATGCACGAGAGCGAAGCAATATGGCAGGAAATGCGAAATCTTTGATTTTCTCGGGTTTACGCACTTCTGCGACAAGTCCAGGTGGGGCAACTTCAAGCTTGGGCGAAAGATGTCACGCAAGAAGTTCAGACAGAAGATGACGGATATGAATATATGGTTGAAACGTATCCGAAATCGGGTTAAACTGGACAAATGGTGGAAGATGCTGGGGCTAAAGTTGCTTGGACATTACCGCTACTATGGACTGAGCGGCAACTTCCGAATGCTACAGAACTTTTACCATCAAGTCGTAAGACTCGCCTTCAAATGGGTAAACAGGCGTAGCCAGAGGAAAAGCTACAACTGGGCTCAATTTCTCCGTTTCATCCTATTTAATCCACTCCCGAAGCCGAAGATATATCACTCGCTATACAACCTGAACCCGTAGAGAATGTGCTCCTGAAGAGCCGGATGAGGGAAATCTTCACGTCCGGTTCTGTGAGGGGGCTCATAGCAACCTTGGGGCTATTACCTCAAAAAAGGTGCGCTATGGGCTCTACTCGACATTGACACAGATCAACAATGTCAAACTCAAATAAGTCCGTGTAAATCAGTGTAAATCCGTATCTTTAGTAGAAGGTAGTTATACTTTACATACAATAAAAAAGCATGACCAAAACTAAAAAACCAAGAACTAAAAGCACATCAGTCTACAGCTCAGCGACTGCAGCACTTGACGACGAACCGTTTTTTACTGAGATCGAAGCGTTGTCAAGATTGTATGCCAACGAAACTGAGGCGAGGAATAGAACGAAGATAAAATTATTACGTAAATTGCCAATGCTTATCCCTGTGGATTTTGAGCCTCTGAACACGATTTTGATATGCCGTAACCCAGAAGAGCGAATCTTAATTTTGAAGGATATGGGCAACTCGATAAAACGCACTCACAAATAACTCCTGCAAAACTCTACATTCTTTCGCACCTCTTCGTAGTTCATCTCTTCCTTCTCTTTATTCCTCCAGAAAGTCTCTATCAACACGTATTTACAATTCGTTCTCTTCAAAAGCTCGAATACTCTATCGAAATCCAATTCACCTTTGCCTATTGATAAGTGGTCCTGCTTCGCCGTAAGGTTGCAATCGTGCAAATGCACCACCAGTATTTTCGCACCGCATTTCTCTATCCACCGCTCAATATAATCCAGATAACTACTGCTTTTCTGTCCATCATTGCTCAGCAGCTCTGCCATTATCGCGTGCCCTATATCAAAGGTGAAGTACAAATTAGGCGCGGAAAGAGCTTCGAGTATCAGGTCAGACCATACAAAAGGAACCAGGTCATTCTCCACACTTACTAATATACCTAACTCCGAAGCCATTTTAGTTATCTCGTGGCATCTCCTTAGACCTTTTGTCTTTATCTGCGCCCTCACCTCCTCAAGCTTAAACGTGGAAACGCGCGGATGTAAGTGGAAATTGTAGTACAACGAAAGAGGTAGGAACTCCGCAGAAAAATCCATGCACCGTCTCACAACAGTCATACTCGCATCTGCTAACTCTTCCCTTGGATGTGCCACCGCTATATCAAGCGGAGAATGAAACGCGATATTCATCCCGAACTCTTCTAATAAACTCTTTATGTCTCGCCGCTCTGATTCGTGCATGCAGTCGGGCAATGGATAATCCAATGAAAATTCAAAATAATCCAGTTCGAGCTTGTGCAGCTCTTCCAATGTCTTCTCGAATGGACGGTTGCCGTACCATACCGGCGCGCCTAAGAGAATGCTCATCTTTTATTACCTCACTCCTTATTTTATGGAAAGTATAGTATTTCTTTAGTAAAGCTTTCTTTTTAAAAGAAAGATTTTTTAATGGCCAAATAGGGAATGGGGGAATAGAACTAACCATTTTTTATTTTGTAGTCACTATAATCCCTAATTCCTATTTGCCTATTGCCTAATTACTCCTTTCTTTTAACACTCAACGTTAATCCATCTCGTGCGACAATTACCACTTTCTCGCCCTTGTTTATCCGTTCCACGGTCTGTGTTCGCGCATTCCAGATTTCGCCATGTATCTTTATCGTGCCTTCTTCCTCGTTTATTTCCGTTTCCGCCTTCGTTACTTGCCCGATGAGTTCTTCACCACCTACTTTTACTTTTCGCTTTCGCGTCTTCAATACCGCTCCGAGTGCGAATAAGAAGAAAGCTGCTGTTGCTCCTGCAATACCCAATATGGTCAGTAAAAACCCTCTAAACCATTCAGGATTGAACAGCAAGGGCTCCTTTGGTAGTATCAGTGCGCCTATTATCAGGCATACCGTCCCACCCGTAGTGAGTATCCCAAAGGTAGGTGTAAGTGCCTCGGCAATGAATAAAATAACGGCGATGACTATTAAAAGCACGCCAAACATATTCACATCGAAGAGTCCCATACCGTATAGTGCTAAGATCATGCATATCGCACCTATCATCTCAGGTACGTAAGTCCCCGGCGACATAAACCCAAAAATCAGCCCGTATAGACCCACCATAAACAATATAAAAGCTATTTGCGGATTGCCAAGTATTTTTAACACAGAAGACCGCATACTCTTTTTCTTTATGTATAACGAAGCATCCTTTGTCGCTAAAGTCCTGTTTTCACCGTCTACTTCTACGGTCATACCATCCACTGCGTTTAAAAGTTCGGTTTCGTCCTCGGCAATGAGGTCAATTATTCCTCTTTCCAGAGCGGTATTTTCATTCAGCACATCGTTATCGGTGACGAACCGCTTTGCCTGTGTTGCATTTCTACCCCTTGAGGCTGCTATGCTCTCCACATGCCCTGCGTAGAATTTTATCGTCTTATTATCCGCGGTCTTTCGGCCTTCTATACCTATCGAAACGGGCATTGCCGCGCCTGTTGTCGTCCCGGGCGACATTGCCGCGATATTACTCGATACCAGGATGAAAGAGCCAGCAGATGCGGCTATCGCGCCTTTTGGCGTTACATATGTAATAACCGGCGTTTGTGAATTCAAAATCGCTTCCGTTATTTTACGTGTGGAATCCACGACTCCTCCAGGTGTATCGAGCTCGATTAATACCGCTTCTGCACCTATTTTCTCGGCCTCCTGTAAACCTTCCACGACATCTAATGCGGTGCCTTCTGTAATCATGCCTTCTATTTTCAGCACGTAAATCACGTTTTGGTTGTCCTTGCTCGCTCCGCTAACGCAGGCGATAAGAGCAAGTAGAACGAGTACGATAAGTACCCCACGTAAAAGTTTAGTTGTCATCGTTGCGACCTCCCGCTTACAATAAATAAGTTATATGTCTTTCCACATTAAAATGTATAGCACGATTAAATGCTAATATTACAGTACAGATAGGAAAGAATGATCACAAAACAAGATTTTGCACTTGATACTCTTGTGCAGGGTATGAAAAAAGCGGAACTGGGCTGTATTGTCTCGTTCCTCGGTTTCGTGCGGGATGACAATGGTGCAACAAAAGGGATGGAGATCACAGTGGACGAGCAAACGGCAGAGACTGAGTTTGAGAACCTAAAACGAGAAGCACGGGAAAAGTTTGATATTGAATCAGTGGAAATTGTGCACCGGAAAGGTTTGTTAGACGTTGGCGATAGTATCGTGGCTATTTTAGTGGGTGCGGGACACAGAAAAGAGGCGTTCCGAGCTTGTGAGTATTTGATAAACGTATTGAGGGTAAGCAGGGCTATAAGGCTAACCGACCTGAAATAACGTATCTTTTACCGCTGAGATCACGGAGAGCGCTGAGAAGAGGTAACTGAGTGGTTTAACCATCTGTATTCTCCGCGGACTCTGCTGTAACAACTACTATAGGTGTTCGGTTAAAGGGGTTTGTAAGTCGTTTAAACGAACTTCACTGCTTTGATGGTTTTTTTGCAACTGCAGTACTCTTCGAGGTTGCTTATCGTTAGGCCCCAATGCCGCTAAAAATACTTTTCATCAACGCACAACAAAAATTAGTATTGCAGCAACTTTTTTAGTGAATGGTTTGAATTTTTTTTGAACATTATTGTGATTTTTATTTAGAAGATCGTAGCAAATATGTAGGGACATTACTAATAATATTACATGGACATACTAAAAAAGATATTCGGGAAAAATAGCATACACCTGAGGGTGGTGCGCACATTCTACAACAACGACGGATATTTCGACAACATCACAGGACTTGCTAACACTCTCAGTGTGAGTCACGTCACCGTTAGAAAAGTAATAAACGACCTTGTAGATGCGGGTATATTGAGGGAGATGACTATAGGGAAGTCAATGGTGATAAAGGCTAACGACGAAAGTCCTTACTTGAAGGCGCTCTTCGATTTCCTCAGCTCCGTGCAGAGTATAAGAGAAAGTAAGAGCATAGAGGATATAATAGAAAGAAGGTCAAAAGAGACATCTTTCGGGAGAATGGGGGCGGGGATGTGAGTACTCATTTGAGTCCCATGTTCCTTGTCTCAAATTTTCGCTGCATCTTCTTCAACTTCTTGCTTGCTTCAAACAAATTCCAGCACAAGTTCCATGTTTGTTCAAGTGTCAAGACAAGATAACCAAGAATCACCAATCTTTCAGGGGTTTTATGGGTTTTGCTATCGTTTCAAAATGATATGGATTTTTCATGGTCTTAGCGCATTTGAACAAAAGTGTTATAACTCAACGGATTCGTTTCTGTTTAAACATATGGAATTACGTTTATAGATAACTCAAGTCAAAACAAGCTTAACCCAACACGAAAGGTAACAATTACAAACTAATATATATCTGCACAAACAAAGTTATAGCAAGAGAGAAATGGCAAAAGAAAACCATCTATTCTTTGGCGGTGTAGACGTTGTAGAGCTGGCGGAACGATACGGCACGCCGCTCTATGTAACCGATGAGAACAAGTTAAGAGTGAATATCAGGAATTATAAAAGGACTTTCGGGAAGCCCAACACGGGCATAGATACAGACATATATTTTGCGGTAAAAGCGAACGGTAATCTGGCGATATTACGGATATTAGCGAGTGAAGGTGCGGGTGCTGACGTGTTTTCCGGCGGTGAACTCCAACTGGTGAAGTTAGCAGGCATACCCCTGGACAAGGTTCTGTTTAACGGCAACTCAAAGAGTGAAGAGGAGCTAAGAGCCGCGGTAGAATCACAGGTAAAAGTATCTGTAGATTCACGTGAAGAACTGCAAACCTTATCCACAATAGCAGTGGAAATGGACGAGGAAGCGGAAATAGCGATGCGGGTGAACCCTGACGTCTCGCCAAAGGTAAATCCGAAGATCGCGACCGGGCTGCGTACATCACAATTCGGGATTCCCTATGAGGAGATACTTCAGACCTATGAGGAGGCAGCAAGGCTGCCGAACATCGTTATTAAAGGCATACATTGCCATATAGGGTCGCAAATATTGGAGCTAAGCGTCTTTAAAGAAGCGACCGAAAAGATGGTGCAACTCGTCGAAGGCTTGTACGAGCGAGGAATAGAACTTGAATTCGTGGACCTCGGTGGTGGACTTGGCATATCCTACCAGAAAGAGCAGGAGATAGCACCGACACCAAAAGACCTTGCTGAGATGATACTACCAACGTTTGAAGCGAAGATGAAATCGCTGGGCATCAATCTTAAACTGGTGCTGGAGCCGGGCAGGTCTATCGTGGGTCCTGCAGCGATACTGGTAAGTAAGGTTAACACCGTGAAGCAGGCATACAAGAATTTCGTGGCGATAGATGCGGGCTTCAACCTCTTCTTGCGGCCAGTGATGTACGATGCGTATCATGAGGTCGTGGTCGCGAATAAGCTAAACAGGGAAGCCTCGGTGTTAAGCACCGTAGTAGGACAAGTATGCGAGTCAGGGGACATAATCGCAAAGGACCGGATGCTGCCAGAAGTGAAGCGCGGGGATTTGGTTGCGATATTAGATACCGGTGCGTACGGGTTCGCAATGAGTTCGCAGTACAATGGACGACCAAGATGTGCGGAAGTGTTAGTGTGCGATGGTGCGGTGGACGTAATCAGAACGAAAGAAAGCGTTGAGGATTTGATAAGGAATCAAGTGATTCCGGAAAGGCTGAGGTGATATCCATCCATAAAAGAATACGTAGCGATCAATGGATGGCTACGGTGTGTTAAAGCCTTATTTGTTTCTCTCTATACATTTAGAGACAGTAATTTCATATAACGGTTATTATCCCCCAATATCTAAGCGATAATAACTCCCCAGACAGTGAACTTTTTCAATGTTTTTATATACTATACTTACAGCTTCTTGCTTATTTTTAGCAAGAGATGCCACTTCCGCAATTCGATGACCGCAGGTATATAATCCATTGTCTGTTTTATCTACATCATTCCACCACAAATCACAATCCAAAGTGGCTGTAAGTGAAACAGGTAATTTGGGTGGTTTTACTGACAATGGATATGGATACCCGTAACCTGCAAGAGTAAGTGAACAGCCCCACTTTTTGGGGTAATCCCAAGACGGCGTAATTTTTCCGCCACTTGCAACAGCAATGATAACCTCTGCCGGATTTTTAACCATTTGTAAAATAAATGCATTGATCGTTACACCGATTCGCACATTGTATTCAATTACATACCATCTTTTGTTTTTTTTTACCGCGCTTACAGATAGTATTCCGCAAAAATTGGTTTTTGCCAGCCACGGCTGAAGCGGCAATATAAATTCGCGCAGCAAGCCATATTTATCATTTAGATCTTGTTCCACCAGACTGCCCAGTGGTGCGCTTGCAATAGGTCCCATATCTCCTGTAAATGCGCGTTTATATTCCCAGTGCGTCATAATGCTTTGAATATTTCCATTGCTAACAAAAGCAAAATGGGCAATCTCCTCTGCACCAAGATATTCCTGTAAAAATACGCCTTCCGAAAAATCAACTCTATTCAACCACTCATAAGTATCTTCTACTGATTTACAAACAATGGCTTGAATCGGACTTTTAGGAGAACAAATGGGATTTTTGATTACATACGGTCGCGGATCATTTTTAAGAATATCTAAAGCATCCGATTTATTTTTTGCTAAATATGTCTGAGGATAAGCGATGTTAAATTCTTCGCATAACGCACGGGCGAAATCACGATTACGTTCAATTTTTATTGCTTCTCCAACGGGCGAAAAAATAGGTGTTTTTAGCTCTGTCGCCCACGGTTCGTTATGCCAATCAATGGACATGGGAATTATTGCATCGGGGTTCCATTTTCGAATAATGGGAATAGGGGAAGGATGATCTCTTTGCATCCAAGTTTTTCCAACCGAAGAAGCTCCAAAATTACCATTCGCGCGGGTAAGATAACAGCTTACTTCAGCTCCGTTATCACGAAGGATTTGCATGGTGGAATGTGCAAACGCACCATTGCCGGAAAGCATAATTCGTGGTTTCACATTAGAAGATTGATTTCTCCTTTGATAAAGCCCATCAACAAAAAATAGGAATTCTAAAAATATAATTAGTACGAGAACTTGAAGTTATTCAGGTATATCAGCATAAAGATATGGCACTTCCCCCATTTTAGGAACACCACCCACATGATTGAAGGATCTTCAGCTTGAAATACTCCAAATCGTGGAATCCGTAAGCCCTGCATTTAATGATGTTTATCTTGTTATTGAAAGCCTCGCTCGCTGCATTAGTCAGCCGATATTTGAAGAAGTTCGCGATCCCGTAGAGGTATGATCTGGTGGTTTTAACGACCGTGTCGAATTGCGATTTCCCGGCCTCTTTGACATTTTCGAACCATTTATCAAGCCGTTTCCGTGCATTCTCCTCATCCCGCTCATCGAAGATGTCCAGTGCCTGCTCTTTCAGTAGATATGCTTGATACAGCCTCTCGTTATCGGCCATCAGCGCATTTAACGACTCCCGCTTCTCCTCATCCAACCGCTTCCCTCGCTTCAGGATCAGAAAACGTTTCTTCTTGTACTTCTTGCGCGTTTCCACGTCCGCTTTGGCGAACTCCTGCTTGCGTACCTTGTCCACCGCCTCGGTGATCTTCCGTGCGATGTGGAACAAATCAAAAACGATCTCAGCGTTCGTGTTTTCGCGTACAGAAGCGATATACGGCTTCCACATATCCATCACAAAGACCTGTATCCGAGAGCACTTCTCTTCGCCGAGTTCCTCGAAGAAGGAATCGAGCGCCGTCTTTTTCCGCGTCTGGCCGATCCAGATAACTTTACCTAACTCCAGGTCACGTACCACAGTCAGATAGTTATGACCTTTACGATATGCGATCTCGTCCACACCGAGTTTCGTTGGGTAGATAGCGTCGAGGCCCGTGACGAGCCGGCTCAAATACTTCTTATCAATGCGCTTTGCGGTCTTCCAGTTGATCCCTGCAACATCCGCAACATCCGTGAGATTCATCTTCGGGCACAGACAGCGTGCTGACGTACTCCTCGAACCGGATGGTGTGGAGGCTGTATTTGTCAACAAAGTCCAACTTCTCAACGCCGCGATAGCCACACCCGCCTCTTATCTTCCGCTCATCAAAGACAATAAAGCACTTCTTCGGTCCCAGATCGAGATCTCTAATCGTGCGAGTATACGTGTCTTCAATAGAAGGGCATCGCTTGCCACATTCAGGACAGTCACCAGTCTAAGTCAAAAACAGCGTTATCCCCTGCTCATCATCAATCACATCGCAAAGCGTATAACCGTGGAAATCAAACATGTTTCTAAATATGGGAGACAGCTTTAGGCGCGTCATTTTTACCAAAAGAGATAGCTTTCGCTGTATTTATATCTTCCTATTCATCCCAAAGTTGGAGAAGAACCTATATTAAGAATAATTTATTAATTCTATTCACGAAGAAGGATTATTGGAGTGAACGTATGAGAAAAATAAAAGTAGGGGTATTAGGTGCAACGGGAAGCGTGGGGCAGCGATTCGTGCAGCTCATGGACGGGCATCCGTGGTTTGAGCTCGGTGCGCTCTTCGCTTCTGAGCGGAGTGCAGGTAAGAACTACAAAGAGGTATCGAAGTGGTTCCTCCCGTCGGAGATGCCGGAGGAAGCAGCGGAAATGGTGGTGAAATCTATAAACAATATAGGTACGTCAAATGATGATATAGCCATCATGTTTTCTGCGTTGCCGGGCGAAATAGCAATCGAGGTGGAGAAGAGATGTGCACAGGCGGGCTATGCAGTTGCAAGTAATGTCTCGGTGCACAGAATGGAAAAGGATGTGCCTCTGCTCATTCCAGAGATAAATACTGATCATTTTGGGTTAATCGAGGTGCAGAAATCGAATCGCGGCTGGGATGGGTTTATTGTCACAAATCCTAACTGCTCGACAATCGTGATGACCCTAAGTTTGAAGCCGTTGATGCGTTTTGGTATAGAAGAGGTGCGGGTCGCAACGATGCAGGCGGTATCGGGTGCGGGATACGCAGGTTTACCTTCTATGGCAATTCTGGATAACGTGATACCGTTTATCGGAAGTGAGGAGGAAAAGATGGAGAGTGAACCCCTTAAGATACTCGGTACTCTTGATGGTTCTGAGATAAGAAATGCAGCATTCAGTATATGCGCCTCTTGCCATCGAGTTCCTGTCATTGATGGGCATACCGAAGCGGTATGGGTGAAGTTCAAGGAAAACGTGAGTGAAGAAGAGGTAAAGAAAGCGTTTAAGAACTTTACCACGGACATAAAAACGCCGTTCTCACCGGAAAAGCCAATAATACTGCGTGATGAGCCGGATAGACCGCAGCCGAAGTTAGACCGGGATGCGGGCAGAGGGATGAGCATATCAGTAGGTAGAGTAAGAAAAGGCCAAATGGAGAATGAAATAAAGTACATCGTACAGGGTCACAATACAGTAAGAGGCGCGGCGGGAGCATCCATATTGAATGCAGAAGTACTGGCAGAGAGGGGATTCATATAGGATTTTAGTATTTGTATAGCTGAGGCGAAAAAAAACCACGAGATTAACACAAGAAGATGATACGAGACACAGGGTATAGGTTAGATTTGCATCTTATTTCTTACAGCGTCATATTTTCTCGTGAAAATCTGCGTAATCTTGTGGTTAGCTAAACAAATACAGGGGTTAAATCCCTTTTTCTATTTTTTATTTGTATAGTTGAGGTAAAAACCACGAGATAGATACAAGAGGATTAGCTAATAGCCTATCCTTAAATCTTCATCCCCTATCGCTATATTATTACTCTATCGTGAAGTCTGTGTAATCTTGTGGTTTTATAAAAGAAGCAAAGGGAATACGTTATTTTTCGTACCGCAAAGGATAAAAGGCAATAATACTAAAATGAATACGGAGGTAAAAAAACAAAAAATGAAGGAAGGGGAATGTAAAAGTAGAAGGGAAAAAGTGGTAATCGGCATAATATTGGCAGTGATAATGGTGTTTTCGGTGGTGGTATCGATGGCAAGTGTGCTACCTCTTTCTGACAGCTCTTGCAATGGGCTATATAACGATATTATAAGAAAAGTAACAGGCAATGCGTCGGAAACTAATACCGTAGATATCACGGGGAAAAAAGTTATCTTTGACATGCCAAGCACAGTAGTTATTGGGGAGCGGTTAACGATAAAAGGTACGGCAAACACAGGTGATACGGTGACTATTGCCGTAGATGACGAAGTAGTCCAGAAACTGTATCAGATCGTAATAACTGAAAATGGCGAATTCGAAGAGGAGATAGATACAAGTTCGGAGGAGGCACCTCCGGGATTTCTAATTCCAGGTTCCGTGCGATTGAAGGCGTATATTGACTATGACAAAGGAACCGGTACGGTACCCGAGAAAGACGACGGTTCGACTGTGATATTAATGCTGAGTGGCGACTTAACGGCTGAACTATCAACTAACATTGTAGCACCGAGTGATGAATTCACAATCAGCGGTACTGCAAAAGGCTCGAAATATGTAGATATACTAATAGTAGCCCCATATGGTTACTGTGGTACAAACATAGAGGATAGCTCGGTGAAGATGATGTATATAGGGTCAACCTCCGTCACGACATCCGATGGTACATTCTACAAGGAGATCATCGTTGACGATAACGTTGATACAGGGCACTATCTCGTTATGGTGCTCAGCAAAGGAGCAAATGAGTATTATGGTAGCGGTAAGCCCTGGATAACGATTGAAGATGCTCTAAATGACTATTCACTCAATACAAGGACACAGGATGAGATGTTGGAGATAATACTGGATATAATGTCATTAAGCGATGACCTCTTATGGATTGACCTTATAAAAATAAAATCGTCAGTTGTGGTACTTGATCCAGTAGCAGATGTGGGCATTGGAGAACCACTGGTTGTAACAGGTACTAGCACTAGAGAAGAAGGATATCTAATTGTTGTTACGGTTAAGGGACCGATGGAACTCACACCGCAGATAG
The DNA here is from genome assembly GCA_013180585.1 of Candidatus Methanophagaceae archaeon GoMg2. Classification (GTDB taxonomy): domain Archaea; phylum Halobacteriota; class Syntropharchaeia; order Alkanophagales; family Methanospirareceae; genus QENJ01. Next base: position 13,054 of record QBUM01000228.1, read on the forward strand.
TAAAAGTAGAAAATGGCGCGTTCAAAGCAATAATTGACACATCCAATGCGAAAGTAGGAACCTATATAGTACAGGCAGATGATGTAGATGGACAGACAGACGCAACAACAGTAGAAATACTTCCAGCAAAAATAATCTTCGACACCGGTCCCGGAACATACCCAAGCATCTCAGGCACGCATAAAGGTACAATAAAACCAAAACAAACGATTACTGTACAAGCTTTACACGTATTCATGTGATGGAACTGGTGGGCACACGGAATACGTAAAAATCAGGAACGCATATGGTACGATAGCAGAAGAAAGTTGGGCAGGCTATCAAGAAGGGGGGTATCATATCATCTTCACGGAACCTTTTACTTTGGCAGCAGGCGAAACATATAGCTATACCCTACGCACAGGCTCGTATCCACTGATAATCCATAATCAAACGCTTACAAATGCCTATGCTACAATGAGCTGCACAGAATTCACAGACACAAATGGCAAAAAATACAACGACTGGATTCCCGCGATAAGGTTAGAATAAAAGGGGATATAGGTGATTGAGGAGTTAATTCCCTTTTTTCTGCTTTTTTGTTAGTAATAAGAGAACACAGATTGTCACAAACCTTTTCTTAAAAAGAAAAGCTGTAATTGTTTAGCTAACCACAAGATTTCACAGATTTCCACGAGAAATATTAATATGGATCAGGCGTAAGCACTCTATTGGTTTATTATCCCCCTGCTAACCCAAAAATCTTGTGCTAATCTCGTGGTTTTTTAGATTCGCTATACAAATACGGATTTATTTTTTAACCCTCTACCACCCTCTCACCTGCAACAACTCCGCCTCTTCCAGAGCACTTACTTCTATGCCTTTCATCGGTATTCCCAACCCTTTAGAAATCTCCGCCAGTTTCTTCGGGTTATCGTAATTGTTCACTGCCTCTACAATAGCAGAAGCCATTTTTTCGGGCTCTTCCGACTTGAAAACACCGGAACCGACAAAGACACCATCCGCACCGAGCCGCATCATAAGCGCAGCATCTGCAGGCGTTGCTATACCCCCAGCTGCGAAATTAACAACAGGCAAACGCTGCAATTCCGCTGTTTCTCGTACCAGTTCAAACGACACTTTCAGCTCTTTCGCAACGTCTCTCAGCTCCTCTTCGTTCTTGCCCTTCAGCGACCTTATATCGCCCATAATCAGTTTCATGTGCCGAACCGCTTCCTTCACGTCACCAGTTCCTGCTTCGCCTTTCGTCCTTACCATTGCCGCACCTTCTTCTATCCTCCGCAACGCCTCGCCCAACTCGCGAGCACCGCAAACAAAAGGCACGGTAAACTCTTGTTTGTCCACATGATGCGTATCCACCGGCGTTAGAACCTCTGATTCGTCCACCATGTCCACGCCCAACGCTTCCAGAATCTCGGCCTCTAAAAAATGACCTATACGGCATTTCGCCATCACTGGTATCGTAACCTCATCAATTATCCCGGAGATGATCGCGGGGTCCGCCATCCTTGCCACGCCTCCTGCTTTCCTTATATCCGCAGGAACTGCATGCAACGCCATAACTGCAATAGCACCTGCATCCTCCGCTATTCTCGCCTGTTCTGCATTCGTAACGTCCATTATCACGCCACCTTTTTGCATCGCAGCGAAACCACGTTTCAAAAGCTCTGTACCATGCCTAAGGTTCCCCATTTCTATCCCTATTTTCTTCTCCATCTTCGTTCACATCTCCAGTCCAATGATGATTTTATTTAGAAAGTCTTAGTTAAAAACTTGTATCAATTCAGTTCTTTTACCTCTGCCATACAATTACTAATAAAAGATGCTACTCGTTTTTGAACTCTCAGGCGAGCATGAAACACTGCCAAAAGCTGAAGTCGCAGGATGCTTGCGTGCATTAAACATACCCTATACGGAAGAAACGAATTCTAAAGGATTTTGGGTGATTGATGCAGACACTCCACCCGGGATTCTCGATACTCTATCAAAGCGATTGGGAATGACGCACTGCATATACAAACTAATAGGCATAAGCAAGCCAGAAGAGGAGGAAATACGGGGACTCATCAGAAATACAGATATAACCAATTTTATCGAACAAGGACAGACATTTGCAGTGCGAGTTAGGGGGAAGAAGCCGTCTGCTTTAGAACGCGGTTTAGAAGGAAGAGCGGGCGAGCTTATAAAGAACCGAGGCTACGAAGTGAACCTGACGAACCCATCTAAAACGTTTACGCTGCTGTTTACAAACCAAACGTGTTTTTTCTGTTTGCTCTTGCACTCACGGGCTAAGAAACAATTTGAGGGTCGAAGACCACATTTAAGGCCGTTCTTCTCGCCCGGTGTCATAATGCCAAAGTTTGCGCGTGCTCTTGTTAACCTCAGCGGTGTACGGGAAAAAGAGCTACTTCTTGATCCGTTTTGCGGTACAGGCGGGATATTGATAGAAGCAGGTATAATTGGGGCGACGGTAATCGGAATAGACGCGCAAAAGAAGATGGTGCGAGGTGCTACACAGAACATGGAGTTTTGCCGCATAAATGGTGATTTAATCGTGGGGGATGCGTCCAAAATAGCATTGCGGAATAGCAGCGTTGATGCCGTTGTGACAGACCTGCCTTATGGTCGGTCCTCATTGGTATCTGGTTCATTCCGTGCAGAATCGCCCTCTTTGTTCCTGGAACAGCTATATCAGAATGCCCTGGGTGAGATATACCGTGTGCTTAAACACAGAGGAAAAGTGGTTATCGTCTTCAATTCACCCGCTCTGCAATCGCTTTTCCGCAGGTACAATTTCCTTATCAAAGAAAAGCACGAGTACCGAGTTCATAAGAGTTTAGACAGGTACATAACGGTACTTGAGAAGGAAAGCTGATTCATTGGTATATAAACCACGTTATTTCTTTGGTGCCGCTTTCTTCTTGAAAGAATGGCTTTTTATATCTTTAACCGTAAGGTAAGAAGTAAAAAAGGGTGAAGAAATTGAAAGTACGTGTACCAAAAGGGGGAGAAATAGAAGCAGAGGATGTTGACTTTGATACGATAAAAGAGGACTGGAATGAATATAAGCTGGAAGATGGTACGACATTGAAGTTCAAGACGATAATCAGTAGCGTTATTCGTACCGAGGAGTACGACCCCATGACCGGTGACCCCGTATATCACATACGTTCTACGAATGTGCTGAGGGTAAAAGTGCCGAAGGAGCTGAAACGGCTGCCGGGTTTAAGAAAGCCAGATGAAGAAGGAGTCGAAGTGGTTTGAAGTCGCAGGCAAAAGACTTCTACCTTGCTTGTTGCAACTTATTATTATTTTAGTAGCCATAACAGCTACGGCGTTTCCCGCTTTTAGTTACAATAGTTTCGACGATTATGACTCAGAGAATGAGACTTATTTCAACCAACTCATCCTGGATGTCTACGTAGATGAAGCAGGTAAAGCACTTGTGACGGGATACATAGAGCAGGAAATCGTTGAGAGTCTTCCCTTCTTGGATACCTCTGAGCATCTCTATGAAAATGAAACAAACCAGTTATATGCACTCACAAATGGTTTAACGACTAAAATTGGGGACAACTGGGCTTTGAATTTCAGCACCCGCGATTATTACACCGATTATCACACTATTTTTTATCTGCCCGACGAGGTACGATTGGGTAAAATCAATTGTTCGCGTGGTATGGAATATTTCGTATCGGCATCCAACGGGTCGTTTGTTATAGATGTTCAGGGCTATGATGTTGAAAATCCTATGACCACGATTGAGTACCAGCAGCCACTCAGGGAGAGCGTAAGTGCGAAGGAGGATTCCGGTTCCAACTTTGGATACTTAGTGCTTATCATCACGCTATCGGTTCTGGCTCTGGTGCTTGGCATTGTCATCGTAAGGCTGAAGCGAAGGGGCAGCCTTGACGATAAGGCGGAGGTTAAAAGAGGGAAAATTGAGGTTACTAGCGAGATGGCGCGGGTGATGGGGACGCTAACTGATAGGGAGCGGGCAATAGTGAATGCGCTGTTGAAGCATAACGGGGAGATGACTCAGGCGGACCTCAGATACGAAACGGAGATTCCCAAGTCGTCACTGACAGGAATCCTGCGCTCGCTCGAAAGGAGGAAGATAATAATAAAGAAAGAATGGGGTAGAACGAACGTTATAGAACTATCCGAATGGTTTTTATCGAAAAATGAACGAACCTGAACGTTTTGAACGTTTTTTTGAACGATTAGTTCTGTGTTACCCTTTTATATCGTTCAGAACAAGGAGGGCGTGGAGGTAATAAAAAATGGAACGCAAAAGAAGAAGGATTTTGTGCATAGGCGTGGTGGCAGCGTTGTTCCTGAGCATCGTAGGAACGGGTGTTGCGGTGCCACAGCCAGTGCAAAAAGGGAACGCGATGGATAACGCGGCGAAGGCGCTATTTTTAGGTGGTGCAGTGGGTGAATCGAATGGTGCTGGGAAAAAGCCGGTTATCGTCGTTCATAGTGGACATGGCTTCGCCATAGATGGGGATGAGTTCCACGTGCTCAGGGTAAACATCCTCAGGGCAAGACGCATTCAACCGTCACACATTAGAGACCTTATAGAAGGGAACATCAGTATCGAGGACATAAGGGCAGAAGTAGAGAAAGGTGCTCTATTTTACCGGGGACATATGCGGCTTGGAGAGAACCACTACCGACTTGTTAACATGTCTGTTGAGGATACGGATGGTAATCGAGCATTTGACGCCGATGTCGTGGGTCCCTTACGGAAGAACGTGGAAACTAACGAAACAGTGGGGCATATCGGTATGATTGTCATGCGCTACGAGGGTGTCTGGATCGGTGAGGGTGAGCTGACTATGGATGAAGGCGAGTACAGCGGCGACTACACAGTGTTGCTTGATGTGCTTCCACCAAGACGGAGGAGATGAGTGCAATGAGTGACATAAAAGTTGGTGCGGTACTGCTGATGGCAGTATTTCTGCTAAGTATGGCATCTACGGTAACCGCGTTAGGGCAGTGGGACGAAACAGCGAAGCAGAAATACAACACAGCGAAGTCTGAATACCTGCAAGTTGTGGGATTCTACGAAGATGCAAGGCATGACTGGATAACGGCAAGAGACAAATATAGGACGTATAAAACTGCTGATAATGGCGAAGACGCACTCGAAAAAGGCAAAGAGTTCCTGTTGAACGCGGATAAGGCGTTGGTTGCACATTTAGAGATGATCAGCGCATACGTAGAAGGCGAACCGTGTCTCAATGATACCGAGAGAGAGAATATCATCAGCGAGCTGGATTCCTATATCAAATGGTTGGAAGAGAAACAGCCAGAGATAGAGAATGCAACGACGAAGCAGGAATTGACGGACATAGCGGGGACAGTGAGGAACAAATGGTGGGAAATAAGACCCGCTACGAAGCGAATCGTTGGACATGTGATGAATACGAAGGTCTTGTGGGTTACAACAAACGCGGAATCTGCTGCGGATAAGACAGCGGAAGCAATAGAACAGTTAAAAGAGCAAGGAAAAGACACGACAGACTTAGAAGCTTGGTTAAACGACTTTAACACGAAGATAGACTTAGCGAATGAGAAACATCAAGCGGCGAAAGAGAAGTATGCGGCAATCAGAAATGTCCGGGATGCTGATAGGTTGTTCAGAGAAGGGAATGCCTACGTGAAAGAAGCGAACCAGTATCTGCGAGATGCGTATGAAGACTTGAGAGATATAGTGAATGAGCTGAGGAGATATGGAACCGGAGAAGTTACAGTTAATGGAACGGGACGATTAACAGCCGAAGGAGATGGTAATGCAACTATCACGGTTAACGGAACCGTTAGAGTGAGAGGCGACGAGGGAGTTCTTATAGTAACGGATAATCGCGGTGACATGGAGATAACAGTAGCGGGCATTGGAAACAAGACTGAACTGGGTGCGAACAAGTGGCAATACATGGGGACCGGCGGTGCGCATGTTTCGGGAACTGACATGATAGTGGAGTTCAAGGCTCAGAACATAGAATTGGGTGCGAAAGGTACGGGTTCGGCAACGCTGGCTGGTACGGGGACATACGAGACATGCGGTAAGAACTGCTTGGAAGGCAGTTGGACGACTGAGGGTACGGCAGTAGCTATATCTGCGGAGGTTTGTTAAAGTGGTATCGGCGAAAGAAATACTGATAGGTATGCTGGCAATAGCTGTTGCCACAGCAGGGTGCATTGAAACCGCACCGCCTGAGCAGACACCAGTACAAACAACAACGGTTACACCCGCAACAACGGCATTCACAGCTCCGGCAGTTATGACAGGCGAAGAGATAGATTCAATCATCCAAACCTTAGCGGACATCGAAGCGATAGAATCGGAGCTGAACGTAACGGAAATAGACTTGGACATAGAATTTGAATGAATGGAAAAGGTTGGATGGTCATCGGAGACCATCCGATTTTTTATTTTTTAGATCAGCTTCAACCTTCTATTCCGCCAACCTATTCGCAAATTTTATTTATACCCTACATTCCGCACATGTTGATATAAAATATCATCAAATTTGAATTTATAAAA
>QBUM01000012.1 GCA_013180585.1 Candidatus Methanophagaceae archaeon GoMg2
AATAGACTATAATCATCAGGATTTGGCAGATAATTACAAGGGCGGGTATGATTTTGTAAACGACGACGCAGACCCGATGGACGATTGTGGTCACGGAACGCATTGCGCGGGTGTAATCGCAGCCGGAGCTAATGGTTATGGTATTGTAGGTATAGCGCCCGAAGCACATTTGTATGCGATTAAGGCATTGGACAATAAAGGGCAGGGTTATATGAGCGATGTAATTGCGGGAGTCGAATGGTCGGTGAAGAACAACATGAACATCGTTTCAATGAGTATTGGTTCAACTCAGGACTCGACCGCTTTGCGTGAGGCATGTGATAAGGCATACGATGCGGGACTTTTGTTAGTGGCATCCTCGGGAAATAATGGAAACGCAGATGGTACAGATGACACGGTGACGTACCCGGGGCGATATGCCACGGTAATTGCGATTGCGGCTACGGATAGCGGTAATAAAAGGGCAAGTTTCTCGGGTACCGGTCCTGCTGTTGAATTTGCAGCACCGGGAGTGAGTATATACTCTACCTATCTTGACAACGCTTATACAACGAAGAGTGGCACTTCTATGGCATGTCCTCATGTGACAGGCACAGCAGCTTTGATATTGTCTGCGTATCCTAATTTTACCAACGCCCAGGTAAGAGAGCAATTGCAGGAGACCGCAGAGGACCTCGGCGTAGCAGGAAAAGACGATGAGTTTGGATATGGCTTGGTAAATGCGAAAAAGGCGGCATACGTGTCCACACCTGATAATGCACCTCCCGCAAGTATTGATAATTTAAAAGTATCCTCACGGAGCGAAACAGGGATAATGTGGGGATGGTCAAATCCACCAGATATGGATTTCAGCTATACTATGGTCTTTCTGAACGGAATCTGGGTGACCAATACCTCTAATACGTACTATTATGCAAAAGGGCTACGGCAAAGCACTTCTTATGAGATCGGGACTCATACGGTTGACGAAGCCGGGAACGTAAATGCGGCATGGGTGAATCATACAGCGAAGACAGAAGATGAGGCTGTTCTATCGCAAAGTAGTACCTCTTCTTATTCTCCTTCGCTTTACTATGGCGGGAGGACTTTCTACATAAAACCAAAGACCACTCCGGTAAGCAATAATCTCTCCTACAGGCGGATAAGCCCTGTACAGGGGAAACAGGTGAGTAGATATTATACCAAAGCGATATTTAACAGGACAGCATGTAATAGCATCTCTTCATTTGGTGTCTATACTCAGGATACAGGTAAAGAACGACGAACTGCAATATATACCGGCTACAAGTACCCGCGGGTCTGCATTAAAAGTGCGAACGCAACTGCGAGTAAATTGTACTCGCGTCAAATGCCGCTGATACAGTAGGGGTTAGAGGCGGTTCCGCAGTATCTCCAGATGGATAATGGGGCATATTTCATTGGTGATTTGAGACATGCAAGACACTTCAGCCGCGTTGTTAGACTATGCCTCTATTTTTGCGTTGAACCCGTGTTTATCGCATCAAGGAAGCCGTGGATGAACGGTACGATTAAGGATTTTAATGCCGAGTTCGAAGAGAAATTGTGGGCGCGAGAGCATTTCTTGGATCTGGAACACCTCAGAAGAGAAGCAAAAACCTTCCTGAAGCGACATAGTAATCGTCAGGATTGGAAATACAGGAATGGTAATCGGAGATCTATACGGCATCGCAAAATTCCTGTAGATTTCGCGATTGATGGTAATCATCTGCCGATTACAGAAGGCAAGGTCCACCTTAGAAGGGAAGTGAAGGAAGATGGGACTATCAATGTCTTGAATGAAGAATTTGTGGTCAATAAATCGTTGGCTTATGAATATGTTTGGGCGACCATTCACACGAAGCAGGAACAATTGATGATCTACTATCGGGGGCAGAAGGCGGAAAAGGCAAGGCCTATCAAGATTCACGAGTACAAAATTGATGAAAATGTAAAGGAGTTCGAGGAGAAGTTATAAATGAGTAGCGTGTCAACGATGTTATGAACCTAAAATACACTTGATCTGTCAGCGATGTGTTAACCCTTTTTGTGTCAGCGATGTTATGAACCTTACCAGGTAATTACTATCTATTCGTAGGAGCACTAGATACAGGATTTAGTTATTCCGGAT
>QBUM01000011.1 GCA_013180585.1 Candidatus Methanophagaceae archaeon GoMg2
CCCGGCTGTCTCATATACTTCAGGATAGTCTTCCGGAACCTTCGTTTGTTGTTACGGGTAATCTACCGGTTGTTATCCGAGAGTCGCTCCTACCACGAGTACTGGAAATGGGTCAGAAAGTGATCGAAACATCGCGGGAGCTGTTCAGTCCTGGTTTGACCGGACCTTTCTGCATAGAAACGGTATGCACAGAAGATCTGGATTTTATCGCGTTTGAGATTTCTGCTAGGATTGTCGCGGGTACTAATCTGTTTATTAATGGTTCGCCGTACTCGCAGTTGCTTTACGATGCGCCAATGAGTACCGGAAGGAGAATAGCACGGGAAGTGAAAGAGGCGATCAAGGGCAATTTGCTGGATGTGGTTGTGTATTGAATTCTGGTGGGAACTGCGGATGAATTCGCGGCTAAGCTAAAATATACGGCTGTGGCATCGCAGTAGTTCAATCAGGCACCAAATAAAATCAACAGAAAAGTTAACTTAGTTTCTGAATATTTTTAAATATACATGACATAGTTTAAAGCATGCCAAAACTAGAGTTAAAAACTATCAAGGGACATAAATATCTTTATATCAGCGATAAGCTAAAAGTTAACGCTAAAACCTTAGCTATCCTTTTCTATGTCGGTAGATTGGGTAAAATCGGCATAGATAAATTCAAAGCGAAATTAGTTGAATTTGAAAAAATCAAGTTAAAAAGATACACGGATTATCGGCTAAAAAAATACCGCTGTGTGCTTCTTAACGAAAAAGAAGCAACAGCAGTAGAAACTTTAAGATATGAATATCAGCTATTCGCGAATTTATATCCTGCCGAATTCAAACGGTATGAGCAGGCGGTTTTCGTTCATTATGCGCAGGGAACAACCGCTATTGAAGGCAATACCATAACTCGCAGGCAAGCAGCGGAATTGTTTGAGCATAGCGTAACTCCCGCGGGCAAATCACTTAGAGAGGTGTATGAGCTTGTAAACTTTAAAGAGCTTGAGATATTTATTAAATCTTATGAGGCCGATATTTCTGAGAAGCTAATCAAAAAAATACATGCTATAATCCTGCACAATCTGCCCGAAGCTTCAGGTGGTAAATACAGGCAAATACAGGTTTGGATAGAGAAAGGGGAATATGTACCTCCACCGCCTTTCGAGATACCTACGCTTATGAATGATTTAATTAAATGGTATAGAGCGAATAAACACAAATTACTGCCACTCGAGCTCGCTATAAAGCTACACACAAAAATAGTTACAATTCATCCCTTTGTTGATGGCAACGGCAGACTTGGAAGAGCATTACTCAATTTCGTTCTCCAAAGAACGGGATACCCTACGCTTTATCTGGGTTTAGAGCAGAGAGAAAGATACCTTGATGTCGTTGCTGAAGGCAACAATGAAATTTACAAACCAATTATTGACTTTATGTATGAACTTTACCTGCAACAGCATAGCGAAATCCATGTAGGGATACAGAAAACGAACAAGGATAGCGAAGTGGAAGGCTTTCCGGAACATGAAAGGTTGTTAATGGATTTTAGCAAGATTGAGAAAAGAGAGGAGAAAACATTATAAAAGGGGATGGTTTAAAGCATACATAAACATCAAGATGCCTATCCATTGTTTACATCAAGCCAAGCGGTGCAGTAGAAGATTGCTAAAGTTTCTGAGTTGTTGTATAGCTAATCTAAAAAACCACGAGATTTCACAAGATTAACACAAGATTTTTTGGTTAACATGGGCTAAAATAGCTGAAAGAGTACCAAAATCTGATTACTATTATTGTTCTTTCGTGGAAATCTGTGTACTCTTATGGTTCGCTAAACAATTACGTTTCTGATAAGCCTAAATTGTCCAACTCATCAAGAGAGCCCCCTTATTTCTCTAACAACCGCATCGCCAACTTCACTCGTCTTCGAGTTACCACCGAGGTCGTATGTTCTCACCTTCCCGTCCCTTAAGACAGCTTCAATCGCATCTAACACTTTTTCTGATGCCCCTTTTTCTCCCACATCTTCCAGAAGCATAGCACCCGCCCAAATCGTGGCTATCGGATTGGAAACACCTTTGTCTTTGTATTTCGGTGCAGAACCATGAATAGGCTCGAACATGGAAACTC
>QBUM01000010.1 GCA_013180585.1 Candidatus Methanophagaceae archaeon GoMg2
GAACACAAACTAACTGAAGAACCTATTACGAAAAGAGGTTAAAGTTACAGATTAACTAGTGAAGATGCAGAAATGATCACCGAGAAGGTAAAATTATGGGAGGATCGAATCAACAATGAATTAGCAGAAAGAATAACGATTGAAGTTTTTACGGATGGAACATTAAACTTTAAAAAGCTATTATTAGGAGGGAAAAGTTTCTTTCCAGAAGATATATGGAATACGTTATCGGATATATCGAAGAGCGATTTGAAAGATGCTTGCAATTGTTTATTAACAAGATCTTGGACGCCCGCAGTCATGATTTCATTGAGGGCGTCAGAAGATTCCATTAGAAAGTTTTACAACTTCAAAACAGAAAACGATCCTCAAAAAAAGGGATGGAAGAACATATTAGATGAACTAAGCAAGATACAAGATATAAATAAAACACTTTTAGGATATTTGGACTATATCAGAGAGATAAGAAATACCGCAGAACATCCAGATGAAATTTTTGATCAAATGGAAGCGGAAAGAGTTTTTCATCAAGTAGTAAATATGATTATCGTAATTAATAAGGAATTATCTCCAAGAAAGCCATTAAATGAGTTATCTGTTAAAGAGTTAAGAGTTCTTTTGAAGAACAAAAAATTAAAAACTTCTGGGAAAAAGGCTGATTTGATTAAAAGATTACAAGAATAGAGTTGATCCTTATGCTAAAGTTGCACAATGGACGCATCGGACTTCAATGAATGTCCCGTAATTTGGAGGCTTTTTTCAATTTGCATTCTGCATTTTGCATTTAATTATTCAAAGCCCACCGGATATTGGCTAATTAACTACTCCCTTATCCTCCTCCCCGTAAAATGCAAAAACACATCCTCTAAACTCGGTTTCCTCAGATTCACCGATTTTATCTCTATACCTTCTCGCTGTGCAACCGCCATAATCGTCGGAATCTTTAAATCACCACGTTCCATCTGTAGCGTCACAACACCGTCATGCTCCCGGTAATCAATAACAAACTCAAGCTTTTTGAACACCGCCCCTTTACTTCCCGTATTCATCTCCAAACTCACCAAATCCGAACCTATCAAATCTTTCAGGTTCTTAGGTGTGTCAAGCGCAATTATCTTCCCTCTATCCATAATCCCCACACGTTCACAGATATAATCCGCTTCTTCCATGTGATGCGTGGTCAATACAAGCGTTATCCCCTCGTTATCGTTTAACTCCTTTATGTAATCCCATATCCTTCTCCTCGTGTGCGTATCCAGCCCCAGAGTCGGTTCGTCTAAGAACAGTACCTTTGGATGGTGGATAAAGCCTCTTGCAAGCTCCAACCGGCGTTTCATACCGCCTGAATACTTATCCACCACCATATCCGCTTTGTCCTCCAGTTCAACGAGCTTTAAAACCTCTTCTATCCTTCCTGCCCTTTCTTTCCTGCTTATTCCATATATCCGCGCGTGAAAGTCCAGGTTCTCCCGTCCCGTTAATCGCCAGTCCAAAGATGGTTCTTGAAAAACCACTCCTATACTCTTCCTCACGCTATCCTTATCCTTGCTAACGTCAAATCCCGCTATCTTTGCCGTTCCTGAACTGGGCTTCAGCATAGTAGTCAATATTTTTATCGCTGTTGTCTTTCCCGCTCCATTAGGACCGAGCAACCCGAATATCTCGCCATTTCCAACACTAAAAGAGATGTGGTCCACAGCAGCAGAGCCGTTGCCACTATATCTCTTCACTAAGTTCCTTACTTCTATCGCTTCCATTACCGTCTACTCTTTTGAGACCATCACTTCCGTTGCTTTAATCACCGCTTCTACCTCCTCACCTACCTTCAGCTCGAGGTCGTCCACCGCATCTTTAGTTATCACCGCGGTTATAACCACCGGCGTAGAAACTTTGATTTTTACGGACGCCGCAACTTCTCCTTTCTCTATCGCTTCAATTACACCACTAATCCTGTTTATTGCGCTTATTTTCATATCCAAAGCTTCCCAAAAATCTTTATCCGCCGCTAAACTTCCCAAATAATGCTCATACATATCATATTCTCGCAATACACGTTCGCCTTCTTCCGTTAGCTTCGCACC
>QBUM01000009.1 GCA_013180585.1 Candidatus Methanophagaceae archaeon GoMg2
GGAAGATACGTTCAAACATCTTTTTATCCTCTTCTGGTGTAGAGCCAGGCAAGCCAGGCATCATATGAAAGCCCACCTTCAGTGCACTATCGCGCGCTTTCCGGTTTGCCTCTATGGAATCTTCAACCGAATGTCCCCGGTCTATACCTTCTAGAATGCTGTTGTTGACGTTTTGCACACCCAACTCGATTTTCGTTGCGCCCATCTCCAGCATCTGGTCTATTTCTTTTCCCGTCGCATAATCGGGTCGCGTCTCAAAGGTAATACCCGTGTTTCTTATCTCGCGCCCTCTCTCTGCTCCAAAGTCCGTCATCGCCGCCAAACACTGTTTCACGAACCAGCTCTGATAATCCAGCGGTCGCGCAGTTAGCGTGCCACCCATTAGTATCAACTCAACCTTCTCGAATTCGTGCCCTATCTCATCCAGTTGATGTAGTCTTGATCGTACTTGATCGTATGGCTCGAAATCATTTTGAGCCGCTCTGATAGCTGCTGGTTCCCTACCCACGTAACTCTGCGGCGACTCGAAATCTGATAAAGGGCCGCCGGGGCACATTATACACTTGCCATGCGGGCAGGGATAGGGAGAAGTCATCACCGCAACAGGAGCAACACCCGAAGCCGTTCGCATTCTCTTACGCTTCAATATCTCTTTTAAGTCAATCCTGTTTAATTTCAGCACATCAGAATTCCTCGGAACGTTACGCAGCCCGTACTTCGCGCTTATCTCCTTTTTTAGCTTATTTATGCTATCCGCTTCGGTTAACCCTCGTTCCAGCACGGCATCTGCTATCTCTTTACATGCCGCGTCATAATGCACCTGGTCTACCTTAACCCCAGCATCAACTGCGCCCATCTACCGTTTCACACATAACCTCTTAAATAGTCGCTCTCCTGTTCCCTCGTTTCTTCATTTTCCTGCTGCTCGTCTAACATTCCTGTCTCATCCATCAGCATTTTCTCCTTGCTTAATCTCTTTTTTAAATCCGATGTATCAATCTCAAATCCTACAACCTCACTCACCTTTTCCAACAGTTCTGTCACTGCATTATAATCGGGGTATTCCGAGTTTTGCAAATTTTGGGTAGTACTTGCGAATAAACAAACCCCTTTCAGCCCCTTAGCCCGTCCCATTGCAACTACAAGCCCGGAAAAACCTAAAAATCTATCTACGTTTGTTCTTTCAACCCCAAATTTGTGCATTTCCTCCAGTAATTCCAAATCGGTGACACAGCATCTTATCCCCTCCTCTATTACCTGCGCACCCAACGCAATTACCTTTTTTACGTGATAAGCATTAAATAAATCTGAAACTTTCTCCGCGACTGCATACTGATTGAGGGGATCATAAGCCTGGTAACCACTCACGATCATAATGTCTTGCTTCGGGTTTTTAATAGCATAAAACTTCACACTTGGGAGTTCCGTCACACTGCCCGCCTCTATTTTCACTCCCGCACCGCAGGGAGCACCGATATAAGAAGGACCATAATATACGCTAGGGAACCCGTAAGAATATAGTTCTGCAAATAATCGCGGACGCATTTTTTCTACAAGCTCGTCAACCACGAGTTTCCCGACCGACCTTAGTCCAGACGTGCCTACTATTGCTATCGGCTCCTTTAGTTCTATCTTATCTCTGTAGTCTATCCACACTTTTTTCGTTATGCCCATATGTATTAGTAAAACTTCAGTAAAGAAAACTCTATAATTCGAATGAAATTAATAGCACATCGCGGGGCAAGAGCCGAGGAGCCAGAGAATACGCTCAGAGCATTAAAGAAGTCTTTTTTGTGTGGTACAGATGACAAAAGACCACAAAATCGTGGTGATTCATGAGGGTACCCTTGAGAGAACAACAACAGGTACGGGAAAAGTCTGTGCGACAATGTTTGAGCAGTTAAGAACTCGTGGTGCGGGAAAAGGAGAGAAGAATCCAATTGTATCCGAAGCGCTTTCGCTCGTAAAAAATCCTGGATTTAAATTGGTTGCTGAGCTAAAAAGGGAATAGAGATATATCAATCTGTAACTTTAACCTCTTTTCGTAATAGGTTCTTCAGTTAGTTTGTGTTC
>QBUM01000008.1 GCA_013180585.1 Candidatus Methanophagaceae archaeon GoMg2
TTAGAGAATCGAAGACGGTATTTCTTAGTTCAGGATCAGGTTTTATCTCAACGGGTTCTTTGGCGGGTTTTTTTGTTTTTGTTTCTTCTTCGTTTGTCATTTTCTTACCCTACAATTATACTTAAGATTAAAACGATTAACCCTATAAATAAGAATATAATGGAATAATTAATATATTTGACTTTCTCCTCTATTTTGGTTTTGTTATCCTCAAAGGACACAATAAAGTTATCAATGAGTTGTTTCTTAACCGTTTTGTCATCTTCCATCAAATATTTTACCGTGAGGGCTCTCGGTTCTGGGTCTTTTCTATATCTTTTGCCTTTGTAAGCAGAGAACGAGAAGAAGATAGATATCATAAACAAGGTCATACCTGAGCCAAATAGATATGAATTGCTTTGTGAATATAACTGTAACGATATTCCGATTATCACGCCAACAAATCCAATGATGATGCTTGCTTTTGTATTGAGTCCTTCTATTGACTGAAACTGCATATTTAGCGCATCTTTCACTTCGTTATAGACTAAATCAAGCGTTTCATGTGGATAATTATCCTCGTTCATTTTAAATCACCTTCCACCACTTTTACCTCTTCCTCCGTCAGCTCGTACAACTCATAAACCAGCCTGTCAATCTGCGCATCAACAATTTTTATCTGTCGTTCGTAAAGCTCTTTATCTCGTTCCATTCTTGCCTCGTGGTGTTTCTTCTGCAGTTCGAGCATGTTGTCCACCAAAGCCACAAGTTTATCGTGCTGCGCTACCTCTTCAGGATTGGAAAAGTCTATAGTGTGGATTGGAAATGGCTTGAGATAGTTTGTTTTGAAAACATAGAATCCCCCACGAAGCACATAGCCAGTATTTGAGAGAAACCACCACAAAATCTTAGAATTTAAAAGTCCCATCCAGTAACTTATATGCTCTGGTTGTGATTTTGCGGGCAAAATACTATAAACCTTTGTGTTATGATAAACTCCAGGAGGAGAAAGTGTCATATTGCAACCAAAACTGATCTCAGGAGTAATGATTCTCTCTCTTTCAAATAGGACCATAGAACGCCCTCGATGGCAAGAGTACCAATAGTTTGGATTGGTCTTATATTTGATACGCAATTTTTTCAAATCCGTTTTATGCTGCCGCAAGTACTGGAGGGCTAAAGGGAAATTATTTGCTAACTCATTTTCCTCGAGGATAATAGTTTTGTTTCCAACAAGCTTATATGGATAAATGCAGTAGTATCGAAAATTTGGTTTACTGTATCGTGATACATCTTCACCCTTTAAGATAGGTTTTAGAATAGCTTTCTCTATCTTAATGCTTCTTTGTTCACGGTGAGAAAAAACCTCTACTACATCACACCTAATGTCCTCTTCAACATCGGATATGTGCTCTAAGAAATATATATCGTCTACTCCTGTAACGACTCCTTGGAAAATACTTTCAAAAAGTTCACCAAGTGTGGCGGTTTGTTGTTGTAATTTGCTTAACACTTTTTGATTCAATGCCGATAGGAGTAGCCAAGGTTCTGATGTAAAATCGGCAAGTTCATAAAGTGTAAATTCAGTTTCAGATAATTGTGCTAATTGCTTTGATACTTCTGTAATCGGCATATCAGGAAATTCATAATAGGTAAACACTCTTTTTTGGTTTTTTCGAAGTAGTAGAATACCAGTGTATGTTGAGGCTTTGTTGAAAATAAGGTTATTTCCAAAACTGACAAAGGACTCAAGAGCAGAATTATCAATAAAGAATTCTCTCAATCCGGAACCAAAATCAGAATTAAGAAACTTATGAGGGCAGATAAAACCGAGATAGCCATCTCCAGAAAGTAATTTAAATCCCCTTTCTGCAAAAAGAAGGTATAAGTCAAAACGTTTTACCGCACTTTGATAATTCTTTATAAAATAGTCAATCTGATCTCCATAATATTCTTGAAGAGAAAGATAAAGGTAAAGAATCTAAATGACAAAACAAAGCTTCATCGTATTAATCGAAAAGGATGAGGATGGCTTTTTTATTGGCACCGTCCCATCACTAAAGGGATGTTACTCA
>QBUM01000007.1 GCA_013180585.1 Candidatus Methanophagaceae archaeon GoMg2
AAAAGAAAAACAAGTTTGTTCTTTTGGTAAAGCTTTTCTTTCAGCATTGCTAAAGTAATGGAACAGCAAAGCTGTTCTAAGAAAAGGTTTCTCATGAAAATCTGTGTAATCTTGTGGTTAGCTACACAAATACTTTTTTAAGAAAAGGTTTAATTAAAACTGATTTCGTAAATAATATAATAGAACTACGATCATGGACGTGATAACGCAGCTAAAAGGGATGACAGAATATAAGAGGTACGTGAAAACGCTAATTCTATCCACAGCACTCGCAGTACTCATGCTTTACATAGCACTGGGCTTGATGTTCTTTGCGTCGGTTTTTGCAGAAGTCAGACCAAATCCCGTTCCCGGACCGTACATCCTGCTTATTTTCGCTATATTCTTCATTATATTCACTGTGTTTTACGAATCGCGAGGTAAAAGTGCGACAAAACGAAAAGATAGCTTGAAATCACTTATTCGTGGCGCGTTCCTCGCTATTTGCGCTACTATTGCATTCGTGGCTACCATTGGCGGGGTGATACTCACGATAGAAGGCGGGACACCCGAGATAAACATGATAATTTCCGCGTTAGCTGTGTGCATGATTGTAAGTATGGTGTTTCTTAGTATGGTAAAGCATCTCAATTATTAGCATCTGTGCGTTAGTGCTTTCACAGTTAAACAGCCAACGTAAATGACCCTTTACGTAAATAAATGCTAACTACCTTATCCTGTCCTTTTGCACCATCATGCCTCTACAGTTTGCAATTCACTTTTCCTGCTTTCGTTCACAAAAATTTGAACAAAGTCTTCTTGAAGCTTCTCGTAATATGCGGCTTGTTCATCATTCGTATATGTATAGCCGGGGTAAAAAACCACGAGATTTCACGAGAATCACACAAGATTTTTGGGTTAACCCTAGATAAAAGAGCCAATAAAGTACTTAAGCCTGAACCATTTTATTATTTCTCTTGTGGAAATCTGTGTAATCTTGTGGTTGGCTAAACAAATACCATCGTTCAAGAATGAGCGGCCGCATTTGTTGCAAAATCAATGGCATACCTATAAATTTTATTCCACTCTCTTTCATTGTTTTTCTCTTAACTTTGTCTTCAAGAAAAACTTTTCACGTAATTTACATTGTAAAATCTCGTGTTTTTTATTAGTGATATGTTCCCGCTTACTCACTTACCTCCAATCTACTCTTACCTCTCAAATATACCGTTGGTACCCCTGCGTGCGTCAACTCTCGCTTCAAATCCTCATCCAATGTGAATACCGCAGCTCTCTGCTTCATTGCCAGCTCTGCAACCAACTCGTCAGCCTCTTTCCCTTCGTCTTCTTCTTCGCCCTCTATCGTGACATTGTATCGTCCTCCACCCGACGCATACTTAAGCACCAGCGAATATCCAATCTTCGCTGCTATCTTCTCTTTGCCTTTCAACCCTGACTTTTGCATTAGTACTTCTAATTCGTTTAATACCGCCTTCGGCACGATTATATGCGAATACCCTAACCGCTCGAGCTCGTGAAATATATCAACGCCAAATTCGCCAGGTATAAGCAGCGCATTTGTATCCACTATCACGCTCTTCCGCAACACCTTCACTTACCCTTGAATTCCGCCTTACGCCTACCTAAAAACGCTTTAAGCCCTTCCCTTCCGTCTTCTGTTGCCAGTGCAGACCCAAAACATTCCGCTTCGTAATACAATGCCTGCTCTATGCTCATTTCTATTCCTTTGTTCACTGCGAGTTTTAGTATCCCCAGCGTAACGGCACTTTTTGTGAGTAACACCTCGATTAACTCTTCAGCAGCAGCGTCCAATTCATCCGCAGGAACGACTTTATTCACAAGCGACAACCGTAACGCCTCTGCCGCTCCTATCTGTGCACCGGTCATGAGCAGTTCCAAAGCTTTCGTCTTACCTATCAATCTCGTCAGCCGTTGCGTGCCCCCGCCACCCGGAATAAGTGCCAGATTTACCTCCGGCTGCCCAAATATAGACTTGTCGGAAGCAATCCTGAAATCACATGCCATTGCGAGTTCCAGGCCGCCACCTAAGC
>QBUM01000006.1 GCA_013180585.1 Candidatus Methanophagaceae archaeon GoMg2
TCTCACAGCCCGTGAATAGCGAAGGTCATTTCACGGACGAAGTGCCACCACTGGAAGGTATGTTCGTGAAGGATGCGGACAGGCAGATAATAGAAATGATGGAGCAGCGTGGTGTATTATATAAAGAAAGCAAATATTTGCACTCGTATCCGTTCTGCTGGCGCTGTGGTTCGCCCTTGTTGTATTACGCACGCGAATCGTGGTTTATCGCAATGAAATCGCTGCGTGATAATCTGCTTGCAAATAACGAAAAGATAAACTGGTATCCCGCACATTTGAAACACGGTAGATTTGGTAACTTCTTAGATGGTATTGTGGACTGGGCACTAAGCCGGGAGCGATTCTGGGGCACACCATTGAATATATGGCTATGCACCGAATGCGGAAAAGATTTTTGTGTCGGCAGCATAGAAGAGCTGAAGGAACGGGCAACGAATACGGTCCCCAGCGACCTGCACCGACCTTACATAGACGAAGTGGTGCTGCGTTGTGAAGACTGTGGCGGTGAGATGAGACGGGTAAAGGACGTGATAGACTGCTGGTATGATTCCGGGTCTGCTCCGTTTGCACAGTGGCACTACCCGTTTGAGACTGAAGAGTTCAAGCAGAACTTCCCCGCTGATTTCATCACCGAGGCAATAGACCAGACTCGTGGTTGGTTCTACTCGCTGCTTGCGGTCTCAACCGCTATTTTTGACGAGCCACCGTATTTAAACGTACTCTCGTTGGGGCATATTTTAGACGAGAACGGCGTGAAGATGAGTAAGAGCAAGGGCAACGTGGTTGATATTACTTCTATATTCGATAACGAAGGCGCAGATGCGTTGAGATGGTATTTCTTCACCGCAGGTCCTCTTTATGATGATATACGGTTCTCGGAGCAGGGTATAGTAGAGAAGCAGAAGAAGTTCTTGAATACGTTCTGGAACTCTTACTTCTTCTTCGTTACTTATGCTGCCATAGACGAGTTCAATCCGAAAGCTAAGGAAATTCCGGTGGCGAAGAGGAATGCGATGGATAAATGGATTATATCGCGGTGGAACACACTCACGAATGAAGTAATAGCAGCAATTGAACGGTTTGAGATTCACGTAGCCGCGCGTAAGATAGAAGATTTTGTGGTTAACGACCTGAGCAACTGGTACATACGGCGGTCGAGGAGGCGGTTCTGGATTCAGGAGGAGAACTTTGATAAGGACTGTGCGTATTTAACGTTGTATGAGGTTCTTGTATCGCTGTGCAAATTATTAGCGCCTTTCGTGCCGTTCCTGACTGAGCATATCTACCAGAATCTCGTAAGGTCCGAAGACAAGCATAAAAGCGTGCATCTTTGCAACTATCCTTCCGCGGATGAATCGCTTATAGATGCGGAACTGGAAGATTCAATGCTCCTGGTTTCTAAATTGGTAGAGGCAGGTAGGCGAGCGAGGTCAGATACCGGGATAAAGATAAGGCAGCCGTTAAAGGACGTTGCAGTCGTTTGTAGTGCGGAAAAACAAGATAAAGTGGCGAGTTTAGCGGTGATATTAAAGGATGAGTTGAATGTTCGCGAATTGAAATTAGAGGATGCTAAGGGCGAGTTTGCCGCGGCAGAAGAATATAAACAGATGGAAGTGGATGAAGATACCGCTTTATTCTTGAACACAGGGTTAGATAAAGAGCTAATAGAAGAAGGGATGGTTAGAGACATCGTTAGGAGAATCCAGGGAATGAGAAAGGACATAGACCTGGAATACACAGCGAAGATAAGTATTATGTACGAGGGTGACGAGGCGGTAAAAGAGGCGATAAACAATTTTACGGATTATATTTGTGGTGAGACACTTGCTGTGAAGCTCAAAGAAGGAATACCATCGGCGAAGAGTGACCAGATTTACGCGAAGAACTGGAAGATAGACAAAAAAGAGGTTTATCTGGCGATAGAGGCGGCGTAAGTTCTGTAATTCGTTTAATTCGTGATGCTATTAGCTAACCACAGATTACACAGATTTTCACGAGAAACCTTTTCTTTGAAAGAAAAGCTTTACCAACAACTTTTTTA
>QBUM01000005.1 GCA_013180585.1 Candidatus Methanophagaceae archaeon GoMg2
AGTCCGCGGGGCATATAATGCTTAACTGGCCGTGGAGTGGTGAGTCATATACAGGACAAGTTTACATCGTGAATAAAGATATGTCCGTAAATTGGAGCGCATTGCACGGTCTTGGTTGTGATAAGGATGATACACTCAATATTACAGGTGAAGATTTTAGTGAAGCAGATGCCACTTTAAGCTTAATGCCAACCTCCAACAATGCAACTGGATTCATTAATAACAATATAACACAATTGTTCTGTGGTGGGAATTCCAATACGGCAACGGACACTACCAATTTCACCGTTCACGGCACGAACATAACGAATGTGTCAATCGTGAACAGCACGGACATGTCGAATCATGCGGATACAGAGAATGCGAATTTCATCACAGGAATATTATGGATGTATGATAGGAATAATGATTATTACGATGGCACGCAAGATTTAGTCTTTATAGCAAAGGTGCGAGCGCATGCACTAGGGTTATCAGGTGTGTCTGAAGTGCATAACTACGAAATCGGGCTGCCATACACCTTAAATACAACAACAGGCGGAAACGTGGACTTTTATGTTGAGTTGAAATAGCAGCACAATTCACCCACAAAGAATAAGCAAGTCAAGTTTACCTTTACGTTACGAGAGAAATAATACGCTTCGAAAGCGCATCTATGGTCGCACCCATATCGCCGATGTCCTGGATAGCTTCAATTATATTTTTGAAAGTCTCTTATTCTGATTTCATATATGTAACAAAAAAGCGCATTTAGCACACACGAATATTGGTCTTAGTCGTTGTTTGTAGTGAAGATTAGGTAAGATTTTGTATAAGACATGTGCAAGATTATAGCGAAAAGCTTACATAATGGTTTCGTACAATGGTTACCATATAAGGGAAATAAATAGTGCGAAAAGGGAAGGCGAGAAAGAAAAAATGAAAGATAGAGCGCAAAAGCGCGATAATAGAAAAGAGGTCCACTACGTGATGCGACTACGTAAGCGGACTGGAAGGAAATATATGAAATTAGGAGGTGAGAGAAAAATGAAAAATGGGTTAGTGTACGGATGTGAAAGCGCGATGCCGATACGGATTTTGCATGTGGATGACGAGCCGTCACACCTGGAGATAACGAGGATATACCTGAAGAGGGAAGCGAAAGACGATTTTGAGATTGTTAGCGTACTTTCAGCGAAAGAAGCACTGGACAAACTTGAAAACGAGTACTTTGATGTTATCGTTTCTGACTACAAGATGCCAGAGATGAACGGGTTAGAATTTTTGGATGCAGTGCGGAGAAATGAAAAATCTGCGGATATTCCGTTCGTCCTTTTTACTGGTGCAGGTGGACACGAAGTGGCAGAAGAAGCGTTGAATAATGGCGCGGAGAGATACGTTACAAAGAAAGGGAGTCCAGCAACTCAGTGTAATCTGTTAGCACAGACTATACGGGATTTGGTACGGAATGAGAGGACTGGCGACGCAGATACGGGCAGTGCAAGAGCGGAGCTAAAAAGCCTCGCGGTCATGCCAGTTGCATAGAGAAATAAGAAGGAAGAAGTCCAGCAGGCGAAAGAGCTGGGCTTACCTACCTATTTCTCGTTTATTCCATTTTTGTGGGTTGCAATTTGTGATTGTTTCGCGGACCACAAGATTTTACAGAAGGACAGTAACCAGGTTTTAGCATACCATAGACCACATTCATGTGTGTTCGGTTAAGTAATGGCCCACAAAACCAAAAGGAAAGACATACAAAAAGTATTTTGTGGACACAGATGAACGCAGATGGAAATCACAAACTTCTAATTAATTTTGGCCGCTCTGCTCTGTGACGGTAAAAAGTCGTTTGAAAGACAAAAAAGATAAATACGTTTAAATCCGTGTCTGAAATGCGTTGTTATATTGTTTTATGGGTCATTATTTATGTTGAGTCGCACTTAACCGAACACCTATGAGACCACCTTATCACACATTAATCCCTATTTCTTGTGTTAATCTTGTGGAATCTCGTGGTTTTAAAAATTCGCTATACAAATACAA
>QBUM01000004.1 GCA_013180585.1 Candidatus Methanophagaceae archaeon GoMg2
GCACAAGGTCGGGCAGTGCGCTATGTGCGGTGTAACTCTTGAAGATACCGAAGTTGTGGGTTATCAGAAGCGTCAGGTTTTTGACATTCCACCCCTACAACTGGAAGTAATCGAGCATCAGGTAGAGATTAAGATCTGTTCCGTCTGTGGCACAGCGAATACCGCTTCTTTTCCTCCCGGCGTGACCGCTTCAGTGCAATACGGCAGCCGCGTCAAAGCACTGGCGGTATACCTAAACAACTATCAATTCATCCCGTTGGAGCGTATCAGCGAATTCTTCGAGGATGCTGTCGGCCATCGCCCCTCTGAGGCAATTACGCTTCAGGCGAACATAACCTGCGCAGAGTGCGTAAAACTGGCTAACGAGGCGATTAAAGAGCAGTTGATAAACGCTGATGTAGTCAACTTCGATGAAACGGGTTCGCCTGTGGAGAACAAATTGAACTGGCTGCATGTTGCTTGTACACCTGATCTGACGTATTATACTGTGCATCAGAAACGTGGCAGGGAGGCGATGGACGCGATGGGTATTTTGCCCGCGTTTTGTGGGAGAGCGGTGCATGATCACTGGAGACCCTACTTTGGATACGACCATCTAAAGCACAGTCTCTGCAATGCCCATGACACCATATTCATCTACGAGCAATACGGGCAGGAGTGGGCAGAAAAATTGAGTCGCTGCTTGATAGACATCAAGGAAGAAGTGGATTTGGTCCGAGAGTACAGCGATTACCTTGATCCTGAACAGATAGAAGCATATGAAGCGCGATACGACACGATCATTGAACACGGACTTGAAATGAATCCGCCACCGGCGAAAGAACCAGGAAAACGGGGCAGAACCAAACAATCTCCGCCCAAAAATCTACTTGACCGCTTAAAGGAATACAAGCAGGAAGTGTTGGCTTTTATGTACGATTTTCGTGTGCCTTTTGACAACAATCAGGCCGAGCGCGATATACGTATGATGAAAGTGAAACAGAAGGTGTCAGGTACTTTCCGAACTGCGGAAGGGGCGGATGTGTTCTGTAGTATTTTTGGGTATATATCTACAGCGCGGAAGAACGGGTGTCGTGTCCTCGATGCTATTCACGATGCGTTTCGAGGGTCTCCATTTATTCCTTCAGTCGGTTCTATATGATTGACACAGGGGGTGAGTAGTTACAAAAAATCAGTAATTTAAAGCGATTGATGTGGCAGTCACCATATACTTTACCCCGATAATGCCCTATTGTCGGGCAGCCCAAGCACTTGTTTTCTCTATAACAGGGTCAATGACCTGGCTCAATATCCACACCGCACGGGCTTCGCTGGAATTGTCCTCTATTCATCGTTACGGGCATAACCACCTCCTTTGCTGACGATATAACGATATTAAAATCAATAGATTGCACTTCCGGATGTACACGTAAATGAAAAATCACAATAGCTTCCAGAGTCGCCACATCCTCGCTCACAAAGAACAGACACATATTGTTTTTCCCGCTTGTAATAAGCGCGTTTAGAAAGAACGGGCAGTCTTTGAACGTGTTGATTATCTTCGCCGGGTTGTTCGCAGTGATATCTACCTTAGCAATGTGAAGCAGCATATAGCGGGATACGATTGCACAGCGGTGATAGAGAAAGCGAAATCGTTGCCCGAACTTAAAGAAAAACCGGGTTTTGATTTAGGCGAAATAGAAGGCATTCCAAGACTTATTGATATAGGTCAGTGTAACGATGCGATAGATGCCATTGACGTTGCTGCCGCGCTTGCCGAGCTCTTTGGCATAGGACTAAATGAACTACCACTTACAATAGTCTTGAGCTGGATGGAGCAAAAAGCAGTAGCTATCCTCTGGAGTCTGCTTTCGCTTGATGTCAAAGGCATATATCTGGGTCCCGTGCCTCCCGCGTGGGTGAATGACGATATTTTAGCGGTCTTAGAGGCTGTCCCACAATCCAAAAATAGCGGAAAAAGAAAGACAAATAGGGCTTTAAACCCCAAAAGAAGCGATATTTTTATGGTTAAAATCAATTG
>QBUM01000003.1 GCA_013180585.1 Candidatus Methanophagaceae archaeon GoMg2
CCAGGCGGCACCACAGACGAGGGATAATAAGCAAAGGTTCTGGTCTTTTGGTAAGCCGCAGCTTGTCAAAAACACAAGCAGGTATAGGGCCAATACCTTTGGGTTTTATCCCATAAACGGAAAAGAGGTTGTGGAGTTTATGGAGCATTCAACTGCGGAGTATGTGTGTGCATTCCTTCGTCTAATCCGCGATAAAAATCCTAAAAAGCACATCATATTGATCCTTGATAACGCACGAGCCCACATAGCACAGAAAACGCGTGCATTTGCAGAATCACTACGTATAAGCTTGGTTTTCCTACCGCCTTATTCTCCTGATCTTAATCCAATAGAGTTGATTTGGAAAAGCATCAGAAGAAAAATCTCCCAGATATTTGTCAAATCCGAGTGGTCGTTTAAGGAAACCATACGCACCACATTCCACCGGCTCGCCAAGAAGACCACATTCATGACTGGCTGGCTGGCAACATTTCAACCCATTTTGTCTAATTTATTATGACATCAACTATATAAAGTATTTATATATGGGTTTGCAATCTATTTGCATGGTCAAGTGTCCAAAATGTGGTAGGGAAGTTAAAGGATATGAAGAGGGATGGGAGTGTTGCCCATACTGCGGGGCAAAGTTATTCGTTGATTGCCCTTACTGCGACAAACAACTTGAGGAGATGTGGAGTTACTGCCCCTACTGTGGGAAACCCACGCCGAAAGATTAAAGTTTTCCCCATTGGGTGACAGGTGACAAAGGGTATTCAGGCACATCCTTTCGTTCCTGGTAAGGAGATAGCGGGGGCTTTAATAATTGTATTTGCCAGTATGTTTCTTTTGCTTCTTGCAACGCCTCTCGCACCTTCAATGGCACTCTTAGAAGCCTAAAAGGAATAGAGGTAACCCAATTACGATTGCAAATAGAAGATTGAATAACTTTATCAAGACCGAATCTTTTATCGTGTAAGAGAATAGAGGCAACATTCCATGTCCGTCTTGAACAATGGAACTGGTGAGCAGTATTGAGAAGGGGATGAGCCCGTTTGCAAACATCATCACAAAAATCATGTGCGGACCCGACTCAGGTATTATTCCCACAAGCGCGCAAATCAGAAATATCAATATCATATTTGCCTTGACAAAACCTTCTAAATCCCAATATTGAAGTCCAAAGGTGATGAAAAGCAACGAGAAAAAAGTCCAGAGAAATACCTGCCATAGGTGCTTTTTTACTATATGTTCCCATATATGTTCCTTAAGGTAATGGTCTGGTACGGTAGCTACAATAAATGTAGTTATTACCAGCAGGGAAAGGAGTGTTATTCTCTGCCAATTCCATGTCTGCGGTCCCACTATCCCCATTCCTATCCCTACAAGAAGGATAAAAAGAAAGGAAAAAAGTGCGTATCTGGGTAAAGAAAGCTTAGGAAATTTCTTTAATACTTCTGGCTCGAAGCAGTGACATTCTTCTTCATAATGAACCTTTTGTAACTTGCATTCTTGACAAGGAACTATTTTAAACAGAGATGCTGCTTTATCTGCTATTGGGGCACCTATAATACCCAGTATAAACAACACAGCAAAAAGGAATACTGCCTCTTTAGGAAAAAGTGCAAGCATCACAAACGCTTCATCCCCCGATGTAGCAATCATTCCCCCTACAATGGCGCCAAATGATAACAGCCCGTGGACATAAAAAGAGACATTCGCAAATGCGCCTAAGCAGCCGGGTGTTGCGCCGAGGAAAGATGCAATAACGTATTGTCGGCTTCTCCCCCCTTTCAACGCCTTTTCCATATCCCCTTTTGTTAAGACGTTTATATAATCAACGATAAGCATCATTACAAAAACAAATACGGTTATCATAACCGAATGATTGATAACAGACGTTAGTTCAGCCATTTATACCCCTGATAGTTATGGATACTTTGCTGTTACTGTATTTTATCTTTTCCCGCTTTCTATTAGTTCAATATTTTTTTACCTCTTCTCGGTAATGAAGGGAACCGAAGAGGCATCGCAGGCGAAAAA
>QBUM01000227.1 GCA_013180585.1 Candidatus Methanophagaceae archaeon GoMg2
TTTGTCTATCGTCAATTTCCTGAGCAATCTTAAGAGCTTTTTCTGAATACTCAAGCGATTTTTTATAAGAACCGATTTGACCATATAATATCCCAAGAGAACCAAGCAAGTATCCACTTATTTCCGCTTCGGCAGAAAGCTCGTCAAGCAGTTTCTCCTTTAGCTCTATACTCCGCTTGAGTTCATCCAGCGACTTATATTCAGTCTCTAATGCGAATTCAACCAGAGCAGGTCTGCGCTCTTCTGCCGTCGGTACTTCCATAAACTCGACCACGCGGTTTCTAAACGCAAAGAAGTCAGGCGCCTCCAGACTGATACGAGTAAGTTCCGCTTCTCTTACCCAGAATAAAACCTTGACATGATGCTCAACAAGCTCTTCTCGTTTAAAATTCAAATACTGAAGCACTTCAGGAAATCCTTTATCCAGATTATAAACGAAAAAAACCGTGTTACCAGTGCTTTTTGCAGCAAAAAAGGCTGGCAGGTCTTTGACGTTCCCTGTGTCAACGTTCACAACTTCGAGTCCCTGCTCCGCCAACGCGCTCTCAAGCGATTTCTCTACGTCACTGCGCAAAAATTCACTCAGATACATGGCAAAGAGAATAGATGGTTTCTTATATTTGTAGGCACGGCTTAAGTAATTGGCAAGCCTTGAAACTCGCCCCTCAAAAGTCGCTTTTGCTTCGTCCATTGTTTCTTTGGTAACGCTTTCTTTACACTTTTTCTTTTACAAAAAAAACCTGTGCTAAAAGAAAAACAAGACTGTCTTTGGATCAAACCTTTTCTAAAGGTTTGATGGTAAAGCTTTCTTTTTTAAATGAAGGTTTTTTAACAGTTCTTCGAGCGTGGGGTGTATATCATACCAGTTTTCATCGTTCACATACTCAAGCACGCTAAGATTATGCAATAAATGCCCTATCTTCTCTATCCCACGTATATCATTACTCTTACGGATTTCATTAAGGGCATCATAGTCGCCAGATTCCAGAATACGTTTGAAGTCACTTCTTATTTCGCGCTCTGCCCGTTCCACATCTTCTTTTGATATACGACCTCTTTCTTTTTCTATTGCAGTGTCTGCAGCGATTTGCATTATCCGTGCACCTTCTCTAAACACACCGCCACTCATTTTTATGGCTAAATCAAGCGCTTCGGGCTCGATTAGCTCTTCTTTCATTCTTTTATAAACGAATGTTCGCATCAGTTTATAGCCCGGCTCGTATATACTGTTTCTATCGTTCTTGGTGTGCAGTTTAATATTGGGTGAGAAGAACCTTGATTCCTTTATCGCAATGAATTCGGGTGCGAAGAATAAAGAAATTGGTACTGTATAAACAATATAGCATGAAGGCTGCGTAATAGCCGTATAATTATTATAAAAGATTTTCGTTGCTTGCTCTAAACTGGGTTTATCCAGATCATCAATTATAACAAGCACCTTCTTATTCTCTTTGCCTTCGATATCTTCAATGATCTTCTTTATTTTACCAATAAGCTCAGAAAGCCTTGGTTCTATTTGTTTTCTTATGATTTCTCTTGAACTATGCTCAGACTTGATTTTTGCCTGTAGAGAAAGGAAAATTGCGCTAAAACCCCCACCCACAGAGATTCCCTTGGATATCGTTTTTTCCATCTCCTGCACAATGCTGCTTCCCCATATATCAAGTTCATTTATTAACTCTGGTGCCAGTTTCTTGCCCGCATCAATGTACTGGCCATATATTTGTGTCCCCATAGAGAACAGAACATCAACATAATTAAGATTGTTAACATCGCACACTTCCTTTACCGAGTACTTCACAATAAAAAATTTATTGTTGATTTCTTCATCAGCAGCAAGCCTGTTTAGTTCTGTTGACTTGCCGCACCCTCTATGACCTGAAAAGAAGTACTTAGGCGACTGTCGGTGCAGACGCATAAGAGCTCTAATTAGCGTATTTAACGGCTTACCCTCCCGCTCTACGTAAAACGGGCAATCAGCCGGTAATGTAAAAAATGGGTCAAAATTACTCCATGCAAGGTCGAGATTTTCGGCAACAATAAATTCTTCGGGCATCTTTCATCATCACAAACAATACTAAGTTTCTGTGTAATAAAAGCTTTTCAAGATTATATGTATAATTAACCATGTCGTCCAAATGAATCTTTCCATTCTGAGATCCACATTCTGAAGTCATATGAATTTTGATAGAGGATTTGTTATATGTATATGCGCGGATAAGTAATTGGCAAGCATGGGAACTCGCACTTCAAAAGTCTCTTTTACTTCCACCAAGTCATTGCTTTGCGTAAAGTTATTATTGCTTTGTTAAAGCTTTCTTTTTCAAATGAAGGGCTTTTAACAGTTCTTCGAGCGTGGGATGTCTATCTCGCTCGCGGTATTAGAACAGGTTTGGTAGGCGTTTTTAATAGTTCCTCGAGCGTGGGGTGTATATCATACCAATTTTCATCGTTCTCATACTCAAGCACGCTAAGATTATGCAATAAATGCCCTATCTTCTCTATCCCACGTATATCATTACTCTCATAAATTTCATTAAGGGTATTATAGTCGTCAGATTTGAGAATACGTTTGAAATCACTTCTTATTTCGCGCTCTGCCCGTTCCACATCTTCTTTTGATACACGAGTCCTTTCTTTTTCTATTGCGTTGGCTGCAGCGATTTTCATTATCCGTGCACCTTCTCTAAACACACCCCCGCTCATTTTTATGGCTAAATCAAGCGCATCGGGCTCGATTAGCTCTTCCTTCATTCTTTTATAAACGAATGTTCGCATCAGCTCATAGCCCGGCTCGTATATACTGTTCCTATCGTTCTTGGTGTGCAGTTTAATATTGGGTAAGAAGAACCTTGATTCCTTTATCGCAATGAATTCGGGTGCGAAGAATAAATAAATTGGTACTGTATAAACGATATAGCATGCAGGCTGGGTAATAACCGTATAGTTATTATAAAAGATTTTCGTTGCTTGCTCTAAACGGGGTTTATCCAGATCATCAATTATAACAAGCACCTTCTTATTCTCTTTGCCTTCTATATCTGCAATGATCATATTTATTTTATCAATAAGCTCAGAAAGCTTTGGTTCTATTTGCTTCCTGATAATTTCTCTTGTAGTATGCTCGGACTTGATTTTTGCCTGTACAGAAAGGAAAAAGGCACTAATCCATCCTTTCACCGAGGCTCTGGCAGACTTCGTTTTTTCCAGCTCCAGCTCTAAGGTACGCCCCCAGCTCTCAAGTTCTTTTAGTAGCTCTGGTTCCAGTTCCTTGCCTGCATCAATATACTGGATATATAATTGCGCACCCATAGAGAACAGCACGTCCACATAATTAAGGTTGTTAACATCGCAGACATCCTTAACAGAGTACTTCACAATATAAAATCGTTTGTTGATTTCATCATCCGCGGCAAGCCTGTTTAGCTCTGTTGACTTGCCGCAGCCGCGATGACCAGAAAAGAAGTATTTGGGCTGCTGCCTGTGCTGACGCATAAAGGCTCCGATTAGCCTATTTAATGGCTTATCTGCCCGCTCTACGTAAAACGGACAATCCGCAGGTAAAGCAAAAACCGGGTCAAAATTACTCCATGCAAGGTCGAGATCTTCGGCAACGATAAATTCTTCGGGCATCTTTTATCTTCACAAACAATACTTAAGTTTCAAAGTACTAAAAGCTTTTCAATCCTCATCATAAAAACCTTTTAGCCCATCCGCCGTATTCTTCAACACCAAATACGCCAGTTCCTGAGTAGTAAAAGCACCCAAACCACAATCTGGACCCACATATTTTATGCGATCACCGAATATAGAATACGCACTCGTCAAACGCTTCTTAACCTGTTCAGGACTGTTATAATCATTAACTATGTTTTCCAAAACGCCTGTATCCTTAAATGCGTTCGTATGATGTATCTCGTCGTATTCCGCAGCCATGCGGAATATATCAGTTCTTGCAACACCGATACGCAGGTATTTATCGTATTTCTCCAGTTGGGACTTGTCTATTAACGCTAAAAGCGAAGGATTAGCTGCGGATTCCACACCTATCACGCTCATCCCTTCTACCTGGCAAACGGTATCATAAAAGATAGGCGAATGGATATGTATCTGCGTATCAATGCCCTTCTGAGCTGCATATTCGGAGGCAAGTCCAAGTGCAGTAATTATACCCTCTTCTTCTATACGGGGGTCTAATCCCATGCTTGGCTCGTCTAACGATGCACACTTCACTTCGTAATTCTTTGCATTCTCTATCGCATTTTTTACGAACCTGCCCACGGATTTCGCTATGTTTGATAACACGTCTATATACACCGGAGGCGGAAATTGTTTATAATACAGCTCTATCGGGCCGGTAACGCATATCCGGAGCTTCAGTTTTTCACCATGCTTCTCCCGGTACTCCACCGCCATCTGCTCTAAAGCGTCCAGCTCTATTATCTTCGCCTCTTCTTCTTTTATTAGCAGTGGTGCTTCTGTTCTTTCCGCGTCCAGAATCGGGTCGTTAAACTGGGTGATCATGTTCTGGAATTGCGGATAAGTAGGTACTTCCACACCGGCGTTTAGTTTCTGCCTCATTGCTTCTGTTAATAATTTGTACAACGTGTTTTTGTGTGAGGGGACGTCAGCAAAGGCATCTTTTAACCAATCCTTTGTTGTTCCTTCGGGCAGCGGGTAACTTCCGATGTCGTCGAATATCGGTTTTTTCATGGCTCTGCTCAATATCTATTATTAGTGTATTTATAATAAGTTTTCTCATGTGGTGACCATGAGACGCACCAGAATGATAGAAAGCACATGCAAAGGTGCCTTTGGTTGTATGTGGTTCGGAGGGTAAATAGAAGGCTGATTAAATAGGATAACATCTTTGTTCAATGGTTATTTCGGCGATACATGAAAGGGTATGGTCGGTATCGGAAATACTTAAACTAAACGAATATAATAACCAAAATGCACAACTAAAAATCAAAACACAAAAAGCAAAAATCGGCATAGTTCTAACCGATCCGGACGACTGGACAGCATGCACCTTCCGGAAGAACATCCGCAAAAGAGGCACGAACGCTCTACCGATTACTCTCTCAACTTTAAACGCATCTATCTCCGCTTCTGAGTTTTCCATTTTCGACACCGATTTGAACGACTTAAACCTCGGTGCCATCATCGTCCGAGACGTTGGCATCAGCTTCTCACTCGAACAGATTTCTTTAGTTTAGTATGGCTACTATGTACCCCTACATTTTACTCAAAACCAAAAATATATAAATATGTAGGGCTAATAAATAACTATGGCAACAGTAAAGAAGAAACAGATAGGAAGACAGACATATTACTATCTTGAACACACGTTCAGGCATAACGGTAAAATACAGAAAAAAGAGCGATACCTGGGTAAAAAAGTGCCAGAGAACATTGACGAGTTGAAAAATGCTTTTTTCGTAGAGATATATAAAGAGAAGTGGTATCCACTATTCGGCAGAATAAAGGAACTTTATTCTACTGAGAAAAGGTTAATGCCGAAAACCGCTAAGGAAAAAGCGATACACGATTTTGCCATCCGGTTTACTTACGATACAAACAGAATCGAGGGTTCAAAGCTGACTTTAAGAGATACCGCCGATTTGCTGGAAAAAGGCTTAACTCCAAAGGCAAAACCGCTTGATGACGTAAAAGAAGCGGAAGCGCATGAAAAACTGTTTTATGACATGCTAACGTCTAAAAAAGACCTATCATTACAGATAGTTTTGTACTGGCATAAATTTTTGTTCGAGAACACCAAATCAGACATCGCAGGTATAATTAGACAACATCAAGTTGCTATCGCAGGCAGCAAGTTCATGCCGCCTTTTACTGCTGAAATTTATCCTTTGCTCTGTGAATTCTTCAAGTGGTATAGCAAAAACAAAGACAAAATACATCCTGTTGAACTGGCTGCATTGGTACATATAAAATTCGTGACCATTCACCCGTTTACAGATGGCAATGGTAGGCTAAGCAGGTTGATGATGAACTTTGTATTGCATAAGTACGATTTTCCGTTGCTTAACATTCATTATGTAAATAGAACGGGTTACTATAATGCGTTGGAGCGAGCACAGATAAAGAAACAGGATAACCTCTTTGTTCAATGGTTATTCAGACGATACGTGAAGGAGTATGGACGGTATTTGAAGTAGTTGAACAAGGGGTGATCTGGGTACGGTAGTGCTTTTGATTGTTAGGTTGTTTCTGGATGAGCAAGAAGTGTCGGGTTGATAAAAACGATTTATTTGCCATCTGATAAGTGTGGGCTATTGTATTATCAGGCAATCATCCGCCATAAGATAAAAGCAAACAAAATTGTTTTATATTAACCCTTCCTCCTGAAAACTATAATACCCCTTTTTTGAAACGATAATCTGGTCTAAAACATTAATGCCCAGAATCTTGCCCGCCTCAGTCAACTGTTCATGAATTTTCAAATCGCTGCTGCTGGGTTTAAGCTCTCCAGAAGGATGATTATGTGCAAAAATCACAGCAGCAGCTCGATCGGTAATAACATCGGCAAAAACTTCTCGTGGATGCACCTGCGTCTTATCCAGCAAACCAACAGTAACAATTCGTTTTTCTATCACCTCATTGGTGCCATTCAATGAAATACAGACAAAATATTCCTGCTTTTTGCCCGCGATGTCGTTGAGTAATGGCAACACATCTTTCGCTTCTTTAATTTTAATGGATTCTTTCACGATGTATCGCCGTGCCAGTTCAAAACCAGCTAAAATCTGTGATGCTTTTGCAATGCCGATGCCCTCGACAGTTAAGAGCGTCTCCAACGATAGTTTGTCCTTATTATCTACGATCAACCTGGCTATTTTCGATGCAATTGCCCTTACGTCCTGGCCTTTGATGCCGCTCCCTAAGATAATAGCAATAAGTTCAGTATCTGACAGAGCCTGAACGCCTTTTTCTTTTAGTTTCTCTCGCGGACGGCTAAACTCAGGTATGTCTTTAATTCTTTTCATTCTTACAATCTCTTTAACCCTTCTTCTATTTGTTCTTGAGCGTCACCG
Source organism: Candidatus Methanophagaceae archaeon GoMg2 (assembly GCA_013180585.1). Taxonomy (GTDB): domain Archaea; phylum Halobacteriota; class Syntropharchaeia; order Alkanophagales; family Methanospirareceae; genus QENJ01. The sequence goes on from QBUM01000227.1 coordinate 7,056, forward strand.
ATAATTGCTATTAACTCACTGGGTGTTCGCTTATCAGAAGTATCCGGAGCGTTTTCATTTGTTGCTTTTAGATCATAATTCTTCTCTTTTATCTCATCACGGGTCACGTACCAGCTCCATTCACTTATTCTTTTTGGATCGTCCGGGACAAGTGCGAGCCGTTCAAAGAAATCATGAAAATCGGTGTAGGTCAATGGATTACCTTTGTTTACTTTGCGCGGCTTGAACTCGTTGGTCAAGGTCATATCGTAATACCAGACACGCTCTGTCTGCGCACCCTTGGTGAAAAAGAGCAAATCGGTCTTTGAGCCTGAGCCCGCATTGACGAACACACCTTGTGGTAAGCTGATCACACACCAGAGATTGCATTCACCTAATAATTTACGTTTGGTCTGCCGGTATGCGGCGGTTTTGGTATGAAACATCACTCCTTCGTCAATTACCATACCGCAGGTGCCACCATCATCTAAGGAATCAATAATGTGCTGAAGAAAGAGAATCTGTGCTTTACCGCTCTTATATGCAAATTGAGCCTGTGCATCTTTCCCCTCCTTACTGCCAAAAGGCGGATTGGTCAGCACATAATCAAACTGACCTGGCGCTCCAGAAAACAGCTCGCCATAGGTTACTCCACCTGTTAAGGTATTGCCGTGCCATATCCGTGGCAAGTCAATCTCGTGGAGCATCATATTGGCAAGGCAGATGGGAATAGCTTCTCCTGCATCTTCGCGTCCCCACAAGGTTTCGGTCTTCAAATCCGCTATCTGCGTGGGCGTTGGATTTTGAGCCATCATGTATTTGTAAGCTTCGATTAGAAACCCGCCCGTCCCACAGCAGGGGTCATAAACGGCTCTTCCAAGTTCTGGTTTAACGGTATTTACGATGACACGGATAATTTCACGTGGCGTGAAAAACTGGCCGCCGTCATTCTTCTTCTCGCCAAGGCTGGGCAAAAGTCCTTCAAACGCTTGCGAGATAGGGAAGATATGCTGGTCGCTTATCGTGGCTTCGGTCAGCTCATGCACCTTGTCAAGTGCATTCTGCAGGTTAGTTTCGCTGGCTAAGATGGTTCTTTCCTTGTTGCGAATGATTTCAGAAATCACTTTTTGCCTGTTCATTGCACCGGTTTTTTCGCCTATGGTTTTCAAATAGGGGAATAGTTCATCGTGGACAAAGGAAAGATATGAGCCCATCGTCTGTTCCGCGAGTTCACGTCGTTTCCAGCCCGGCAGCTTTTTGGCTTTGGTTTCATCATAGGGGACTCTGTGATCGAAAGGTGCAGCCCAATCACGCCACCTATAAGGAGCATCGAGCGTACTTTGAAATGGTTTACTGACCGCTTTTGCTTTCTGTTCTTCTTTCTGCTCCTGAATATCTAAGTATCTGAGGAAGAACATCCAGGTCAGTTCGGGCACATACAGCCGTGCGCCTTTGGCTTTGTCACGCCGCAGTATGTCGCATATGGATTTCACTGCTTTGTCCATACTGGCTTGTGAATTGATGATTTTTCCGTTTACGGTTGCGTCATTAATTTTTGCCATTTACCCTCCTCAACAAGTATGTCAAAATGCTCTGGGTCTTTATTTCTAACAGCTTCAACTACAATCTTAATCACTTCGGCACATTCATCAAATTCAGGAAAATTTAATGATCTGGGTAAAGAACTGTTGTGAGAGTATTGACTTATAAATTTCCAAACTCTCTCTCTATGAACTTCATTGTCAATTAACTCAGGCAATTTTTTTTTAAGTCCCACCGATCTTGGTATTTTAAACCCTAAAAATGACTCGAGGTATCTTCTTACCAAATTAGGCAGATTGTATAAGTCCTCATCGGGTTTCGGATTCGAATAGAATTGATACACTATTGAGAAAAGGAAATGATACTCAGATTTGAATTTAAGTATCACCGCGGGCAAAGGAACTAATTGTGAGCTAAATTCTTCGTTGTTTTTAGCATTCCTCTCGATTAAGTAACAAGACCACTTTGGTTTTTTCTTGTTTTTTTCTGGAGATTGTATATCATAGAACCAATCTTTTATCAAGTTAAGGAACTCAAAATTGTGTGTCGAGATAAAAATCTGTTTGCAATTATCGAGTTTGGTTTTAATAAATGAATATGTGTTAAATAAATGGTTGGAATCTAAGCTTGAAATAGGATCGTCTATATAAACAACTGTGTCGTTTAAGGATGTTTCTTTATCATCTAATTTGGCCATAAAATATGAAAAGGCAATTGCAGTTTTCTCTCCCTCGCTAAGATTTTTAGCCTCAAATTTAGATCTGTAAAGTTTGAATTTGTTTTCAGGAGTTACTTGTATGACTACATCATCTCTTCCAAAATAAAGCTTTAAATACTCATTGAATTTTTCAGCTCCCTTAACTGTTTCAGATAATTGTGCTTCGATCTTTATTATGTTTTTTTCAATGCTTTTTTGCTCAGATTGCCTGCTGGCTAGTTCTGTTTCTTTATCCGTTATTTCTTGAAGTGCTTCAAAATACTGCTCCTTGATTACAAAATCGGACGCGTAATGTAGACATAGTTTAGCGACTGCCTCTTTTTTTTCATCATCATAATTTTCGGATTTTGTATTATGCTTTTGGATTATTTGATTAATCTTTTCTGTTTCCGTATTCAACTTATCGTGATTACTATTTGGTTTTGAGAGAGTTAAAGAGTTAAATGCTTTGGATTTTTTATTTTCAAGTACGGTTTTAAGGTTATCAATCTCTTGGTTATATATTTTTATTTCCTCCTCTACAGAATTTTTTAAGGTTTTATAATCTCGTTGCAATTCTTTATAGAGTTTCGCCTCATCCGGAAGACTCGTACTAATCTTTTCCCTTTCAACTGTGTTAATTATTTTGTCACTTTCTTGGATTAAGCTTTCGTAATCTTCTGAAAAATGCTTGTTTAAATTCTCAATAAGACCAGATGGTAATTCATTTCCACAAAACTCGCAGGTAGTCTTTTCTTTATGTAATTCTATTCCCTTTTTTACCCAATCGCTTAAATTTTTATTTTCTTTTAGTTTCTCTATTACTTGCGCTACTACGGTTTTTGATAGAAGTTGTTCGATTGGCTCACTAAAGTCTTCTAAATTATTAACAGTTAAACAGATTTCTTGAATAGTGTCTTTTTTCTCTGTGCTTGAAACCTTTTGCAAATAGGTTTGAAAATCTTTTGGGACTAGTGAAAAATCCTGTGGATTGTCCTTAACAGCCTCAATATTTCGCTCAAAGTGTGACTTAGTGTACGGATATGTATTAAGTAATTCCCTTATTTCTCCGGCTTTTTGAGTAAGCTTGTGATTAATATTATCCTTCTTCTCAGATATAGTCTGTGCAATTTGAGCAATCTCATTGCTCTTGCTTTCTAACTTAACTTTATTCTCTTTCAGATTTGCTTGTAGCTGAATATTTTCTTCTCCGAGCATAAAAATAGGCTCTATTTCTTCTTCATCCCATTTAAAATTCTCTTTTATGAAGTCTGAATTGAATACTCTTATTGCTGGTGATTGTTCAAGTTTATTTTGATCTATTTGTTTACCATCTGCATCTTCGATTTCGAATGAGCCATCTAAATAATCTTTGTGGATTTCATTCAATTCAAAACATCTGAATATCCTGGAAAGAATTGTTTTACCAGAATAATTCCAGCCATAGATTAGATTGTATTCAGCAAAGTCACTGAGATTGTTATCCCAAGAGTATTTTTGGAAAATACCAAACTGATCGGCTTTATTGAGTTTTTTAATCATTTTAATGGCTTACACCTAACGTAGCATATACGAACCTATTTCGCATATCCCGCCCTTTTTTAACTGTCTCACTCATTTTTCTTTTTTGTTCATCGCTCATATTTCGCCGCCTCGTAATTTTGCTCTTAGTGCTTTCTCTCTGTCATTTAAAACCATGGCCGCGAATTCGTTGATGTCCTCAAGCCATCTTAATTTGTCTTCCGTTGAAAGTTTCATATATTCGATTATCTTCTCATCCTCGAGCGTGTAGGAGAATCCCTTTTTCATTGTATATATAATATAGCTTCCTTCTATTTAAGACGCTGATTTACACTGATTTTTTCTTTCTTTTGGGCAGGTGGGCTATTTTTAACGGCATTGCTCCTTTCATCCGTGTCAATCTGCGTTAATCTGTGTCAATAATTTACTTTTCTTGTGGTTCCACCCGCAGATATTTTCTTGCTTTTTTCAGCATTTCTATGTCACTGATATCCTGTGCTCTTCCGCTGAATAGTTTTGTCTTTATGAGGTCATCTATTGATGCCAGGTAAATCTCTACATTTTCCACCTTTTTGACGGTTTTGTTTTTAAACGACTCTTCAAAATCCAGAGGATGGATGAGCACAATATCAATCTCTTTATAGCTGTCCTTTTTATGACAGAAACTGAACGCCTTAAGGTTCCTGTTTTCTATCCAGTCCTTCACCTTATCGGAATCAGCCAGGTCTTCCGGGTTCTCGGGCAGGCGGGGGACATAACCCAGATTCTTCAATATAGAAGTTACCTTGAGTATATTCGTTTTGCTCGTAGAAATAATCAGGTCAATGTCCTGCGTTACCCGCGGCACGCCGTAGAGGTTGACCGCAAGCCCGCCGACAATTAGATATCTGACCCTGCCCTTATACAACGCTTCTAGGACTTCAAAATAGTACATATCACGATGCCTCCTCTTCCTCAAAATCAAACGCCACCCGCAGGATTGACCCCGGTAATGCCTCTATGGCTTCTAATTGATTGTCTGCTGCCTGGCGCATTTTTTCTATCTCTGCCATTTTGCGTTCCAGCTCGCTGGCAATGGCAATTTGGTCATCAATAGAGGGGGGAAAGGCTATATCAAGAGGGAATAGTAAGTCTTCAACTCTAGCAGCAGCTTGATTAACCCATTTATCGCAATTGTCCTCAAAATGTCGCCTTTGCCAGAAGACATTTATCCAATATAAAAAATATTGTGAACGGAGTGTTTCTTTAGTTCGAATTCTGGTTAAATGATTGCTAAAAAGAAATTTATCATTACCTTTTAGGTTAAACAAGCAGCTCTTGCCAACGAGTTCGGCACTGTTTGTATTGTTAAAAAGAATGTCGCCTTGTTTGACACAATATTTATCAAGCTCAACTTCAGAAGCGGGAATTCCCCACAAAAGAGTCAAATCTAATTTAAAATCTTTTGAAATATTGTTCATTCGTAAATGTGGATATCCGTCGAGTTTAGATTTATCTCCACGCGCTAAACCAGATTGATAGTCAAGAATATGACTTCCAATTTTCTCCCACCGCCACCCCTCCGGCAGTTTATCGCCTGCTTTATAAGGAAACACATCCCGCAAAATCGCACCTTGCATGGCGGCAATGGCTTCTTTCTGGCTTAATGCCGCCTGGCGCATTTTGTCTATCTCTGCCATTTTGCGTTCCAGTTCGCTGGCAATGCGTATCTGGTCGTCTAGGGTTGGAGGGAGGGGGATTTCAAAGTTCTGAATTAATTCCTTTGTAATTTCCGTGAAAGTATTCCCGTGACTTTGTTTTTGAATCGCAGGAACAATTTTTTTGATTGCAAAATAGAGGTATAAACTGTTAATCTCTTCTTTAGGGATAAAACTCTTAAAACCTTGATTAGTGCAAATCGGCTTTTTTGTGATGGCAAGATTTCCTACAGGGGCTCTACTGGTCAACAAAACAGTACCCACAGGCAAGAGGGTTGTAGAGCAGCTATCTAATCCTGCTTTGGTTATTTTTCTTTTGGTATCATCAATGTGAATAGAGTTTAGTTTTCCTAAATCAGAAGGCGTTGCCCATAATATATCACCATCCCAGTATTCGGGATTGTCGGTAGAAGGGGTTGATCCATTTATTATGTTAGCAACTCCTTTTTTACCACCTAGTTTTTTCCACCACCCTTCCGGCAATTTCCTTTTTTCGTTTTTCATTATGCCAACAACCTCACCTTTGTCTCCTGAACTAAATCTTGTGGTTGCGCCGGAAGCCCTGTCAGTGATTCAAACCCGCCACTTGCAACGATTTCGGCTTCATCAAATAGCTTCGTAGTTTCCAGCTCCTCAATACCGCCCTTTTCAAACTGCCTTGCGATAGATACCAGCACCTTGCAAGTCCGTTCAGGGAATTCACGCAGCCATCTTTTATTCTTATATGAAAACGCTGCTGCACGTTCACCACGCGATTTCGGCACCAAGCCGAAACCCAGTTCCGCCAGGACGTCAAAAAGGTCGCATTCCTGCTCGTCTTCCAGTTCCCGGATGAGGCGCACAGCACCTTCACCACCGGGTAGGTTTACAAGTAGTTTTGAACGCTCTTCTGGTGTTACCCAGGTATTGCGTAATTCATCAATGCTCGGAGCTTCATCCACCAATTTTTCTGCTAATCGCTGTTTGTATTCTTCAACCGGCACGAGCACATCTTTACCGTCTTCTTCGCAAAGGATAGAACACCCTTCACCATCGATCTGCACGATAAACTGCTGTTCACCCACGCGGATAATCTTCCGTTTCGGTCTGTCTTCCCCATATTCGTGTTTCGGACTTTCTGCACCTTCCACAGGCTCTTCTGGTTTAGAAGGTTTGGCTCGGCTGATAAAGTCCTCACCGAAAAGTCGCGTAGCGTTTGTGTAATCATACAAACGGAACATCGGCTTTGAACCACGCGGCTCGCCGGTACGTGTGCCGCGACCCACCATCTGATAAAAGCTTATTGGCGATTCTAAATAGCGGAAAAACACCACATTATTCAGATTGGGTATATCAACGCCAGTAGAGAGCAAATCAACCGTGGTAGCAATAAAGTGTGAATTCTTTGAACCGCGGAAATCAGGAATCAACTTGTCGGCTGAAGGTCGCAAATCCGGGTTGCCAGTGCACTGGAAAGCATACCATTCTTTGCGTGTGCGGTTATTCTCCTGACACCATTTTTCGTAGATATTATTCATGGCAATCATAACCTGATTTGCATGATGATCGCGGGCACAAAAAATAATGGTTTTTTGATGCTGTCCTCCAGTATCCAGTAAATGCTGGAACAAATCCTCGCACATTGCATTTACGCGGTCGTCCAGCATCAGCTTCACTTCATAATCTTTGGCTTTATATTCTTCTTCAATATCCTCTGGTCTGATCTTTTTGCCTGTAAAAGGGTCAATAGCTGAGCGTTTTTCTATGTCCTCCCGTGTAATTTCTCTTTTGTCCAGATCAACAGTTCTGCGAATGACCTCACAAGTTGCAAGATAGCCGTCATCTTGTCCCGCTCCCATAGAATACTCATACACGGGCTCGCCGAAATACTCAAGATTGTGCGCGGTGATTTTTTCATCTTTCTTCCGAGCGTCAGCATCTTTCTTACCGCCTACAACAATTCGTGGAGTGGCGGTAAGACCGATATGGACCGCATCGGGATTATCTATAAGAATAACACTCCATTTACCCCATGCACTGCGATGACATTCATCTATGATAATATGACTAAAAAAATTTGGTGGATAGTTATCTTTCCAGAATATTGGTTTGTCGTCCTCATCAGTAACATTGAGTGTTTGATATGAGGCGACAAGAATTCTGGCATTTCTCTGTGGATCCTGTGTGGTAACAATCTGTACATTGTCACCGAAAACTGCGTGTAGCTTGTTGTTGCCCTGCGTGCGCAGTTCATCGCGGTCACAGACGAATAGGGCACGTCTTAGCTTTCCTGCTTGTGCCAGCTTATATAGCAGTTGCACAGCAATAATTGTCTTTCCTGTTCCCGTTGCTAACGATAACAGCACTCTTTTATCCCCTTTTATTATCTTCTCCAGGGTGGCACGAATAGCAGCATCCTGAAAGTAGTAACGGGCTGCTTCTCCGCCTTTATACGGCATAAGCAGTGACTTTGCTATCTCTGACTCAAGTTGAATTTTCTTGATATTCTCATACCTATTTTTGAGTTCTTCGGGATTCGGAAAAGTAGTTAATGATAAAGCATCACGGATGCAGCCGGTATCGTCTGCATATTCGGCATAAAGGTTGCCATTCGTTGTAAAGACAAATGGAACGTCAAACTTTTTCATATAATCCTTCGCCTGCTGAATTCCCAGAGAAGGTAATTTATCATCTGCTTTCGCTTCAAGTACTGCAACAGCCAATGGCGGTTTTCCTTCGATTACCGAAATGCAAAGAAGATAGTCTGTTCTCCCCTTTCGTTTTCTTGGCTTTCCGTCAATAATGTCCGTACCTCCCGGTGTTCTTTCTTCGCGTATCAGCGCATCGGTCCAACCACTCTCGTGTAGAGCAGGGTTTATCAGTTCGATTCTAGTTTGTTTCTCATCTCGTGCCATTTTTTCTTCTTATTTAGCGTAAAAAACGAGCGTTTACCAACAGCTCAGGGAACTCCCCCCATTCCTGCCACCTTTTAGCTTAGGATGTCTTTATTTAAGAAAGGGGATAATATAAAAAGAAAACAATCGCCAGCTTAAACTTTTATTGATACTCATGTAATAGTGATAGCGTAAAAAACTGCAAATATAGGACCTGTTAGAGATTTAATTAGAGAGAACATTTATAAACCCCAAAATGCAGAACCAAAACCAAAACGCGAAAAAAGCAAACATAGGCATAGTCCTAACCGACTCGGAGGACTGGACAGCATGCACCTACCTGAAGAACATCCGCAAACGAGCCGCGAACGCCCTACCGATCACGCTCTCAACTTTAAACGCTTCCATCTCCGCTTCTGAGTTTTCCATTTTCGATACGGACTTAAAAGACTTAAACCTCGATGCTATCCTCGTCCGAGACGTTGGCATCAGCTTCTCCCTGGAACAAATCTCGTTTAAGTTCGACCTGCTTCGGCATTTTGAACACACGAACATCCCCGTTTTGAACTCGTCTACCGCAATCCAGAACGCAGCAAACAAGTTCTTCTCGTTCTTCCTATTCAAACAGGCACACCTGCCCATTCCACGCACCGTAGTCACTTCCGAATCAGAAGTAGCCATGAATACACTCACAGAATTTGAAACCGCAATAGCAAAACCTATTTTCGGCAGTCAGGGCAAAGGAATATACAAACTGGAAGCTTCACAACCCGATTTAAAACAGAAGCTCGCAACGTTACTAAGAGATCGAGGCGTGCTATATCTGCAAGAGTTCGTGCCAAACCCTGGCCGGGACATAAGAGTATTTGTAGTTGGCGAAGAAGCTTTAGGTGCTATCTATCGTGTTTCACAGAAGGGCTCATTCATCAGCAACTTGAGTCAGGGCGGCACACCACATAAATGCGAACTAACAGAGGAAATAGAAGAGCTTGCAATACGCGCTACAAAAGCAGTAGGTGCTGATTTCGCGGGTGTTGACCTGATAGAGAGCGAAGACGGTTTAGTTTTACTTGAAGTAAATGCAACACCGTCAGGAAAGGGTATAAAACTCGCTTGCGGTATTGACGTCACCGAACGGATAATTGACCTCCTGTTTGATCGTATTAAGTAATAGCTAAACTGCATTTGTTTACCGCCAAGCTCACGGAGTTCACCTAGTAGATATAACGGATTCCCCTAACTCCCTGTGTTCTCTGCGTGCTCAGCGGTACCCAATACACCGAAATAACCACTGAAGAAGTAGCCAAGACCATTACGTATTTCCTCCATCTTTAAAACTTCATACCCCTTTTCTATTGATTTTGATACGTCTTTACCCAAACTACATGATTTCAACTCGTGCTTCAGTAAGCTGACCACATCGGTATGCTTCCGTTCTACTTCCACAACATACCTGCCATCCTCAATAAGGAACGGCTGCGAATGTTTACTTTTAAAAGCCTCTGAATGAACTTCCGACGTAACAGGAGGTCCCATATGCTTCTTTATCCGGGGTAGCTGCCAGACGAGCAACTCGAAGACCAGAATTGCTTTGCCACCTTCTGCGGTCACATCACTCCGGTAAACCCTGAAATCATTTCTCTCTATCAAATTTCTGACGGATGTCTCGGCTTTTCGTAACTGCGGAAATAAAATATCTTCTACTACATCCGGCGCCTCAAATGTGACCATCACAAACTCCGTTCCTCGTTCCTTCACAAGTTTTAGAAATTCCGCGTGGGTCATTGATTCTGCCTCGCGTGGCATAAAGAATTTCTGGTCCGGCTTAGCCAAAAAATCCCGCGCCGCATCTATCAGCTTGCAAAATGAATACAAAGATACAGAAGCCGCCACATTACGTTTCGGATCCACAGGGTCTATCACAATAAGCGGGTCCTCTCCCTTGTAGTTACCATGACCCTCGAGGTCTATCCTCTCACCGAATTTCCATCGCGATGCGTTTAGCAATAGCGTCACGAACGATGAGTATTCCAGTATAAGCAACTCGCAGAGATAGCCCGAGAAGCCTTTTCGGCGCTGCTCCGAGCCATAAATACCCAAACATTTCATGAATTGCTTTAGCAGTATCACTTCGTCCTCAAGTCCTGATAATCGTGTCATAACGTATTCATTATGAAACGGAGTCCTGTCCACTGCGGACTTCAGCATTGATGCGTTCTTTACTTCAAAACAAGGCACCAGGTCTGCCTCGTACTCCGTTTCCGCAACGTAAAAGTAGGCGTGAATATACGGATGCGAGGCATATCGCTCTTCATAACGCTCCGAAACACTTTTTGCAAGTGCAAGTCCTTTCTCTTTCAAATCCTCCTCTGACATATCCACGGGAAACATGATGAATATGTCTATGTCCGCATCACCACTTACCCACGTATTTCTCGCAGTTGAGCCAACGGAGATAGCACGAGCGTTTATGCCCATCTCTGACGCTTTGTTGTTTAAGTTAGCGATTATAAGGCTTGTCACAGTCTTTACTTCTTCTCTTTCTTTATCATCGGGGCGTATTCTCACAATGACTTCTTTACATATCCTGTTTATCTCTTCTTCCTCTTTTATCATTGCGTGTGAAAAATTACTCGCGAGTCATTCAACGGATGTTAGAGTTATTTAGGCGATGGAAATATTTAAATACCGTGGTGCCGATAAAGGATAGTGAAAAATGGAAAGCATCAAGAGATTCTTTAAGAACGATAAATTTGGAGCACATGTAGGCATAGAGTTATTAGAAGTTTCAGTGGGCAGCGCAAAAGTAAAAATGGAAATTAAGGACTATCACTTGAATAGTCACAAAACGGTTCATGGTGGTGCGATATTTACGCTGGCGGATTTAGCTTTTGCCGTTGCGTCAAATTCACATGGCACTATTGCCGCGAGTATCAATGCGAACATTTCTTACATAAAAGCCGCTACTACAGGCACATTGATTGCCGAAGCAAAAGAAGTCGCGATAAATCCGAAACTTGCTACTTACACTATTCATGTTACCGATGACGCAGGCGATATAATCGCAATTTTTCAGGGGATGGTTTACAGGAAAAAAGCGGCGATTGGTGCCTCGCATAAATGATTTTGTGAATTGCCTTAACCCCTATCTTCTACAATCCTGTAATATCTCTTCCGCATTCTCCAGCACAAAATTTTTGATGACTTCTAACTCCTGGCAGGTCCCGAATTTGTCTTCGGTACGGTTTATTACATCCTCTGGGGTCAATGCGGGCGCCATTTTTATATAATCCAAAACGTAGTGCAAGTACCAGGCTATTACAGAT
>QBUM01000002.1 GCA_013180585.1 Candidatus Methanophagaceae archaeon GoMg2
TAAGCAGGATCCAGAGTATTATCTTCTCGTGAAAATCTGTGTAATCTGTGGTTAGATAAACAAATACCTTTAATCTATTAGAAACTAAACAAGATGACAAAAAAAGCAGTTTGTGTATGCTCCGGCGGAATAGATTCCACACTCGCAGCGACAATAGCATCGAATGAAGGCTACGAGTTGCACCTCTTCCACGTTTCTTACGGACAGCGAGCGGAAGCAAGTGAAAAAGAAGCGATAGAAAAAATAGCTGCTTACTTAGATGCAAAGACGATAAAATTCGTGGAAATACCCTTCCTAAAAGAGCTCGGGGGATCCTCTCTAACGGATTTAAAGAGAAAAGTGCCGATAGGCGAAGCTGTGAGTTTAGATAAGGAAAGAGCGACGCCGTCTACCTGGGTGCCCTGCAGAAATCTAATTCTCTTAGCTCATGCGAGCGCTTATGCAGAAGTTATTTCCGCAGATGCTATCTTCGTGGGGTTCAATGCAGAGGAGGCTATGTCATATCCCGACAACGGTAAGGAATTCGTTGAACTGTATAATGTAGTGTTAGAGAAAGCAGTGGCTTCTTATTGCCAGCCGCCAACAGTAAAAGCGCCTTTAGTTGATTTGTTTAAACCCGATATAATAAAAAAGGGAATAGAACTAAAAGCACCTCTACATTTGACTTATTCATGCTATTTAGGTGAGGAGAAGCATTGTGGAGTTTGCGAGTCGTGTTTACATCGGCGACGTGGGTTTGAAGAAGCGGGTGTGGATGACCCAACGGTATATTTATGATATTTAAACAATTTATTAACTGGTGATAAGAATGGTAAATTTTAAAATCCTGCAAAAATCGGAGAGAGAGGACGTAAACGAATTAATCAACGCAGCAGAATCTCATTTAACCAAAACGTTAATTCCTATCCAGGAAAATACAAAAGGCACAGGCGGCGAAAACTTCTTAAAGAAATTTATAAAAACTTACAAAGCGACGGGTTCCCCTATTTTCGTGAATCTCGATCATAATCTGGCAGAAAAGCGTTTAGGCGATGCGGAAAAGATAGTAAAAGAACTTGAGCTAATCGTTGAATCCACGGCTGAGCATGTATCAGGCTACAAGCTAAATTTCCAGTCCCTGTTAACCTTCTTAATCGCGAAACGGATAAATTTCGTACAAGAAATTAAAGATATAGTCAAAGCAAAAACTGGCGTGGAGCCTGTGGTATGGTTAGACCAGAAGTTAGGGGATATTCCAAATACAAATTTCCAGGCGGCGGACATTCTTTATAAATTAGGGTTCGATGCCGTACATGTATTACCTCTGATAGGTCCTGACTGCGCGGGAGCACTTCAAATAGCAGCCGAAAGAAACGATATGGCTGGGGTTATCCACGTCATCAACATGACGCATGACGGCTATAAAGAAGCGAAGCAGGATTATTTTAAGGATGATGTAATGGACAAACTACGAGAACGTACGCTTGGTACTTATACATATCCCGTGAAAACGGGTAAAGAAACGACACAAATCAAAATCCGGGCGATTGGCACCATTGAGCCAGCAAATAGACCTTATGAGCTGTTTGATGGCTATAAAAGAATTTACAATGACAAAATCATGATACTATCAATCGGGATAGGTACTCAGGGCGCATTGCCCGGAAGCGCGTTATATGCGGGTGCAACCTGCGAAGGCATCGGTAGATTTATTTTTAACGCAGATACAGGGATAGACAATGCGGGCAACATGGCAAAAAAAGCAGAATTATGTAAACAATCTGCGTTACTCGCTCTTTCGGCACGATACTCTAATGAGCCGTATCCTTTAGAAAACATAAAAAGTATTCTAAAAGAATTCAATCCCGAAATCTCAGAAAGCACGAGAGAAGGGTTAAACAGGGTATATCTCGCAAGGACTGAAGCTGTTAATCGTTAGGTTGGCTTGCGTTACTTTCGGTGTTTATATCTCACCTCATGTGTGTTCGGTTAAGTAATTATGGCCCACAAAACCAAAAGAAAAGACATACA
>QBUM01000001.1 GCA_013180585.1 Candidatus Methanophagaceae archaeon GoMg2
AAAAAAGGAATTTTCTCCAACCATATTGATCACTTACATTTTAAAATAATCCTGAATCGTGCAGCAATATGTCTTTTATTGGCATTTGAGTATTAAGTGATTCGTCTTCTACCAATCCTCTGTTTAAGATCATTTGAAAAATTACCTCTTTTCCCCAAATAACTTTTTCCATAAGTATTCCTACTTCCATCCGTGTTTCCTTTGTAGAAAAAGGATTTATTCGAAAATCTAATTCTACATCCTTAAACCAGATACCCTTATATTTATCCTTAAATTTCTCATATATATTTCGCAAATATTGGTCAAAAGAATCTATAAATTCTTCAAGAGAACCCGAATTGTATTCTTCCTTAAGTTTTTTAATACTATCCAAATAATTTTTCCTATAATCAAATAAGGAATCTTCCTCTAAAATGTTGCTTGCATCTTTAAAATTTAGCCGTCTTATATCGAAAAATATCGATTTTTTCTTTTTTGTCGGATCATCAATTGGAGGAATTTTATGATATTTTTTATCCGCAAATATTATTGGCTCAATACCCGCTGGATAATCAAAACATATTGTGTTTTGAATTGGAATGTTGGCATTGTAGGGGACATCAACTATTTGCTTTATACCTTTTTTTGTCTTAATTTTTTTTAAATATTCATTATATTCTTCTTGAGAATCTCGATTAGGCCGAAGTGGAATGTCGAAATAAGTATCATAGAATTTTTGACGTTTGATTGTATATTTTTCAGGTGCATTAATTAAATCCTCTAGTGTTTCTTTGTCAGTTGTAGAAATGCTATCTAAAATATTACTCTGCTTAGCTTTTAACATCTCATAATAAATACTAATTAGATCAATATATCTCTTAGACGTTTCTGAGTAATCAAATGTTACATAAGGAACCGCAAAACCCGACTTCTCAATATCATGATCTAATTTTTCAGTAAAAGAGTTATTTGCTATTATGTCCATCTCATTCTTACTTTTTTCCAGAGACTCTGTGAAAGAAACATTTGAGAGTTTATCGTCCATGACAAAAGCAATTGCGTCAGACTTTATTAAATCTAAAAATCCATTTTTCTGCCGATTATTCAATATCTGAATCAACTCATAATTATTTAGCACAAATGCTCGATTGATTAAAACCTTATCAAAAAGAATTGAATGTGTTTTCAATGCCCCTTCAATAGCATCAATACGATAATCAGCTTGATTATCAAGAAGCATGGTTTGACTCATGCCCATATTATATTTTACTTTTTCCCAGCTCATTTCATTCCTTCTATGTTACGTGACTTTTATTTCCGTATATGTTTCCCAACCATAGCTTAATTTCTTCATATCTGCGCCGCATATATCCACATTTCATTAACTATCTCATACTATATTAAAGACATATTTAAAGAACTTCTGATACTTTTAATATCTTTCGTTTTCAATCCCTTCCCCCGCCCCTTTGCCTCAAAAGCGATGAAGTTAAAAAGCGAAGCGAAGATGTTAAATATATTAATTATTAGAAAAGTTAGAATTTATCAGTGGATACCTGTTTTTTAAAAAAAAGAACCAATAGAGAAAATAGAAGAAGCTGAAAAGTAACTAAAATGTTTATAGATAACCTTGAAAGGCTGAAAGGATGCCCCGCTTTTTTAAAGCGGGGTTCGTGACTATGAATATTTCGTGATGAATCTATAAACAGGAATAAAATAGTAACGTTTGGAAAACACAGAAAATGTCAATGACGAAAATATTTAAGTATATAACAATTTAATATACCACTATGAGTTCTATTAAAGCGTTTGGAATTATTGGTACAGGTGGGTTGGGGGTGCTTGTTGCAGCACTAATAATATCCAAGGTTATGAACTTGGGATTAGAGGGGATATTTAGCGCTGTATTGGTAGTTTTTGTTGTTGCAGGAGCAGCTGCCCTTGTTCTTAGAGCGGCGAAATAGATAGAGAGTCTAATATACGGCAATCACGGATGCCCCCGAATTCATTGCGAGGTGAAGTGGTT
>QBUM01000226.1 GCA_013180585.1 Candidatus Methanophagaceae archaeon GoMg2
CACATGAAACTTTAACGCCAGCAGCGACTTTCTTCGCCCTTGCAGCAGGCCATATCATCGCAAGGGATTCATGTAGTCTGATAATCGTGCTGTCTTGGATAACCAAATCCTTAAAAAGCTTCAATTTATCATCTAAAACACGACCGGTTTGCTGTGCTTGAAACTCAATAGCATGAAGCACACACTTTCTGAGAAAATTGACCATCTCCGGTGTGAATCGGTCGTAGAAACTACTTATGCTCACAGTAGTCTTCGCTTTTTCCTCGTATTTCCGTTTTAGACCCCGGATAGTACTTAAAAAACGTACCCCAAATCCGAGCGTTGTTACCCAAAAAAGGATGACTATGTCAATTTTACGTTCTCGTTCAACAGTTCCAGTTTCTCTTGCTGTGTTTCTCAAAAAAGCCTCTGGAAACATCTCGATAAGGGTCTTTACCGTAGGATCCACACTATTTTCATTATCAGGTATCATATATTGACTCACTAGGTGAAATAATCGCTTTTGTACTATATAAAAATAGTTGGACCGTCTATCGCTTATCCGAACACGCATGAAGAAGTGCTAGATACCACCTTCACTTTTTTAACTCCTGCACCAATCTCTCTACCGAATCTCTCTCCTCTTGGATATCCCCTTCTGAAAGGAATTAGTACTCTATCCCCTGCGTATCCACTAAAAATGATAAAAATATCTCTACTCAGCCCTGTCAACTCCGCAGCGCTCGCAAAACATATCTGACCCACGATAAGCATTCCCCAATGCCACAAAAAAACCTCTTCTTTTTAGTCATTTAAAAACTTAACATTTAACCGGAAAGTGCAAAACTAAAAACCGAAACACATTTTGTTTTGTATATATAGTTATAGATAACCAGAAAGTAAACAAAAAGATAAGCGAGGATAACAATGCTGAAGCCAGCGGAGATGCGGGAACTGCGCATTATTACACTTGATGAGCATGTAGACGGAGTAATCAAGCGAATTGACGCTTTGGGCTCCGTACATCTTACCGATATAAAACAATTCTTAAATGTCTGGGAAGGATTGATAGAACCTTCAAAGGCGGACGAGACTTTAGTAACAACTTCTGAACTACTGGCGAGGATGGATAACCTGATAGCGCTCTTACAACCACCATCCGAGGGCAAAAAGAGCTTGAAGGAGATGCTGTTCAAAGAGCAAGAAGAGGAAAAAGCGGAGAAGACGAAGGTAGAAGCGGGGATAAAATTAGAAGAGATAGAGCCTGAGTTCAGTAGTTTAGAGAAACGAGTAGAGGAGCTAATATCCGAGAAAGAGCGATTAACGGAAGATTTGTCCGATGCAAAGGACTTGTTAGGGGTATTGAGGATTTTAGAAGATTTTGGCGTTGATTTGGGTTTTGTGGATGCGAAGGATTTTATCGCTGTGCATGTAGGTAAATTGCAGGTCTCAAATTTAGAAGAGCTGGAGAGTGCCCTGGAATCGGTAGTAGGGGCAAATCACTTCGTTGTGTCGAAGAAGATAACAGAAGGCGAAGAAGAAGTTGCTTTTGCTTTGGTTGTAACCTTGAATAATGATAAAGAGGAAGTAGATAGGGCACTGGTGCGGTTGGACTTTGAAGTCTGGCAGCGGCCATCAACAGAGCTTCCTGAACGTATAAAAGATGCAATAAAGGATGTAGAGACGAATGTAAAGCGGCTGGATGACGAGATAAAAGGGGCTGAGCGGGAAGTCGCGGAAATACTGATGACGAGGTTTCCGGACCTGCTTGCAATGCAAGAACTTGTGCAAATAGAGGACAGCAAAGCAAAGGTAAAAGTACTGTTTGGTCAGAGTGAACGCGTACGAGTTATCGAAGGCTGGACACCGGAAGAGGAAGTAGATAACGTGATAGCGGGTATACGCGAAGAGACCGGCGGATTTTCCGTAGTTGAAGTGATAGAGCCAAAGCGCGATGATGTGCGAGTGCCTTCATTACTGAAGAATCCCGCTATTTTAAAGCCTTTTGAATCTATAATTAAGATGTATGGGCATCCGTTATACAAGGATATAGACCCAACACTGATTACCGCTATCATGTTTCCCATTCTGTTTGGGCTTATGTTTCCTGATATGGGTCATGGCCTGATTATACTTTTACTTGGGCTGGCAGTGATGTTTGCTTTTAAGGGCTTGGACAAGGAAATAAGAAGCGCGGGTATAATTATCGTCTTATGCGGATTTTGTGCGGTAGTTGCTGGGGCGCTATTCGGAGAATTCTTTGGGTTCAGTCATTATGCGTCTGAGTTGGTTCATGATTCCATGGGTATGCACATACCTCACTGGCTGCTCTTCGACCCCGTGTGGTTCGAGCCCATCCCGAATGTAGAGTTCATGTTCATTGTGGTTATGCTGATTGGCACATTCCACATGGGACTTGGCTTGTTCCTCGGTGTAGCAAATAATATGTCGGAAAGAGACTACTTTGAGGTAATAAGGGGCTTTGTAAAGCTCTGGTGTTTGTTCGGCGCTCTTTATTTCTTGCTTCTTCTATTCGGTTTTCATTTCACTGAGCTGCAAGACGAGAATACCCCGCTACTACTAAGAAACATGGTTATTTTCTTGCTACTACCTGTACTTTCGCTCTTCGTCCTCAAGATAATTGCAGAGTTGAGGCATGAAGCAGGCGGTGGAGAACATAGCAATGGCGAAAAGAGAGGAGTAATGGAATATCTTATCATTCTTATTGACGGTGTGATAGATGCCGTGCTGGAGAATTTCTTCCGATTCCTTGCTAATATCGTATCTTATGGTAGGATTCTCGCTTTAGCGTTATGTCATGCAGCGTTAATCGAAGTGTTCCTTCTTTTGACTTTCATGTGTTTTGGTATACATATAGCTATAGCGACTGTGGTGTTCTTAGCCGGGACTGTAGTTGTAATAATCCTTGAAGCGATAATGGCTGGTATCCATACTATCAGGCTGCATTTCTACGAGTGGTTCACGAAATTTTATGAGGGTGGCGGTGTTGAATTCGCGCCGTTTAAGTTACGGTGAGTCTGTATATACAATAACAGTCAAAAAATCTTCTTTACCCTACGGAAGAAACGGATAGTGGGAATAACAATTTTAAATAGAGATAAGCTGAGCACTATTTCTATATCGGCATCCATCTGTTCCTCCTCAAATGAAGGTACAATTTCAAGTCTGGTTACAGGCACAAAAGCATTCGCTATGCCGCTGCCCGCATATAAAAAGCCAGTCAGCACGCCAGTTTGGTACGGGTCTGATAGCCCTACCTTCACCTTGCCCTCTAAACGCTTCATGGATATATTTTTGGTGAGCACCACTGCAAAATCCTTACCCGCATCATACAGTTCATTTGCGTTTACTACGAGCTTCTCCCAATCGGTGGGCTTCTCCTCTTTCTTGGTAAGGTCCTTTTGGATAGTGGTACCCTCCTTTTTGGTAATAGTACCGCCTAAGACCCGTAATCGAAACTCCCGCTTTTCCGAGCTAAAGCCCAGACGTCCAGATGCCATGCCCCTTAAAAGCACAAAGGACATCCGTACCTCTGCTAAAGGTCCTTCCTTGAATAGCCTGAGCGAAATGTCAACAGGTATTATGAGCGTGGCAGCTATTAAGGCCAATATAAACGCTAAAACAACCGCAAGAATCAGCAGCATCTCCATCGTACTTTACGTTTTTTAAAAATAATCGGATCCGCATTATCACCTAAAAATAAACAAAGAGGAGAGCTTGTCTAAAAACTCTCCATACTGACGTTTTACACGTATTATGATTTTTCTTCGGTTTTCGTTCCCTCTTTCATATCTTTGATTTTTTCCATCACCATCGGCAATGCTTCTCCAACGATTTTATCCAATGTGCCAGACGGTCTCAGCGAGGCCACCCGTAACCCCTCAGGGCCTGGTATGCCATTAAATACCGCTACGAGTGCCACCGGCCTCATTCCACCGCCACCTCCGACACCATATCCTTGTCCGCCCTTCTTGTCCTCATTACCACCGCCGCCGCCACCACCGGCGCCAAAACCAATCTCAAAGATGGGTATCAGGGTCTTATCCTCCAGCTCTATGGGCTTGCCAATTGCGATGTCAACGCTGATCATCTTCCGCAATTCGTCCCACATGTCTTTTATAACTACACTTGGCTCTTCATCCATTTTTTTTCACCTGTTTGTACTTTTCCATAGAAAGTCGTCCCTTATAAGATTTTCGGTGTCCCTTACTTTGGGACACGATTCATATCACAATTCTTAAAAGCGAAAAGCCCCTTTATAAAACAGATTAAAGAAATAATGCTTGGAACCAAACAAAAGAGCATAAAGATAAAAGAACTGGAGAACTATGGCTCTTCTCTTCGTCCTCTATATACCATAGGGGTGGAGATAGAGATAGTAGTCAGGGAAAGTCCCGATATACTTCACAAAATATTTACCAACTCAGGACTCATAACAAGGGAGACAGTCCCTTTTGATGTCGTATCAAACTTCAGGGGTTCGGCAGACAATAAACCGTTTTATTCCGCCGTTATCGTACACGAAGGCTTAATAAAAGAGTATGAGGTGCAGGCGAGGGACACTGGCGGTTCTTTCAGGACGGGCATAAATTATGAGCCCGTGATATATCCAGAAGAGCTTCGGTTGGTACATCCTGCGGAGTTTTATCGGCGGGATATAGAAGTAAAGGAGTGGGAACTCCATAACTACAAGCATTATTTTATGCTTTTTATTGCATCTAAGCGATACGAGAGCTTTGATATGGACGTGAAGAGAGAAACAGATGGAGAAGGTGGGATCACTTCAATAAAAATAAACATTGCCGAATCGGAGTTAAAAGGGAAGAAAGCACCCAGTCCGTGGTATCTGAAGCGGCTTTCGGTATTCGAAGGGTTAGATTTGGAGGTGGCGGTGAGGCGTAAAATAGAGGCAGTATGAGAAGCACATTTTCAGGCTACAAAAAGCGATATAAATAGCTTAAAATATTAGGATCTGATTTTCCGTATTACTCTTATGACTCTTGCCTTTCTTTTCACCTCTTTTTCCAGCTCATCTAAGCATCTTTTTACCTTCTCTTCCTTCGTATCTCGTGATTTGATATCCCGATCCAAATCAGCTTTTCTTGTACGTAGCATCCTTCTCAGTTCTTTTTTTCCTTGACCCCCTTTTACATTCCGCTTTTCTATGTTTGAAGCGATGTCCAGTGCCTTAGTTAGTTTCTTCTCGGTTAGTCCATGCTTACTAAGTTTTTTCCCTACGACGCTTATAGCGACATCATCTATCTCACGGAGCACCTCCCCACTCTCCTTTATCGCCACTCCCCGCTTTGCCAGCGAAGATACGATTTTATGTGCAGTTCTAAAAGAAAAACCCGTTTCTCGGACGATCGTATCAGCCAGTTCTGTTGCAGTAGTGAACCCAATTTGTGCCTTCCTCGCCATCTCTTCCTTTTTCAATTCCAGTTCTTCCACAATGCTTTTCATCACTGATACCGAAGACGCAGTGGTCTTAGTGGCTGTCAAAAGATGCGGTGTTACCTCTTGCAAATCTCGATTATAAGAGTAGGGCAACGCTTTACATATAGAAAGCACGCTCATCAAAGATCCGTAAACCGTGCCTGTTCTCGCCCTAACGAGCTCTGCATAGTCGGGGTTTCGTTTCTGCGGCATTATTGAACTCCCGGTTACATATCCCTCTGGAACACGAACGAAATCGAATTCTGACGTGCTCCACAGTATTATCTCCTCTGCAAGCCTGCTCAGATTTGTCATTAGATTGGCATAGCAGGAAATCACTTCTATGATAAAATCCCGCGTGGAAACGGCATCCATTGTGTTCTCCAGCACTGAATCAAACCCAAGAAGCTTCGCGGTTCTATCGCGGTCTATCGGAAATCCTGTGGAGGCGAATGCCGCGGCACCCAAAGGGCTTACGTTTACACGTTCGTATGCACTCATAACCCTCGTGAAATCACGAGCAAACGTATCGGCATTCGCTAAGTAATGATGTGCGAATGTAGTCGGCTGTGCATGCTGCAGGTGCGTATAGCCGGGCATCACGGTATCTACATTCTCAGCAGCTTTTTCTATTACTACTTTTCTCAACTCGTTTACTGCTTTCAGGATTTCTAACAACTCCGTACGAAGTGCAAGTCGGATACACGTTGCCACTTCGTCATTTCTCGACCGCCCTGTATGCATCCTACCCCCCATATCCTCGCCTATCTCCCGTATCAAAACCGATTCTATCGCGGTATGCACATCCTCATAGGAGGGGAGTTTGTGTTCAACGAAATATTCCGAATCAATCTTTTTCAAACAGTTTAGAATCGCCGTTACGTCCTTCTTCTTTATTATACCCTGCCCTTTTAACATAACAACATGCGCTTTGTCCACGAGCACATCAGCGTGAAAAAGCCATTTATCCGCTTCCAAAGATAAGATATAATCTTTTCGGGTTTGCATATTCCAGTTTCTCCTTATGTAAGCCGAGGATAATCTACTTTGCGTCTATTCGATATGTGTATACGTACATTTACGCCCTTTCCTGACTCGCCCCTTCTCAAAACCAATTTACTTTATCCCCCTCTTTCTTTTTCTATTTTGTCGCACTATTTAATAAGCATTCTCATGCCATCATATCTTTTCTTGTAATGCAATATTTAATCGCAGGTATTTGATTAGCTAACCATAAAATCACACTGATTTTCACGAGAAACCTTTTCTTTGAAAGAAAAGCTTTACCAACAACTTTTTTACTTTCAGTAAAAACCTTGACTAAAAACGTTATTTTTGTTTTTCTTTTAGCACAGGTTTTCTTTTTCTGAAAAAGAAAAAGTGTTGTGCTAATCTCGTGAAATCTCGTGGTTTTTTTCGCCTCAGTTATACAAATACAATCGCAGTAAGCAATATTTTTCATACGAGTTGCATATCGTCAAAATACCCGTATTTTTAAAACGGCATCAGTGTTTTTAACATGAAGTACGGCACACGAGGAACGAGCCATCTCATGTACTCTTTGTATTCGATTCTCCCTGCAACAATCTCAAACCCTTTATCTAAAACCTTTTTATCCGATGAAAGAAGCCTAAAGAAGATCCCGGGATATTTATTCATCAATCGGGTCAATTTTAATGAATATTCCAAATTAGCGCCAAACTGATTATAACATGATCCTTTATAGGAATCCAATGCTGATTTTGAAAAATCGTCGTTCTCGTATGATTCTGCAACACGCTCTGCTGCTAATTTGCCGGAGATAAAAGCATATTTAATCCCTTCACCGATGAAAGGGTCAGCAAAGCCCGCGGCATCGCCGACCAGAATTAATCTATCCGAGCATACCTCTCTTTCGTAGCCGCCAGAAGGGATTAGGTGCGCATGAGCAACGACATCGGTGCTAAATCCTAACTTCTTAATGAAACTCATAAATATATTCCGGGGGTTATTCATGAGGGGCAGGATTCCTGCTACGCCAACAGAAAAATGCTTCTCTTTTGGAAAAACCCAACCATAGTCAAATTTAGTGACACCATAATGAATGTCAATGGCATTATCTATGTACTCATCAACTTCTTCATTAGTAGCCGGAATCTCCGCGGCTATACAGAGCGCCAACTCGTCTGGCTTATAAGAATCTCGAACCTGCTTTGAAACGATACTATTAACGCCATCAGCACCGATAACTGCCTTTGCATTGTACTTCTCTTTAGTAGTTTCCACAACTATGCTTGACGGTCTTTGGATTATAGATATTGCTTTTTCTTCTTCGTGGAGAACAACACCCGCATCCACTGCTTTTGAAACGATGTAGGCATCAATTTTATCGCGAGACACAAGTATCGCCATCCGCGTTTTCCTTCTTACTTCGATTTGATATTTCTTGAAATGAACCCGTTCACCATAGCATTCTCGCTCTATCAAATCCGTTTTAATTCCAAAATCTAAGTGCGATAGTGCGCTCATTGATACCTCACCACCACAGAGCTTAAACCTTGGGATTGTCTTCTTCTCCAAAAGTAGAGTACTCAGTCCTTTCTCTGCACAA
Organism: Candidatus Methanophagaceae archaeon GoMg2; assembly: GCA_013180585.1. Lineage (GTDB taxonomy): Archaea > Halobacteriota > Syntropharchaeia > Alkanophagales > Methanospirareceae > QENJ01. The sequence continues at coordinate 8,027 of QBUM01000226.1, forward strand.
GTTTTACTTGCTATTGCTCCAGATGACTATGATTATCACATCATACTTTAGCATCTTATTTCAACGCTTTGAATTATTTTCCGTGGTGTATGCTTAAGAGATTTCTTGCGATTGCTATTGATTGCTATTATATGTCCTGGTATTGAGAGCAATAGCACTATTTTATATATTACTTTAAATGTACCTATTATTACCTCTCAATTATAAATGACAAATAAAGAAAAACATACCCAGATTTGGATTCTACGCATAATGAGATATATTCACAAACGAACTAGAATACCTCCGTTTCTAATTTCCACAGTTATCTTTGGACTCTTTCCATATCTCATACTTAGTTTTCTACATCATGAATTAGTTTATGATATTGGATTAATATGCTTCTATTTATGGATGGGACTTGCTCCCTATTTAATACTGCGAGCAGCAAATCTTGTAGAGAGTTTCCATACACAACTACTTCCTCTTGTACAGCACAAAGAAGAATTTGAAGTTGTGTATAGTCATTTTATAACAAGTTTTCATAGTAAACAACATTTTATAATTGGAGTACCACTCGCTCTCGTTACAGCGATTATCGGTTATTATTCATTCCGGTCATCATTTGGTGTATTACCCTTGAGTATTCTTTTGATGTGCGCCTTTATTCTCTTTATTCTAACGAGTATTGGTTTTTCGGGAATTTCACATAGTATTATTTTCATACGGAGACTATGTAACTTGTCGTTATATATAAATCCACTTCATCATGACAAGTTTGGAGGTATGAAATTTATAGCTTCGTATAGTGTGCGGATTGCTCTACTTTTCTCAAGTGGTTGTTTGCTATTGCCAGTAGCATTTGAAACATTTAAACTCTTGGCCATGCCTCAGGTATATTATATGTCAGTCGCTGTTACTATATTTTTCACTCTTTTTGTAGTAGCAGCGTTCGTTATACCCTTGTATTGTCTTCATATCAAAGCTCGATATGAAAAATCAAAAATTCTAAGCGCAGGTGAGAGAGGAATCATAGACGAAGTATTTCCCCTCTATCGGGAAAAAGAAAAACTCAATCCTAATCAGATATATCCTCTTTTTATCCTTTATATGATTGAAGAAAAAATAGAAGAAATGACTACTATACCTATTGATGCAAAACTATTAGTAGAGATAGGGATTATACTGCTAGAACCAATAATAATAATAAAAGGAATATTCGAACTGATGGGAGTAGTTTGATTTTATTAGAAAGGAAACAGTGTTTTTAACATGAAGTACGGCACGCGTGGAACGAGCCATCTCATGTACTCTTGGTATTCCATTCTCCCTGCAACAATCTCAAACCCTTTATCTAAAACCATTTTATCCGATGAAAGAAGCCTAAAGAAGATCCCTGGATATTTATTCATCAATCTGGTCAATCTTAGTGAATATTCCAAATTAGCGCCAAACAATTTGTAGCACGATCTTTTATAAGTGTCCAATGCTGATTTTGAGAAATCGTCGTTCTCGTATGATTCTACAATACGCTCTGCTGCTAATTTGCCGGAGATAAACGCATATTTGATTCCCTCGCCATAGAATGGGTCAACAAATCCTGCAGCATCGCCGACCAGAATTAATCTATCCGAGCATACCTCTCTTTCGTAGCCGCCAGAAGGGATTAGATGCGCATGAGCAACGACATCGGTGCTAAATCCTAATCTCTTAAGGAAACTCATAAATATATTCCGCGGGTTATTCATGAGGGGCAGGATTCCTGCTACGCCAACAGAAAAGTGCTTCTCTTTTGGAAAAACCCAACCGTAGCCAAATTTAGTGACACCATAATGAATGTCAATGGCATTATCTATGTACTCATCAACTTCTTCATTAGTAGCCGGAATCTCCGCAGCTATACCGAGCGCCAACTCGTCTGGCTTATAAGATTCTCGTACCTGCTTTGAAACGATACTATTAACGCCATCAGCACCGATAACTACCTTTGCATTGTACTTCTCTTTAGTGGTTTCCACAGCTATGCTTGACGGTCTTTGGATTATAGATGTTGCTTTTTCTTCTTCGTGGAGAACGACACCCGCATCCACTGCTTTTGAAACGATGTAGGCATCAATTTTATCGCTAGATACAAGTATCGCCATCCGCGTTTTCCTTCTTACTTCTATTTGATGATTCTTAAAATGAACCCGTTCACCATAGCATTCTCGCTCTATCAAATCCTTTTTAATTCCAAAATCTAAGTGCGATAGTGCACTTATTGATACCGCACCACCACAGAGCTTGAACCTTGGGATTGTCTTCTTCTCCAAAAGTAGAGTCCTCAGGCCTTTCTCTGCACAAGTTTTACTTGCTATTGCCCCCGCAGGGCCAGCACCTATGATTATTACATCATACTGTTGCATCTTCCCACGTTTTGCACTATTTTTTGTGTGTATCTGAAAAAGATTTCTCGCTATTTATATGTCCTGTAGATCATGAATCTGTCCCTATGAAATAACATCTTTTCACTTCCTCCCAATCCACTTCCGTCATCACGCACCCGCTCCTTGAAAGCACCACGCCTATCATCGGCACTCCCTTTGATGTAACGTATCTCATTGTTTCGTAAAGGTCATGCTGACATGCAACGCCCATCGCAGCACGAGGCTTTTTATCTCTTATCGCACGTTTAACAAACTCGCCACCTGGAGCAATGCAAATCTCTACACCGTGTTCATCACACATCTTTTTGATTCCCGCAATCCCGCATCTACCACATTCTTCACAGATTATACCCCCCTGCGGTGATGTCTTCGCAGGACATTCGAGGTTGCGAAGGCACTGCGGCAGGAACAATATTCTCTTATCCAACGGTGTCTTCCCATAAGCATCTTTGTAAATCGAATTCATCAAAGCAATGCCTATTTCGTCAACGATTAAGGGATTTAAGTTGAAGTATCCAAAGAATAGCTTGGCGGGCATGTAAAAGAGGTTGAGCACAAATAGCGTGAATCGAGGGAAGAGGTCTCTTTTATGGATGGCTAAGCCAACAGCAGCAAGAATTAGCACCGCTGCTACCACAACAAGGATGATAAAAATCTTGCCCACCGCTACGTATACCGAAGGAGATATAAAGAGAAACAACATTTGTATATTGCCCGCAGGGCTATTGGCTATACCTATCATCTTGATCTTCCCATTTTGCATTTGTTTAATATCTCGTCAATGTCCACGGTGGTGTTGACGCATCCGGTAGTTGTTAATGGCACGCCCTGCGCAGCCACACCCATAAGATTTGCGTTTAACATCCCTTCATGCAGGTTGGGATAGCAGGCGACACCCACAACCGCTTTCGGTTTTGGTCGGTTATACAAAAGAATCCTCTTCGTGAAAGTACCTCCCGGGGATATATACATCCGGACACCAAGTTCCTTACACATAGGGCTCAATTTTCCTATATCGCATTTCATACACTCCATACATTTAATTCCATCCAGCGAGCTCAATTTTGCGGGACAATCAGTGCTGCGGATGCACTGCGGCAAAAGCAAAACGCGGTCTTCCAGCGCCGTATCGGAAAACACCTGGTAGTTAAGCATGTTTCTTATCTCCACCGATACCCTGTCTATCAAGTTGGGGTCAATCCGAAAGAACGCGAGCAATCTGCGTAACGGCTCGTATAGCAAACTTATGATGAACAGCACGAGATTTGGGAATATTATCCTCTTTGTATGAAAAATAAAGAAGCAAAGGAATAGCGCGATTGCTAAGAGAACCACAAATGCTATTGCCGCAATTACTACTACCTTCCCCAGCGTTTCAACAAACATCTATCCCTACTCGGTTGATTTTTTATATTCTACTTACTCGCGATTTAATGTCTTTTTCTTCAGTGGTCTATCCCCTAAGTAAACAAAAGAACTTTCGTTTATTTTTACCTAAACTCTTTGCCCCAAAAGGGTCTATTTTGCAAAAACGGCAATAATATCCTCTCTTGCTATTAGCCCCACTAATTTACCCTCGGCATCTACCACGGGAATCCTGTTAAAATCGCTCTTGCGCATTATCAGTGCCGCATCCGAGATAGAGTCATCAGGTGAAATCGTCACCGGGTTTTTTGACATCACGTCCTTTACATATCCCTCAAATATTGTGTCAATGTCATCCGGGATCTTCTTTACCTTCTTCATGTAACTGGACATGGAGAACACAGGGAACGGATTAAGTGGGTCTATATCGGGAAATGGGATCGCTGCGGTCAATTTCATGATGTCCGCTTCACTGATTACGCCAATAACCTTATTCTGATCATCAATCACCGGTGCACCACTAATTCGCTTCGTTCTGAACGTCTTAGCCACGTGTGGGATTTTATCGTCGGGCTTGAATGCTATCACATCAGTTGTCATCAGTTCTTTTACTTTGACACTGGTCTTTGTTTGCATCTCTTATCCCCGCTTATTTCTCGTAAAGCGAAGCAATTATATCTGCTCTGGCAACTATTCCCACCAATTTACCGTCATTAGCCTCCACTGGTAACCTATTAAACCCCGTGGAGTGCATAATCTGTGCGGCATCATCAATTAACGTATCCGGCAATATAGTTTTCGGATTCTTTGACATCACTTCTTTTACTTTCATCTTGCTCGCTTTTTCTATGTCTTGCTGTATATCGTGTAAGTCATCGCCAACTATATGCATTAGGTCATGCACCGTAAAGATAGAGGTGTACCAGTGAAAATTGCTCAAGAGCTTTAAAATATCCGCCTCACTAATCACCCCTACTATTTCCTCACTGTCATTGAGAACAGGAACCCCTGCTATTTTTTCCTCTTTTAATACAGTCGCGACATCCAGTAGTGAATCGTTCTCTTTTACCGTAATTACTTCTCTTGTCATAATCTCTTCAACTTTCTCTTTCATTGCGCTTACCCCTTTATGTTCTTTCTGTAGTTGTGTTTATTAAATCTTTCTTATTGTATTTTGATGCTTTGGAACTTAGGGAATTCACAAATAATAATTTACCCGAACTATATCATTTTCCAAGGATTTTCAAGACACGGATTAACACTGATTAACACAGATTTAAAGTAGTGTATTGATTTCTAAATTTTGATTCAACCCGTAAAAACTTAATAATCATGACTGTAGCGTCCGTGTAAATCTGTGAAATCGGTGTCTACGATAATTATCAAAAAGGGTAAACTATTTACTGTGAGTTCCCTTATAACAAAAGCAGGGACTACGGCTTGACTGCGAATTCGAGACACAGCAGCCCATCCCGCACACATTTTTGGCCGTTTTTACGGGTGGGTTGATATAGGTCGTCCTGCCTCATGAAGCGGTCTCACAATTAAAAATCCCTGTAAAAAAGAAGATTAGATATGGCTTTATAAACTATGAACGCTAGAAGTAAAATAATTATGGCAGCAAACTACCAGGTGATGTCAACCGAAAAATTGATTGATGAATTCGTATTGTCAGAGCTCAGAGTTCCGATCCCACTCGTAAAAGAGATTTGCAATAGACCGGATTCCGTCCCGTATTTAGCACGCATTATCGAAGAGGACATCTATTGGGAGATAGGAGGACCCGGTGATGCGTGGTCGTCCATACATGCGTTACATCTATTGGGTGGAATAAACACAACAGAAGCACTTCACGTGCTTATCGCGGCATTAAGGGATTATGGTGAGGACATAGATGATTGGTTATTCGACTCCATGCCCGCGCTATTAGCTAGTTTTGGGCCTTCTGCGATTGAACCGCTAAAAGCTGTGGTCCTAAACGAAGGTCTGGATGGATTTGTCCGGGGTACGGCATCAAAAGCGTTGGTTGTAGTTGCCTATAACTATTCCGAGTGCCGAGAGTCCATAATAAAACTATTGCGGCAGATTATCCGGGATGCCGATGTTAGGGCGGCAGAAGATTCTGACATCTTTATATCGCTGATTGTAGAAGACCTCGCGCAGTTTAAAGATCCTGTGGCTATCGAGGAGATTGAACTGGCATTTACGAAAGGATTGGTAGATGAAACTTATATTGATTTAGTTGAAGTCAAGCGTATATATCGCACGCCCGATGAAGATATGCGGTACCAACGTGACGATTGGGACCCAATTGAACATTTCTCGCAGAAGAACATAGAGTATCTCTATAAATTGTATTGTGATGAGAAAGAGGAAAAACAAATAAAAGAAAAGAAGATTGGTCGAAATGATCCATGTCCATGCGGATCCGGGAAGAAATATAAGAAATGCTGTTTAAGAAAAGATTCGCTATAAAAACATTCGGAAGTTCAATCAACCAAAAAACTATGACCCTCGGGGAATTAGAAGAAGAAACGGAAAAATTAGTCAATTGAAAAGATATTCAGAGGTGTAAGGTAAAATGGAAGAATACGAGGAGAAAGTGTTAAAATATTGCAGAGAACAAGTCTTACCGAAGGGCTATAAAATAAACGAGGATCTGAGAAGAAAGCTGATAACGCTTGTCGAGGATGCAGCAATTAATTACAACGAGTTCGCCATGAGTTCTGAAACGGATGTAGCAGTCATGACCTGCATTGAGACTGGTAATGTGGAGGAGCTGATTTGTGAAGCTTGTGTCAATGCAGACTATCTGACCGATGACGAGAAGATATTTTTGTTGAAATCAATCATGAGACTAAAGATTGAACTAGATAGGCGCATGTACGAAAGAATCGGGTTCGTAATATCCCCTCCTATACCATATCAATTATGCTTGAGCTATTTACTCGAACACGAACCGCTGACAGAAGAATACCTGCTATATTTGCTGATGGGCGACCCTGAAAGTCCTGTTGATAGTTTCATCCATAATTACCGAATAGTGTTAAACGATAGGAATCTGAGCGACACTGAGAAGATAGGGTATTACCTGTGTCTGCCGATGATTGGGCGCAGGTGTGACATGTCAACCAAATTAAAAAAAGCAACCTCACTACTTCTGGATTCTGAATCAATAGCGAAAGAAAATCGTGTGAAGGTCTTTGAATTACTGTGTGAGTCAGACTTATTCACGCAGATAAGGAAAGGTTTTGAAGAATTGAAGAAAGCGGAAGCAACAGATGCAGGCGAGGTTTATTTCCCGCCGTTCATTGAGGATTTGTTCCAGTCCATTGTGAAGATGCCCGAAGAACTTCAAGAAGGTTTTTTACGTAATATTTTGAATGTAATTGACTTCGATTTCAATTGCGTGAGAAGGCAGGTATGCGACTGGTATATCTCACAGTTGGCAACGTTAGAAGAGAAGAAGGAGGTGATTGTGCAGTTGCTTGAAGATGTGGAGAGTGTAAAACCCGTAGGTGATATGTATATGAAACTGAGTGCGTATGACGCTTCATATTCGATGTCCGGGGAGTTAGGCCTAAATTTTGTGCGGCAATTGCTTGAGCGAGGTACACATTCTAACCTCGGCGATATTCGAGCACATTGCTACAAGTATCTATTACTGTTATTCGATGATGCCGCTTATGTAGAAGGGTGTTTGAACGATACGTCGAGGAAAGTGCGGGAAACAGTAGTAAAGGCTGCACTTTCAGATACTGAAATGAACTCCAACACGCGGTTGCGTCTGGCTGAGGCAATCAAGGAGAAGAAGTTAAAACTGACCAAAAAACAGAAAGGCAGGTTAAATAACTTGTTAGAACGGTAATGTCTCATGCACCTAAAAACCTTACGCTGTTTTTGCTACGCAAAAATAAATTCTTTTGGCTGGGAGGGTTGATAAGGGGGGTCTGGCCCCCTATTAGGAGAACCACCTAATCGTCTCTTCTAACCCTTTTTCTAAACGATAACCCGGCTCGTAGTCGAAAGCCGCCTTCGCTCTTGATATATCAGCTAACGAATGCTTCACATCTCCTTTCCTCGGCTCTTTCAACACCACCTTCAAATTTTTATCCATGAGCTTCATTACGAGTTCCGCAAGTTCCTTTATAGTTATCCGGCTGCCCGACGCGATATTGAACACGCCCGTTGCGTCACTTCGCATTGCCCGAATATTCGCGGCCACGACATCATTAACAAAGGTAAAATCCCTCGTTTGCAGACCATCACCATAAATCACCGGTGGCTCGTCACCCGAAATTTTACTCACAAACTTCGGAATAACCGCTGCGTAATCAGAGTAAGGATCCTGCTTGGGTCCATAAACGTTAAAATAACGCAACGCAACCGTTTTTAACCCGTAAACTTCATTGAACACATTGCAGTAGTATTCGCCCGTAAGTTTTGCCACCGCATAAGGCGACAACGGATTTGGTGTCATATCCTCCCTCTTTGGCAGTTTCGGCGTATCGCCATAGACAGAACTCGAAGAAGCATAAATCACCTTCTTTACGCTGCGATCTCTTGCAGCAACCAAAACATTCAGTGTGCCGTTTATATTTGCGTTATTAGACGCAATCGGGTCTTTTATGCTCCGTGGGACAGACGGAATCGCCGCTTGATGCAAGACGTAATCCACATCTTTGAATACCGTCTGCAACAACTCTAAATCAGTAATGCTGCCTTCAACAAACTTAATATCTAAATCCTTGGTATTCCCACGCTTTCCCGTAGATAAATTGTCCAGAACAATAACTTCATTATCCTTCGAGAGCACTTCCGCAATGTTTGAGCCTATGAATCCCGCGCCGCCTGTTATGACTATTTTCATCTTGTGATTATATCTTAGTCAGCAAGTATATTATTCCTGAGCCCGTTTTTCTGCTTACAACTTATACTCGAAATCCATAACATCTCGCACCACTCCCTTTTCCGTAATCACCGCTTCTATCAGCTCGAATGGAGTAAAGTCAAATGCCGGGTTATAAACGTTCACATCAAGCGGTGCAATCTGCTCTTTGCCTAAAAAAATCAGCTCATCAGGACTCCTTTCCTCTATCGCTACTTCTTTGTAACTACTTTTTATATCAAAAGAAGAAAGAGGCGCTGCAACGTAAAAGGGTATGTTATGCGCGTTCGCTACCACTGCATGCATATAAGTCCCGATCTTGTTTAGCACGCCTTCTTTAACTACTCTATCGGCACCCACGAGCACCTTATCCACCTTTCCCGCTCGCATCACCGTCGCACTCATGCTATCTGTAATAAGCGTAACCGGGATTTTATCTTGAAGCAGCTCCCAGGTGGTTAGCCTCGAACCCTGATTCAACGGTCTCGTCTCGCATGAAATCACTTCTATTCTTTTACCGTTCGCTATCGCGGTTCTTATTACACCGAGAGCAGTACCCCAATCAACACATGCGAGCCGTCCCGCATTGCAATGCGTCAGCACAACATCGCCATCGTCCAGAAGTTCACTTCCGTACTCCCCTATCTTTTTGTTCACGGCAATATCTTCTTCGGCAATCTGATTCGCTTCAGCAAGCGCATACATCTTCATCTCCGCTGTAGTTTCACCGTGTTTTGCCGCATTAAACGCCCTGTTAACGCCGTAAGCGAGGTTGACTGCGGTAGGTCTTGCTTTTTCGAGTCGCGCCACTTGCGTTTTTACCGCTTCTTTGGTAGTTTCGGTTATACATGCCAGAACAACACCGAACGCACCCGCAACACCCAATGCAGGAGCACCTCGCACCTTCAAGCTCTGTATTGCATCTATAAGCTCATCCACACGTTTGCACTCCTTTATTTTATACTCGCGTGGCAATAAAGTCTGATCTATGAATTTTACAGCTTCCTTCTCTTTGTCCCACTCTATCGTTCGCATTTGGTAAACCCGTTACTCTTTACTATAAAAAACCGGATCTCCACAAGATTGTGTGGATAACTTTAGTTACCCTCTGTTTTATTTAACCGCATGGATGACAAAAAGCTTATGCAAATTACGCGGGGAGTACCATCCCCATGGTTCGTGAAAAGCATTGAACTGAGCACATCAGAAGAAAGGATAGATGTCTATTTCGATTTCATCAAAGGTGGTGTGTTAGCTTGTCCGATTTGCAATAAACCCTGTAAAATACACGACACAACAGATAGGAGTTGGAGACATCTTCCTCTATTCCATTATGACTCTTATATCCATGCTAGAGTACCAAGGACGAAATGCGAAGTGCAGAGGCTGTCCCACAATCCAAAAATAGCGGAAAAAGAAAGACAAATAGGGCTTTAAACCCCAAAAGAAGCGATATTTTTATGGTCAAAATCAATTGTGGGACAGCCTCTGCAGGGCACAAAAACCGTAGTCCTTCCCTGGTCAAGACCGGATACAGGATTCACATCACTTTTCGAGGCGGATGTTGTTGCCCTCTGTAAAGAAATGCCAGTTGCGTTAGTAGCAGAGAGAGTCAAGATTCATGAAGAATCCGCGTGGAGAATTCTTGCCTATC
>QBUM01000225.1 GCA_013180585.1 Candidatus Methanophagaceae archaeon GoMg2
TGTATGCCTTTTCTTTTTGTTTTGTGGACCATAATTACTTAACCGAACACACATGGAATTGCCTTAGGATCCCACTCCCACTTCATCATTCCTCTAATCAAAAGAAATAAATCCCAGGTTGTTAAGATAGTGATGTCATGATTCTCCGCGTCTTCTACTTGTTGCTCGGTAAATATATTCTGATTATCTCTTTCAAGTGCAGGAACATTTCGTTGATGGTTTATTATTGACACACCGCGAACATCAACTTTATTCCAGTCCTTCATTCGTCTGGGGACATACTTGACTACCTGTATCGTGTCGGATTCATGCGGAAGTCCTGATATTCCTTTGATTTCTATCAAAAGAGTAGGCGATTTGTCATGAACTTGCAGGTCTTCCTGCTTTGGTGCTTTAGTGTCCTGCTCCAGAATTTGTTTGTCAACATCTATAATCTGCTTAAATCCAATAAATTCGAGACTGAATTTAACACTTTCTACAAGGTCTGTTCCCGTTTTAGTAATTATCCCGTGGAGGAAACCAAGTTTATCCCTTTCCCCTAATATTTTCTTATCACGCATTTCAAGTTCTCTTTTTGCCCTCTGCTGAATCTCGATTTTTTTCGCTTTGTACTTGAGCACCGAATCAAGTTCATATTCTTCTTTCTCAACCCACGGAGAACCTTCTATGTGGGAGAAAAGATGAGGTGATAGGTCGGGAAGGACTTCTTGCAATAGAGTTACGATAGCTTCGGGCTTTTTCGATATTTGTGGAAGTATAAGAACACGACCTTTAGAATCCTCTGGCTTGACTAATCCCCCAACGAACCCTGCAAATTTATTGCTCAAAATGGGTATCCAATTCTTTTTCATTTCATATCTTGGATTAAAAGTAGCAGTGTATCTGGCATTTCTAACAGTCTCCCGAAGAAAACGGAGAAGTTGAGAATCGTAGTGGGACACGCTGATTTCCTCACCAGAATCTGATTTTATTTCAAAATAACCCGGGGAGAGAATCGAAAGAAAGGACCAGTTATCGGCATTTATTTTTGAATCGATTCTAAACGCTCCGTAGGATATTTTACCCCAAACCAGATCCTGACGTAGACGTGATTGCGCAAAGATAACAAACAGGCCACCGTGCCCTAAAATGCGATCAAAGGCATTATGTACCCTATTCATTACCCTTGGACGAGGATCAATTTCGCCCCGACTACATTTAGCCCACCAATCATTCTCCCCTTCGGATGTCATCTTTTCGCCTTCGGGATTATCAAGCGTTTCCGGGGGCGTGAGGTCAATAATTATAATCTCCTGCTCCGTGTAATTTGGCAGATCCGCTTTGTAGATTACAGGTCGGTAGCCATCACTAAGCTCTACCTTGTATGGAGAACCAAATGTTCCCGTTGATGCGTTGAAGCCCGCAAACCGAACGCTATCAAGGACGCTATCGGGCAAATCTATAAGTAGGATCTTGGGCTTTTGATATTTGGGAGTATCCTTCTTGGAGGGCTTTTCTTTATCGGTATCTCTTTTCCACATAGCTGCTCATCCTACAGAAATTGACACGAAAATGCACATAACTTCTGTATATCTATCCATTTTGGAATGATAAACAAAAGTTAGTTTTTATCAACCTATCCCTATATCTGCTTTCTAAAGATTTAAAACTTTGCATAACATTGTTATACCTCCCGCTTCTTTTTTTGTTTAAACCATATTCACCTTTATTTTACTTCCGATTTCGGATTGTTTGATAGCCACTTATATTTTTAAACCCTTAAACAGACATTATACCTAAGGAAGTAGGTGAGTGGCGCACCAAGCTAAGATTATGACACTCGAAAGGCATGTCCGCTATAAGGAATATTTGCACTCGGCTGATGTTTTTGGAATAGACCGAGAAGTGCCGAGATGTATCGCTGCCTGTCCTGCAGGTTGTGACGTTCAGGGCTATGTCCGGCTGATTGACGCGGGCAGATATGAAGAAGCGTATTCGTTAATACTGGAAACAATACCTTTTCCTGCTTCTATTGGACGAATCTGTCATCATCCATGCGAGGCAAATTGCAAGCGAGGCTTCTTCGATGCACCTATTGCGATTGCCACGCTAAAACGATTCGCAGGCGATTACGCTTCGGAAGTAGGAGAGCCTGCGGCTTTGGTAAACACGCATGTAGAGCAGGCGAAGAAAGTTGCAATTATTGGTGCGGGTCCCGCGGGGCTAACAGCAGCATATCGCCTGGCAAGGAAAGGCTATGCAGTAAAAGTATTCGACAAATTGCCGACAGAAGGGGGAATGCTATTTGCGGGTATCCCGCCGTACCGGCTGCCAAAAGAAGTATTGAAACGCGAAATTGATGCGGTTAAGATCACGGGAATAGAGATTGCAGTGGGAGTGGAAATAGATGCGAGTGCGTTTGAGTCGCTTCGTCATGACTACGATGCGATTTATATCGCCATTGGTGCACACGTGAGCAGGAAACTTAACGTAGAGGGCGAAGATTTGGACGGAGTAGTACCCGGCGTGGATTTTCTTCGCGATTTCAATCTCAATTACGGTCATGACGAACAAGAGAGATTAGACAAGAGAATAGCAGTCGTTGGTGGTGGCAATGTCGCGATAGACGTTGCGAGGTCTGCAATTCGACTGGGCGCGGATGTTACCATCGTTTATAGACGGTCAAGGAAGGAGATGCCAGCAAGCGAGGAAGAGATAAAAGAAGCAGAGGAAGAAGGCGTGAAATTTATGTTCTTAGCCAATCCCACGAGGATTTTGGGTGATGACAAAGTAGAAAAGCTGGAACTTGTCCAGATGGAATTGGGGGCTCCGGATGAATCGGGCAGACGGCGTCCTGTGCCCGTTGAAGGTTCTGAGTTCTTGATAGATGTGGATATGGTAGCGCCTGCGATAGGTCAGGCATCAGATTTGCAATTTCTTGAGGGCAGTGGTGTGGAAACGCAAAATGGATGGGCGATTAAGGCTGATTCATGGGGCATCATAAATGAAGAAGGAATATTTGCGGGTGGCGACTGCGTAAGAGGTGCGGCGTTTGCCGTTGATGCTATTGCTGATGGTAACGAGGCTGCGGAATCTATTGACCGTTTCTTAAGTGGCGTGGACTTGAAAGAAGGTAGAACTCCGCTAAAAAGTACAGAAGTGCAACCTGAGGAGGCGGAATACTTGAGGGAAGAGCTGATGGATGAAGCTGAGGTGGAGCGGCTAATCCTGGAAGAGCGGAAAGAGATGCCAATGGTTGGAATCGGCGATAGGGGAGATAGTTTCAAAGAGATAAACCTCGGGTTCGCAGAAGACGTTGCGGTTGACGAAGCAGAGAGATGTTTCAATTGCAGAAACTGTATTTTTGCGTTTAAGCGACCACGGGAGGCAGAGACCGAAGCGGTAGATGCAGCAGAATTTATGGATAAATTGACTTATGCTACGGGCGTGAATAAATGTGCGGAATGTGGCGAATGCACCGCTTTATGTCCTGTAACGGCGATTGACCCTTTATTCTCACCGCGGCGTCTCGCGGGCATGGCAATGCTGGAAGCTGCCGATAAATTGGTGTTATGCGAAGAAATCTGGTCGTGCACTACCTGTGGCATCTGCAATGCGATTTGTCCTCATGGCGTGGATTTCTTGCGGTTCGTACAGGGCGTGAGAAGCTTAGCATTAACTAAAAACAGTGTGCCGCACTTCGTTGAATATGGGCTCCTGGCTACTGAAAGCGTTGATAGCTGCGATAGGCTGAGATGGCTTGAAGGCGAAAGCGTAGAAGAACTAAAAGTAGCGGATGAGGGCGAAGTTTACTACTTCGCGGGTTGTCTGTCCTATCTCGACAGAGTGTACAGCGATAGGCCGAATTTGAAGCTGCTTGAAATAGGACGTAGTGCGGTGAAGATACTCAATTCTATCGGGATTGTTCCTGCGGTAAGCAAAGAAGAGCAGTGCTGTGGTCATGATTTACTCTGGATGGGCGACGAAACGAGAGTCAAAGAGTTGATGAAGGCAAATATAGAAACGATAATGAAAAGTGGCGCGAAAACTGTTGTTTTTTCCTGCGCGGAATGTTTAAGAACGTTTGAAGTGGATTACCGGCGCTTTTGCGCAGAATCAAACGTTGAACTTGGCCTTGTGTTTGTGCACCTTGCGGAGTTCATAAAGGATAAGGATTTGCCTATGGACAGCGGTGATGAAGAGCAGATTATTACTTATCACGACCCATGCAGGTTACGGCACCTTGGCGTGTACGAAGATCCAAGAACAGTTTTAAAGAAGATCCCAGGCGTGAAACTGGAGGAGATGGCGCATAATAGAGAGAAAGCACCATGCTGTGGCGTAAGTGCTATGTTAACGTGTGGACCCGTGGCAAGAGAGATGCAGATCGAGCGGTTAACCGAAGCTAAGCAGACAAAAGCCACAAAGCTTGTCGTTTCGTGCCCAAGATGCTGGATACATCTCGACTGTGCGAACTTGTGCCTGAAGAGCGAGCCAAAAGAAGGGGAAATAGAAATAGAGGATTTGACGCTGGCGGTTGCTTCTCGTTTGAATGGGGAATAGGGAAGCATGAACAAGATTACACAACTCTTTTTCTTTTTTACAAAAAAAAACCTGTGCTAAAAGAAAGACATATATGCTCTGATATCCCGTGGTTTTTTCACTCACACTATTCAATTACAAAAGTTATCGGTACACGAATGATTGGATAATTTTGTAAATCATTCAGAAGCTCGATGCGTAAGGAAATGCCTCTTAGAGATGAAGCTCGCAACTACTATACCTATCTCATAGCATATTATCAACGGGAAAGCGACAATGAGCTGACTCACGACATCTGGCGGTGTAAAAACAGCAGCGAGAACGAACATCGCCACGTATATGTATCGCCTGTATTCTTTCAGCGTGTCTATCTGCACGAGTCCCGAATGAACGACAAAGACGAGAACGACAGGAAGTTCAAACGAAATTCCAAGTATGAGTGCTATTATGACGACAAATGTTATAAACTCGTGGATGGAGTAAGTGGCAGCAACTCCCACTGTTGATGACATATAGCACAGATAAGTTAGAACGAGCGGCAACATAAGGAAGTAAGCATAGCCTATACCCGCAATAAATAAAGAAATGGCAGAGGCCAGCAATATAATAAGATGAGTTTTTTTCATTGGATTCCGTATCTCAAACCTCTCTTTCAGCGTCTTATACACGTAGTAGCATACAACCGGAGTGGCAAGTATTATACCTGTGAGCATTGCTATCTTTAACTTTAGCATTATCACCTCTACGGGTGAAATATAGATTAGCGATGCACCTTCTGGTAGTAGGTCTTCTTTTATCCGTAGCAACACTGGGTCTACTAAAAATGAATAAGATACGAGCATACCAATAAAGATAATGCCCACTATGAGCATAATTTTCTTCTTTAATGCTACCAATATATATCCAAACTCTTCGCTAACGCTAGTCATCGCAATCTCCTAAGAATAAGAACAAAAGGGTAAAAAATGGAAAGAAACGAAAATGGGATAAGTGGGCCAATACAAGATGTGGAGATTCCCGTGATGGAACATCTCTCCGAACTACGAAGAAGACTCATTGTTGTTTTAATCCCTTTCTGCATTGTTGCCTTAGTCATGTTCCCTCTTTCAAACTTTTCTCTGCGTTTCTTATTCTCGAATCTATTTGCTGAGGATATACCCATATACGTGTATAGTCCGGTGGAATGGATAAGCGTGAAGCTTTTGTTCTCTTTTTTGTGCGCTCTTTCTATTACCATACCACTGATATTATATGAGATATTCGCTTTCATGCGACCCGGGTTATATCCCTCGGAAAGGAAATTTTTCCTGCTTGTTGTTATCCCCTCACTGCTTTTGTATGTAGTCGGCGCTTTCTTTGCATACTTCTTCGTCTTACCCTGGTTGTTCAGTTACCTCATCGCGTACTCCGGCGATGTCGCGAAGGTTGCGCTTTCTGCCAAAAGGATTTTCTCCATCATTCTTTACACTGCTGTGGGGTTCGGGTTGATCTTTCAAATCCCTTTAATAATGACTTTAGCGGTGAAGATGAAACTCGTCACTTATGCCGGGCTTAAAGATAAGAGATGGTTAATATATGGGCTAATATTAGGACTCGCTTTCTTTGTCATCGCCGATCCGATGGGTATTTCAATGTTGATGGCGGGAGTGTCAATAGCTCTGTTTGAGTTGGGGTTACTCATAACAAAATATATCGCTCATAAGCGTAGATAACCTGTTGCATCTCATAACGGACTATCTGATATACAAAAACGATATATTTACATATGTACTCAACTTAATTATAAGTAAGAGGTGCTGCGATGATTGGAGAACTGCTTTTTGTTGGGGGGATAGGACCACTTGAGATAGGGATAATAGTATTGATTATTATTCTGCTGTTCGGTGCAACTAAGGTGCCGCAACTTGCCAGGTCATTTGGACAGGCAATGGGGGAGTTCAAAAGAGCGAAGAAGGAAGCTGAGATAGACTACAAAAAATTCGAAGAGTCCGTGGCAGGTGACGAAAAAGAGATACCAAAGGCGAAGGTAAAAGCGGCAGCGGAGACAAAGGGCGAGGAAGTAAACATAAAAGAAGTGGCTGCGTACATGGGCATAGATACCGAGGGGAAGACCGAGGAGGAGTTAAAAGAGGAAGTTCAGGCAAAGTTGGCAGCCTCGCATAAGTCCGACTAAGATTGCTATTGTATATTAATCAGAAAAGGATGTTAAAGCTTGCATGCTCGGGTTAGATAGGTATTGCAAGCATTTTTTATTTTAAATTAAAAAATTAAAAAAATAGCGGGTTGTGGATTTTGCTCAAACTTCAAACTTTCTTAAAGTTTGATTCCACAACCAATTTTTGTTCTTTTCTGTTTTTTTGGTTTTCTTATAGTATGGATGCGAGAACATAGGGCATGACTTCACCAAGTGACACGTTCGCACCGAAGAACACCGCCCTTCCCAGAAGTTCGCCGATTAACGCACACAGAAACACTGCGAGTGTAAGAACCGATGCTTTTGAGATGTCCTTCTTCTTCAGCGGTAATACAAGCGCTGCTAAGCATATGAGTGTCAGAATAACGCCTATTATCACTCGTGCATAGAATAGCGTGGTGTAATCACCATGCAGCATGTTTTTTAGTGTTTCCGCTTGAGCTAGTGTTGTGGCTTCTGTCACTCCAACTTGTTGTAACACAGATATGTTCGTAAACAGTGTGAAGAGCAGCACGATCACCATTACCAGCGCAATTCCCCACGTAGCCCAAAGAAAGTTCGCAAAACGTTCCACGGTTTCTTTTTTAAGCAGGTATTTCGCTGAAAGAACTGCTGCTACTGCCGTTACGCCCACGAGTAGAGTAGTAACCAGGAAGAACAGCGGCGTTGTGTCTAAGTTCCACGAAGGCATAGTGGGCATCATGTACGCCTTTGCACCTATACCGAGGTACGCAAATCCCACAACCGCACCTAAGATTCCAACAACCTTCCTGAGCGGCATAAAAATCTTTGCTATCTTTGGTATTACTGGTAGCCCCTTGAGGCTGCCGTATTCTGGCTCAAATAGCCACAGCACTGTATATATCACCGCTAAGACTACAAACACCGTCAATGCTAAGGACTCTCTGCTCAGCCATGACGTAGCTAAGTTTGCGTTCATCGTCATCATTGCTTGGATTGGTCGTGCCTCGTGTGAGAGCATTGCTATCAGGCCAATAACCGCGACCGGGACACTTACCCATGCCCCGGTCTCAAAGAACTTTGCCTCCTCTTTTCCCTTTGCGAGGAAATCCGCGATGACCATTGCTATCAGTGCACCCACCGCCATCTGACTGAATACTGTAAATACAACGTATGCTGTGTGGCTCATACTCTATTTACACCCCTACTTGCCTTTGCACCAATCTCCCAGCCATTCTCGCAGTATATATTTTTGTTATCTCCGTGATGTCCCCTCCAAGCCGTGCCTTGGTTGCGCAGAAGGAAACGCATGCTGCTTTTGGTTCGTGCTGTATTAAATTCCCCGCTGCATCCTTCTCTTGTTCATATGGAACAACGCAGAAAGTGCATTTGTCCATTATTCCCCTGAGTTCAACAGGTCCTTTATCCGGATACTTCGGAGCTCCAAACGGGCACGCCCATCCGCAATAACCACATCCAATGCACTTAGCCTTGTCGTTTATCACAATACCATCTGGTCGCTTGGATATCGCTTTCGTAGGACACGCTCTCAGGCATGCGGGATCAGTACAATGCATGCAAGCCATTGCTGCGTATTTTTCCCCTGGCTTTCCCTCGTTAAGTCTTATCACTCGTATCCTCGCTATACCCTCTGGAACACCGTTATGGTCTTTGCATGCGACAAAGCATCCCCCGCAGTCTATGCATCTGTCCACATCATGTAAGAATTTATATATTACCATTTTTTATTCCTCCTACGCCCTGTATATATTACATTGGCACACTTTCGTCTCTTGCATCTGAGTGTGAATATCGTACCCGTCAGCGCAAATGATATTGACTGAATCACCGATTGCGATTTCACAGCATCCTGGCGGGTATCTGTCCGCATAAGACACGCCTTCAAACCAGCCAGCCCAGTGGTAAGGCATAAATACCGTCTTCCGCGTCTCGTCGTATGGTACTGCTTCCGTCACATAAGCTTTTACCTTGCATCTCCCCCTGAGCGTCTCTACCCATACGTAGTCATCCGTTATTCCTGTTTTATGCACATTAACACCGATTTCGCTAGCAAGTTTTGGGTTCATCTCCACGTACATCTCTGGCTGAAGCTCCGCAAGATACGTACATCCTCTTGTTTGGGCACCGCCTCCCATGTGCTCTACCTGTCTGCCCGTGGTAAGAACGATTGGATACTTATCGACAATGTTCTTTCTCGCCTGCTGATTTGATTTATATGGCGCTGGTACCCTGTATTGGAATGCTACATCGTCGTACGTCGGATAATCATCAATTAGGTCGGGTCTTGGGCTCTCTATTGGCTCTCTGTGTATTGGAATCGGATCTGCAAAGGTCCAAATCCATATCCTCGCTTTTCCTCTCCCTGTCGGTGGTTCGCCATCTGCAAGTGCACGCTCTATTTCCGCTGGGTCATAACCGTAGCCATACTGAGAAACTGGGTAGTCTTCCCTAAGCATTGAATCTCCAACATGCTTCCCCCACTTGTTCTCTGGAACGGTGTCGCCCCATTTCACTCTAAAGTCATGTCCTCCTCTGCTTACAGGTTTCGATGCATCATACAATAGCGGCGTTCCGCAATGCGTATCGTTCCAGCAAGGCCATGGTAGTCCCCAGTATTCCTTGAGAGCTTCTGACCACAGCGTATCCCTATCAAAGGTAGTATCATACTCCTGCTGCCTCTTCAGCCTCTCGGGGTCTTGTCGCATTGCAATGACTAACATCCCCGCTTTTAACTCAGGCCAAACATCCTCTGAACGTGAGTAAGTGAAGTATTTCTTGAATGGTAATCCAGTCTTCTCCTCTAACTTCGCTGCAAGTTCCTGATATATCACAAAGTCTGACTTACTTTCCCAAAGCGGGTCTATAATCTTATGCCTCCACTGAACTTGTCTGCCGGTGGTTGTTACACTCCCCGCTTTCTCGAATGATGTGCATGCAGGAAGCAGTATTATACCATCTGACCTCTCAGGCAATGCGGAAGCAGGACTTGCACGCGGGTTAACGATGACCATGAGGTCAAGCTTCTCCATTGCTTCCTTCTGTCTCTTCATCTCAGTAACTGAATTTAACGCTTCGCCCCACACAAGACACACTTTTATGTTATGCGGCTGGTCAATCTGGTCTTCTGGCATAATAACCCCTTCATACCATCTCGCAACCGTAAATCCTTTCTTACCCATGAACTCCTTCGATGCGAATCTGGCCATCATTTCCTCGTATGGAATGCCCCATACCCCGCACCAGTGCTTCCAACCTTTCTCGGTAAGTCCGTAGTAACTTGGTAGTAAATGCGCGAGTAAGCACATGTCGGTAGAGCCCTGAACGTTGTCATGTCCTCTTAATGCCTGGCACCCTCCTCCTGATCGTGCAGCATGCCCAAGGACTAATTGTAGAATCGCATCCATGTGAATGTTGTTTGACCCCACAGTATGCTGTGTCTGCCCCATTGCCCAGAATACTGCGGATGGTTTATTCTCGTATAGCGTTCGTGCTATGTTCCTGATTGTATCAGCAGGCACCCATGAGATGTCCTCTACCATTTCAGGCGTGTAGTCCTTTGCAACTTCCCATAAATCATCGAATCCGATAGTCCTGTTCTTTATGAACTCCTTGTCGTGCCAGTCATTGTTCACAATGACATTAATGAGCCCAAGCATTATTGGTATATCTGTTCCCGGACGCATTGTCGCGAATATATCTGCTTTCGATGCTGTTTTCGAACGTCTCGGATCTATGACGATTATTTTCGCACCCCGGTCCTTAGCTTCGAGGAAGTGCTGCATCGCCACTGGATGTGCTTCCGCAGCATTCGAGCCAAGGAAGAACAGGCACTTACAGTGCCTCATGTCATTAATGTTGTTTGTTTGAGCGCCGAAGCCCCACGTGTTCGCCAGTCCTTGGACCGTAGTGGAATGGCATATTCGTGCCTGATGGTCAACGTTGTTCGTGCCCCAGAAAGCAGCTAACTTTCTGTATATATAGCACTCTTCGTTATTCATCTTTGCAGAGCCCAAGAACATCACCGAATCTGGTCCGTATTTGCTTCTCACTTCCGCCATCTTTGATGCAATCTCGTCTAACGCAGCATCCCACGATATTCTCTCCCACTTACCACCAACCTTTTTCATCGGATATTTCAACCTTCTCTCTGAGTTCACCATTTCTCTAGTAGAAGCGCCCTTGGAACACATCCCACCTGCATTTATCGGATGAGTCACCCAAGGCTCCATGCCCGTAAACACGCCATCCTCGACCTTTCCGTAGAACCCACAGCCGACTGAACAATTCGAGCATATAGACCTCACAAGATCCACTTTCGGTTCCGGAGCCGCACTCGCGGGTTCTATCAGTTTATCCACAAACTTTGTAGGATAAGCGCCGACCTCGCCGATTCCACTGATAGCAGCAGCCGTTCCTAAAGCCGCCAGTTTGGTAAAAGTTCGTCTTGATAGTCTGAAGTCACTACAGCCAAAAACGGAATTCGCTTTTGTTGCCATATATTTCACCTCTTTTTCCCCATGGAGGTATTTATTTTTTACCTCCTACTGATAGATTGTATATTCACAGTATATAAAACTTGCGGTTTTTTGACAAATGTGAACGAACATGAAGTTTTAGCCGAATTTTTTAAAAAGAATGAACTTTCACGGGATTTACTAAATTATTGTTAGGGTTTCCACCTTTTCCCTAAACATTTTAGGTTTTACCCCCAAAAAGAATCCTTAGATTATAGTCGTTCCCGTAACAAATTGCAAATTAATAAACCACGAGATTTCACGAGATTAACTTAACCCCCTCACTTTTCCTTTAAAAAAATAAACCCTGTGCTAAAAGAAAAAACAAAAAGAAGTTTTCTTTGGTAAATTAATAAATAATCTCATGAATTAAACCCTTTCCGGGTTTGCGGGGATGTGGGCAGAGCCCACGATGTGTAATCTTGTGGTTAATATTTTTTGGGAAGAGCTACAGCTTGACCTTAATCTCTTCCTTCAGCGTGTTTAACACGATTTCCGCATCCACGCTCTGCACACCCTCTATGTTCTTCTTTTTCTCTATCACTGCTCCACATTTACCATGGCCCACGCACTTAGAGATAACGAGCAGGTCGAAAGCTCCGGTTATGTGATGAATGCAGCAACTCTCATCCAGTTTCGCTATCTCCTTCCCGACATCATCAACGCTATATCCCGACTCGACTTTTATCTTTGTGATTAACGTTACCATGCCGAGTTCAGATGTATTGAGAACCACAGTATAACCGCAGATAATGCCTTTTTTCGTTAGCCTTTTTACTCTCTCGCTTACCGTAGCAGTGCTTACACCTATGTTCTGTGCGATCTTCGTGAACGAACTGCGAGAATCACGCTGCAGTTCTCTCAGTATCTTCTTATCTAAATCATCCATCTTTTTGTTGCCCCCTATATTCATTAAGTGCGAATTTCAGCGTCTTTTTTGCTAAACACGTGCAGTGAATTTTCTGTCCTAGAATACCACCAAGCCGGTCTATTACGTCTCCCTCTTCTATCTTTTCCGCTTGCTCTATCGTTTTCCCTTTTATCATCTCTGTGAGGGCAGACCCGGAGCTAAAAGCCCCTGCGCACCCTATCGCCTGAAATTTCGCCATCGTGTCCCCGCACGGACCGGTATGTACAAAATAAGCGTCAGGGTTATCTATTTCCCCTACGTTCACTTTCTCGAGGAAGTATTCTATCGCTATGTTTGAATATCCCGATATCTTCAGTAAGTGTTTTATATCTTCTTTGCCTGACATATCCATCACCTTTTGATAATTTGCATCTCCATATTATATAAAACTTAATGGTTTTTAACGAATATAGAAATTTCAGCATAGGTTTTTAAACAAACATGGAATAAACTAACATAGGCAAATTGCAGGCACTTTTACCTCTTTTCCAACAATTCCCCGATTACCGCATCTTCTAACAAAAGAAAACCTTTTGTGAGTTTCGCAATGCCCTTGTAGAAATCCGATTGTTTGTATTCATATAGCGCATCGCAGAAATCAGGCACCCATTTCAATAAATGGTCATTTAGAAATTTCTTCTGCTGCTTTAAGCACTCCCTCCGCTTTTCTTCATTTTCAGCACTGAATCCCAGCTCGCATAGATGATGCATAAACTTGAGTTCAAATGCGATATGGTCTTCTGGCTCTGCATAATCCTTTGATTTAGCGACACCCGCTTCCCTACACGCTCTCTTCACTTCTAATAGCGATTTCCCCATTAGCTTTCCATCTATCCACCAGGACTCGTATGGCTGCACCGGTGGTCTATGAGGCCCGATGAATAAAAGGGTGTATTCATCTACCAGATCTTTATACAATTCATCCACCGTTTTGCGTTTGCCTTTGCGTTTCTCCATAAATTCGTTTAATAAACGAAAACCTTCAGATAGCTCTTCGTCTAACGCTATCGAATCAGAGAAAGAGATTCTTCCGTTCACCAGGTCATCCGCAAACGCTCTCGGTGGCTCCTCTAAATACATTCGATACAAAAACGCATAAAATTTTTTTCGCGTTTCCAAAATTTCTTTTATTTCCGTCATCGTATTCGTTTAGCTCCTTTTAATCATGTGCAATCTTGTGGTTTTTTACCTCAACCAACTCCCTCTACACCCATCTTTCTATACGTCCACTCAACTGCTTTTGACGCGCGACAGTCTTCGCAATATCTGAGCAATTCTATTTTTTCATCTATGCTGAGTTCTCCTTCGCCTACTACTTTGTCTTCACCTTCATTTTCCAGTAATAGCTCTGATATTCGCTCAAATGCCGCTTTGCTCATAAACAATTTACCACAACCCGCACATGCAATAAACTCAGATTCAACGAGAGTTCTTCCCTCGTCTTCTACAAGTCTCGAGAAATCGAGCACCCGCTCTAATGCAATCGCTCCTTCAGGGCACGCTCGTTCGCACAAACCGCAAGCAATACAGTTTCCATACACAAAATTAATTTTATCAGCGTCCTTAATCAGAGCATTCGTCAGGCATATATTCACGCAGGCATTGCAGACCGTGCATTTAGAACTGATAGAAACATCAGCGAACGGAAATTGCGTATCCGCCTCTTTTAAACTTGGACACACTTTTGTCTTCATATAAAACGCATGTATCAAGTCCAACAGAACTTCCCTTTTTGGTTTATCAAAGTCAATCGCTACAGGTTTTGTGTTTCTAATAGGTGAGGGTTTTAGTCCCGTAACAAAATCAGCAATAATCTTCGTATAAGCTTCAGCATCCAACTGAGCGTCACTCATCAGTAGCACTCTTTCCCCTAAATCGAATGCGGATAATGTCATATTTGCAAATTTTACCGTGGTGTTGACACGCTCAATATGGCAGTCTTCGCCACCCCACAAAATAGCACCGTCTGCTCCATGTTCAAATGCACTGAGTATATGCGTTTCTGATACCATGTCAATGCAAGGCACGAAGAGTGGTAGCACAGGAGGATACAGCAGTTTTTCCCTGCCAATTACATTTAACGTCTCAAAATGTGCCGTAGCAGCAAAAAGAATAATTTTTTTGTCTAAATCACCCGTCAATAAAGTTTCTATCTGAGAATATACTAAATGGTTAGGGTATTCCTGTAACTGTGGAACTGATAATGGGCATAGAGAAGTGCAGAGTCCACATCCTTGGCATCCCACCTCATCAAATACCACTTTCTCTCCCTCTCTCCTTATTGCATCGTAGGGACAGGGCAAACAGAACTCACAACCTATCAACTCGCTTTTACTACTCAAACACCGCTCTAAGTTCAGATCCAAAAATCTTAACTTCTCGGTTTCCCCTAAATTCGATACAATTGCAAGCACTTTGCCCATCGCTTCTGCCGGATCTTCTGCGGTATAAATCCCTAATTGTGTCGCCCCCGTCCACTCCTCGCTTAGCACAAGAACCTGCCCCGCATGAATTATCTCTCGATTGTGGAACTTAATAGCACCTGTTGGACATTTATCAATACAGTCGCCGCATTCATCGCATCCCGCCTCAATTGTACACACCACACCGCATGTCATCAATTTTTTCGGACACGCATCCACGCATAAACCGCAGGATATGCACTTCTCTGTGTCTATATCTCGCTCAATCTCCACCTCAAATTCGCCGATACTTCCACTTATCTCTTTAACTTCGCCGACATGTATCGCAATCGCGTCAGACCAGTTCTGTACATTCTTTGTCACCAGATGCACATTTGCCAGACTCGAAAGACTTCTTGCAACTTCTATCGCGCCCCTATTGCCATCTTCTATCACTAACACATCATGCCCCACATGCAACACGATTTTTTTAGGTACGGGAAGTGAACGTTTTATCGTAACATAGTTTATTGCGGCGTTAATCATACTTTTCGCCTTCTCTGTCGCTTCTCTTTTTCCATGCACCCAACCGCAGTGCTCTCGGATGTTTAAAGAGAGAGCATCGCACCCGAAATTCGTCGTCGCGCTCTCAAAGATACGGTTTTTTGTGGTACAAGCTGCTATTACGATACCATCAAGCTCGAATCTCCTGATGTCATCTATAATATAATCCAACCCCGCCTGACACAATTGAGGATGTATCTCAACGACCTCAACTGCTCTATCATTTTTCAGCCGCTTTTTGACGTTTCTAAAATCTATGTTTATGGTATCGTTGCAGGAGCAGAGAAATACGCCCAGCTTCATGAATATCCCATTCTTATTGTTTAATATATAACATGCTGGTTTTGCTTTTATTGAAAGTTGGGCAAAACGGTTAACATTTTGTCTTTGATTATGCGCTATATTGGCTAATAATACACCTTTAGGTGATATAATTTCATTCTTCCCCTTTATAAGCCATGATAAGGAACATGTTAAATAAATAGGGGTACCAATAGTCCTATTAGACAAAGAGGTTGGTGATAAGTATGAGTATGGAAACGGAAAAGTTAGAAGAATTGGTGAAGAAGAGATAAAAGCAAAGGCTTTGAAGGAAGAAGCGAAGAAGAGAGGGATATAAAGACTGCGTGCGTGAAGAAGATAGATATTGCCCGACAACTACCTAAAGAAGTATTGGAAGAACTGAGTTCTAAGCAATGGAATACCTTTCTTTCAAAAAGAAAGCTTTACCAAAGAAATATTGGCTCTTCTCCAACTTTGGGATAAATAGAAAGATATAACTACTGCGAACGCTATCTCTTTTGGTAAAAATGACTCGCCTAAAGCTGTCTCCTATATTTAGAAACATGTTTGATTTCCATGGTTATAGGCTTTGCGATGTGATCGATGATGAGCAGGGGATAACGCTGTTTTTGACCTGTACGCGTAAGACGGGTGACTGTCCTGAATGTGGCAAGCGATGCCCTTCTATTGAAGACACGTATACTCGCACGATTAGAGATCTCGATCTGGGACCGAAGAAGTGCTTTATTGTCTTTGATGAGCGGAAGATAAGAGGCGGGTGTGGCTATCGCGGCGTTGAGAAGTTGGACTTTGTTGACAAATACAGCCTCCACACCATCCGGTTCGAGGAGTACGTCAGCACGCTGTCTGTGCCCGAAGATGAATCTCACGGATGTTGCGGATGTTGCAGGGATCAACTGGAAGACCGCAAAGCGCATCGATAAGAAGTATTTGAGTCGTCTCATCACGGGCCTCGACGCTATCTACCCAACGAAACTCGGTGTGGACGAGATCGCGTACCGGAAAGGTCATAACTATCTCACTGTGGTGCGTGACTTGGAGTTAGGTAAAGTTATCTGGATCGGCCAGACGCGGAAAAAGACGGTGCTCGATTCCTTCTTCGAGGAACTCGGCGAAAAGAAGTGCTCTCGGATACTGGTCTTTGTGATGGATATGTGGGAGCCGTATATCTCTTCTGTACACGAAAACACGAACGCTGAGATCGTTTTTGATTTGTTCCACATCGCACGGAAGATCACCGAGGCGGTGGACAAGGTGCGCAGACAGGAGTTCGCCAAAGCGGACGTGGAAACGCGCAAGAAGTACAAGAAGAAACGTTTTCTGATCCTGAAGCGAGGGAAGCGGTTGGATGAGGAGAAGCGGGAGTCGTTAAATGCGCTGATGGCCGATAACGAGAGGCTGTATCAAGCATATCTACTGAAAGAGCAGGCACTGGACATCTTCGATGAACGAGATGAGGAGAATGCACTGAAACGGCTTGATAAATGGTTCGAGAATGTCAAAGAGGCGGGGCTATCGCAATTCGACACGGTCGTCAAAACCATCAAATCATACCTCTACGGGATCGAGAACTACTTCAAATATCGGCTGGCTAATGCGGCGAGCGAGGCTTTCAATAACAAGATAAACATCATCAAGCGAAGAGCTTACGGCTTCCACGATTTGGAGTATTTCAAGCTGAAGATCCTTCAATCATGTGGGTGGTGTTCCTAAAATGGGAGAAGTGCCTTTTTTCTTAATGTTCCTTTCGCTATTTCTCGATGGTCTGGAACGGTAAGCAGCTTTCGATAAGGATGCCTTAGATGCACATGGCACCCCTTCTGGTCTCGAACACAATAACCAATCTTAGATAGAGCATTGATAACCACTTTACCAGAAAGCACAGTCAGTTTCATTTAGATATGCACGCTCACAAAAGTCTCCTTTATGCCTTCTCGGTGTTCAATTGGAATACCGTCTTCAGCTAATGCCCTGAGATGCAGCTCGATTACTTCTGCTATATTTTCCTTTGCCTCGTCTTCTGTTTTACCTTGTGAGATACAGTCAGGAAGAGCTGGTACTGTGACCACCCATCTTCATCCGGTTCTATTTTTATCTTGAATTTCATTCCTTATTAGGTGTAGCTTTGATAGTTAAAAGGCTACCATAAATACCAGTTCCAACTATACCACACCCGAATGAATGGCGGGGTTTTTGGTGCTTTATCAAACTATTTAGGTTTCTTTACCATTCTTCTTGAACACAACTTCCTTCTCTTCTCCTCTTCTCTAACAATTACATCAAATTTATTAAAAACATCCATTCTCCCTAAAAGCGGTGGAACATCCTCGATCAACGCACATGCAACTCTTGCATCGAATATCTCTTTTCCCACACACATCCTAACCTTTTTGACAATTACCGGCACAGTTCTGCCACCTACCCCTGTAATATCAACTATCTTACCTTTGTTCACCTCAAAACCGAGTAAGTCCCCAACAGATCGTGGTATTAGCGTTATATCTGCACCAGAATCAATATACATCCATTCCGGTATCTATTCTCCACCAAATTCAAATTTAACTCTTGCTACGGGTCTGTAAATCCTTCCAAAAATCGTTAATCGCTCCTCCCGATACGGGAACGTTACTGGCGCCATGTTCTATAGTATTAGCAACTCTTCTTTTGGCACCTTTGCTAAACTTGGTGTCTTATCAGGGTATTTCGCTTTTGCCGTTTTCCAAACTTCCTTTGCATTCTCGCCAGATGTAACCACTCTGTTACCCACTATTGCGACGTATTTAGCAATATATTTACTCAAATCCGCCTTTGAGAACCATTTTATCTCCTCTTCTTCTGCTATTTCTTCGCTTATCGTTATAGTGCGCATAAATTATCTTGAGTTCTGTAGAGGCTGTCCCACAAATAAATCATTGCATTTTAACACAAGAAAAACACAGAAG
>QBUM01000224.1:0-17974 GCA_013180585.1 Candidatus Methanophagaceae archaeon GoMg2
CGTGCTTCACCATCTCCACATCATGTTCTTTCTTCACCTTCTCACCGCGGGGATACATCATCGCCAGCAAAGGCATACCCCACTCTTCGCACACCATTGCAGTCTCGCCAAGCGCCTCGAGCATCCCTGCTTCGGTCTCGGCACCCACGTTCACGTGCATTGATACCGCATCTGCGCCCAATCTAATTGCCTCTTCCACCGTTGCAATCATAACCTTGTCTAACGGATCCGGTCCCAGCGAAGTACTCGCAGAGAGGTGCAGTATGAGCCCTATATCCTTGCCATATCCTCGATGCCCCGCTATTACAATGCCCTTATGCACAAGGACGGCATTTGCGCCTCCCTCTGCTATTGCATTCACCGCTTGCTTCATGTCCGTCAACCCGTATATCGGACCCACGGTCACACCATGATCCATTGGGACAACCACACTTCTCCCGCTATTCCTATCCACTATCCTTTCCAGCCGTATCCGCTTCCCTATGCCTACACTATCTATTCTTTCCCTTAGGCTTGTCATATTTTTCTCTCTCTCCCTTCCTATCTCTTAGTACTATATTTAAAAAATCTTATTCTATTTCTTATACCAACCTCAAAGTCTCCAAATTCATGGGTGCTACCGTATCTATATTAAATTTCTTGTGTATGCCGCTCGCTAATGCTAAACATTTGTTATTCTCACCGTGCATGCACATCACTTTGGAGGGTAATGGTTTTATGCCCCGTACAAACTCAATCAATTGATTGCGATCAGAATGTCCGGAAAAACCATCTACCGTGTGTATATCCATCTTTATCTTTACATTCCTTATCTTCCCCTCATCAGCAAGCTGAATCTCATTCCAGCCCTTCTGTATCCTTCGCCCAAGCGTCCCCTCTGCCTGGTAACCCACAAAGACAAGTGTGTTCTTTTCGTCACCCGCAAGCCCTTTTAAGTGTTCTAATACCGGACCGCCATTAAGCATACCCGATGTGGCAAGTATAATGGACGGTTCTCCGTCTCCTATTATGGACTTCCTCTTCTCCGAGTCATCTACCTGCACAAAAATATCTGATAGAAACGGATTATCCCCCTGGAATATGGAATTCTTCAGTTTTTTGTTCAAATACTCAGGATAAGCAGTATGGATAGATGTTGCTTCCCATATCATACCGTCTAAATACACGGGCACCTCCAAATCCATACCCTCCAGCGCGATCATTACCTCCTGCGAACGACCAACGGCAAAAGCGGGTATTATTACTTTACCCTTCCTCTCTATCGTCTTTACTATCGCATCCTTCAAATTCTTCTCCGCCTCTCGCCTCGGTGGCTGCATATCGTTCGCACCACCGTATGTAGATTCCATAACCAGCGTTTCCAATCTTGGGAACCCATTAAATGCAGGGTCGAAGAGAAAAGTTCGTTCGTACTTTATATCCCCACTAAATGCAATATTATGAAGTCCATTTCCCACATGGAAATAGACAACCGAGGAGCCCAGTATGTGCCCAGCATTATAAAGAGTTAGTTTCACGTCTGGCGATATGTCCGTTACGTCCCCGTACTTTAACGGAATCGTATGTCTTATAGCATCTCTTATCCGGGTAGATTTATATGGTATCTTATTCCCTTCTCTCGCCGCGACCTCTAAGTAGTCAAGCAGAAGAAGGACCATGAGGTCTCTCGTTGGCTGTGTCATGTATATGGGGCCATCATACGCATATTGGAACAGAAGTGGCACCAAGCCCGTATGGTCAAGATGTGCATGTGTTATTACCACCGCATCTATATCACTTAGCGGTGTCACCTCAGGAACGTATAGATAGGGCGTCCCCTCCGAGCCCACGCTTACACCGCAATCTATTAAAATCCGCGTCTCCGGTGTAGAAAGCAAGAATGAGTTCCTACCCACTTCACGACATCCGCCCAACGCGGTTATACGCAGCCATTCATCTTCCTTTGACTTATCTCTATATATCCTCCTGCCTACTTTCTTCAAAAAACTCTTTCGGAAATCGCTCTCTTCCCGTAAATACCGTCTTATGCTCTTTATTATTGGCGATTGTATGGGCGGTGCTCTGATAACGTTAGGTCGCCACCCTATCTCTTTCGCTACTTCTCTGAGTGTTGCGCCGTGTGTGCCTATCACCAAACCCGGCTTTTCCGCTTCTATTATCACCTCGGCTTTGTCCATGTCGAAGTAAATGTCCGTTATTCCGCCTTCTTCCGGTATAATCTCATGAATCGCTTTAGATGCCTTCTCCGGATCCATTAAAATGTCACTGCTGGGTCTAACGGAAATCCTCTTCTTCAGTTCCTTCGCTAAAGTTCTAACTAAAGCGCCGTCGTCAACGAACCTCTGCGTGTCCTCAGTATACAGGACCAACTCGGGACCTTCAAATTCCACGCCGGTTACGCTTACATCTGGCGGCAATAATTCCGTTATCCGTCGCTTTAACGCTAAAAGCGTCGCTTCTGCTGGCATTGTTTATCCCTATCCTTCTACTAATCTACCTTAAATCCGCTCTACTTTTTGTTCCTTATCTCTCTGCTACATCCCTATTTCATGCCTTCACGATTTAATGAATCAACATCAACAAAAGTCAAAGACAAAAAAATCAATTAAAAGAACTTCTTATTTCTTTTATCTTCTCTCCACTTATTTCCTCGTGCTTCTCCTTTGTTATGACCAGTACTTCCATCCCTTCACCCGAGGCACTGTCTCTTTTCATTGCGGAATGCAGAGCCT
This sequence comes from Candidatus Methanophagaceae archaeon GoMg2, assembly GCA_013180585.1. GTDB lineage: Archaea > Halobacteriota > Syntropharchaeia > Alkanophagales > Methanospirareceae > QENJ01. Next base: position 2,733 of record QBUM01000224.1, read on the forward strand.
GTATTGCAAGCGCTACTCCATCTTCAATAGACATATCTTTTGAATACCTGTCCTCAAGCACACCATATGCGATAGGAGAACCAGAGCCAGTAGCAGCAATCTCTTTCTCATCTGTATTACCGCCAAAAGGATCTAACGAATATATGTGTGCCCCTTTTCGGTCTATACCGCCTATCAGAAGTTGTACAATGAAGGGAAACATTCGTTGTCCACTCAGTACATTGGATAACAGCGTTGTCAGTCCTTTTACGCTCAGTGGCTCTTGCCGTCTTATCTTATAAAGCCTTGCTTCTACCGACATTGCCCGAACCAATGTTTGAGCATCTCCCACTATACCCGCGGTGGTCATACCTATTCTATCATCCACCAGATAAATCTTCTTCGCCGCTTTAGATGCTATAAAAGACCCCATCGTCGCTCTCCTCTCGCTCGCCAGCACTACACCACCCTCGCATATTAAACCTACGGTGGTCGTTCCCTTCTTTATCATATCCTGTAGTTCCATTGTACCTATATCCCTCCATGCGTAGTCGTTAGTTTCACGTGTTTTACGCCCTTCAAACTCATTATGTCCTCTGCAAGTTCCTTTATCTTCTTCGCCTCGCCACGCATCACTACTACTTCAAAGCAATTTTCCTCATCGAGATGGATGTGTGTCGCCGTTTTTATCATATCCAGGTAATGATGCTGTGCCTCTGTTAGCTCATCGCCTAAACCCCTCTGGCTGTGGTCATAAAGGTAGGTTATGGTCCCTATCTCCTCACCCTCTTCGCGTTCCATCCACTCGTACTCTACGATATACGCTCTGATTGAGTCTCTTATCCCTTCCGACCTCGAGGAGTAACCCCGCCCTCTTATTATCCCGTCAAACTTATTCAACAGGTTTGAGGGAAGAGATACCCCTATTCGAGTCAATCCTTGCTCTTCTTCCATTTTTATCCCTTCCTTAATTCCCATATATGCTTTATTATCTCCTCAGCTTTACAAAACGCATTTGAGTTGTGCTTCTTTATACGAACCACTTCCGAGTTGAATCCTCGCTTTCTGAGTTCCTTCTCCAACGCCTCTTCATCGAAAGCTTGGTCATAACCTATTGCTACCACATCTGGTTTTATGCTATATAAAAGTTCATACATATCCTTTTCGCTACCAAGCATCGCTTTGTCTACCATTTTCAATGCAGAAATCATCTTCAACCTCTGCTCCTCCTGTATTATCGGCGTTCTCTTTCTCTTCTTCACTGTTACATCCCTCGCAACAATAACAAAAAGTTCATCGCCCAGTTTCTTCGCCTCTTCAAGATAAAGCAAATGCCCTGGATGAAGTATATCAAACGTTCCTGTTGCTAAAACCCTTACCATGTCTCTTCCTCTAAAACCCTCTCTATCATCTCCAACTCTCTTACTTCCCCTTTTGAATCATAACACCGCCAATTATCAGAGGCATAAGGATAAAAAGTAATGATATGACAATTTCCTGTTCTGAAAAACATCACCAAATCTTCTTCAGACGGTCTCTCCGCGGCGGGATGCGGATGGCTATGAACAGAACCCACATAACTGAGACCCGTTGGCATCATCCACAAAGGTATAACCGCATTTACATTGGATGAGCGTGTACCAGGAAGGAAAAAGACATCAGTTATGAGATCTCCATCAGCGTTCAGTATACCGATAAATTCCCGCGGATAATTGGATTTGCTCACTTCCATAATGAATTCCATAGTATCCTTTGCTATACCTCGTATTTCTCCTCTATTACTCATCTCTCAAACCTTTCCCCGTTATTCGACTAAGCTTTCTTCTATCCTATGCTAAGAGAGTTTGAAAATAAAATGTCCCTCGGTTTTTACTTCTCGTGGCAAAGTGCCAAATTTCGCTCTCAATATCAAATCCGCTATCTCATACTTTAGTACCTTTGCTATACCGACCACAGAGGTTGTGGGTCTTGGATTTACGTCCACAACGTATGCCTGCCCATCTTCACCAAATACAAAATCTATCCCTACATATCCTTTACAGTGAAGCGCGGCTGCAACCTTCTTACTTATACGTATTACCTCCTTCTCGGCTTCTTCGCCCATAAAAAAGGGAACTTCCCCGCCTTCGTAATGTAGCCTTCCTCCATCTACCCTTATAAGTTGCTTGTTTATCGTCAGCGGTAACACAGAAGAAGTACCAACTACTAAGCTGCTACTTATATCTTCCCCTTTTATAAATTCCGTCACGATGTAGTCCTGATTATTATCATCCTCGTAAGTCTCTCTTCCATTCACTATAAAAACGTCTTCCGAGGCACATCCATATCTCGGCTTCTTCACATATACGCCCTTTGCCCCCTCTTCTTCTCGCTCTTCCTCTGGCACAATCCTCGGCACGGGTATCCCATTTTCGCCCAAAACTTCTGTTGTACGTTTCTTATCCGCACATATTTTTACACACTCAGAAGGGCAGCCAAGATTAACGGTATTCAACTCCACGAGTTTTGTGAGTTGGCAGAGTTCCTCATCGGGCGCAATAACTATGCCTGCATCGCTCTCCTTTGAAAGCGTATCCACCGCTGCTTCAAAATCGTCTTCCGCTACAGGGGAGATAACTTCATTTCCCGTCCTTTCGAAGCTACCCTTTAGCGTTGCAAGCATCGCTTTTCCTTCCCTCAACAACGAATCACTTTTATCAGCACCTCCACCCACCGCATACTCTGCTACCATTATCTTCATTTTACTCGCTATTTCGCAGGTGTTAGTGTTTTACCGTGTCCAACCAGCTTTGCTAACGCGAGGAGTATATTTAAGAAATAGTCCTCATGCATGGATTTACCCAATTCCTTCTCCCAGCTATTCTTAATGGAATTAAATTTGTTCGCGGTGGATTCCGATATTTTCCCGATGCTTGAAGAGTAAACCCCTTCGCCCCTTTTTATCCCCGGTTTTCTTCTTTCTACCAAGTCCGTAACAGGGTGCCTCAATAGGTTTATAGCTCGCGTAATGGTAGATAGCTTAATCGGGACTGCGAGACTACGATTTTCCGCTTCCAAAATCGCCTCTACCGTTATCGTCCCTCCCTCTATCTTCTCACTGTATTTCCGTATCCAATATGGGCTTATCTCCGGCCTGTGGGACGTTTCCATCTTTGTTGCAACCTTCTTTTCTATCGCAGCCTCTTTTGCCATTTCCTCTGTGCGCAAACCGATTAGAGGATACCCCATAGCATTTATAGCTCGTGTAACGGTAGACAACTTAATCGGGGCCGCGCGTATACGATTTTCCGCTTCCAGAATCTCCTCCACCGTTATCGTTTCATTCTCAAAACCATCTCGATACTTCTGCAACCAGTCAGGACCACGTTCAATCCTACTCAGTGCCACGCTCTGTCCGTGTTGCTCCGTCATCGTAGCCGCTTCTACCACTTCTCCTGTGCGCAAACCAGTTATAGGGTGCACCATAGCATTTATAGCTCGTGTAACGGTAGACAACTTAATCGGGACCGCGCGTATACGATTTTCCGCTTCCAAAATCTCTTCTACCCTTGATGCCCCTTCCTTTATCCTCTCTTCGTATTTCAATATCCAATCAGGTGCTCTCTCTATCCTCCCCATCTCGTCTCCTTTTTCTATTGATAAATAATTACTATAAAGAAATATTTATTATCCAGAAAAAGAACCTACATAAAAAAGAAAGGTGGTGAATCAAAATTCCCTGCGGAAAGAAGAGAAAGATAGCAAAGATGCGAAAGCATAAGCTAAAGAAGCGAAGAAAGAAGATGCGTTATAAGAAGTAGATGAGACGGTACTCTGCGTTTCTTATTCCCCTATTACTTCACGTATTCATGCCAAACCAACGTTAAGTCAATCGTGACTGCCTTATCGGGACGTTGATTCGGTTATAGCGTAGAGGAGAGAGGAACGCATTGTTATTTTTTCGGCGTAAAGAATTTAAATGAAGGAAGAGATTTAAGAAACGGAGGGCTAAAAGGCATAGGAGAAAGATAAAACATGAAGGAGCTAACAGAGGTGAGGACCTTAAAAGAGGGGAGATACGTAGTCATGGACGAAGAACCTTGCACGATATTAAGTATAACGACATCGAAGCCCGGTAAGCACGGAGCAGCGAAAGCGCGAATGGAGGGAATGGGCGTGTTTGATACGCAAAAAAGAACGGCTATTCAGCCAGTTACTGCGAAGATATACGTGCCCGTGATAGAGCGGAAGAGCGGTCAAGTGCTTTCTATTTCAGAGGATACGGCGCAAGTGATGGACATGGGGGACTATTCAACGCTTGAAATGAAAATACCTGCGGAATTGATGGAGAAAGGGCGGATTGAACCCGGTAAGGAAATATCCTTCTTACATTATGAGGGGCGATATAAGATAGATATGAAATGAGAGCGTATGTTAATCTGAGTGTAAAGCAGGGTGGATAGATAAAATGGTGGATAAGAAGTTGGTAGGGCGAATTACGCATTATTTCTCGAAGATAGATGTTGTGGTTGAGGAGCTGATTGATGATGTAAAAGAGGGGGATAAGATAAGGATAGAAGGGGCTACAACATCGTTCGAGCAACTTTTGGAATCCATGGAAATAGATAACGAAAAGGTAGAACTTGCTACGGCGGGGCAGTCAATAGGACTAAAAGTGAATGAGAAAGTAAGAGTACATGACAGTGTATATAAGATAATAGATGAGGGTTGTAGCGTAAAGAGCAGTTAAGTCTGCAGAGGAAGTGAGACGGAAATGGGCGTAAACACGGGGATAAAAGTAAAGGATATAATGGTAGAAGAGGTTGCGAGTGTAACAGTCCCGGGAACGAGAAGCGGGTTATTGAATTTATGCAAAGAGAGTTACATCTCAGGGGCTCCGGTAGTTAAAGACGGGAAAGTAATAGGGGTAGTTACGAGACAAGATTTGCTAAAAAAGCCAAATGAGTCACAAATAGCGCTGATGATGAGTAGGGATCCTATTACGATCAGTTCCGGGGCAAGCATAGAAGAAGCAGCTAATGTGATCCTCACGAATAAAATACGCCGCTTGCCCGTAGTGATGGACAAGAAGTTAGTGGGGCTATTATCCGTTGCCGATATAGCCAGGGAAATAGCTAAGATGGGTTATAAGATGCCTATAGGCGATTACGTAGGGCTAACTACCATGGCGGTATGGGATAATACGCCTATATCAGTAGCAGGCAGGATAATGGAGCTCGCGGGGGTAAAGGCGGTTCCCGTTCTAAATTCTAAGCTCGAGCTGGTTGGTTTGATGACCGACCGGGATTTGATAAATGCCGCGGTGATAGAGGAGGCAACTGAGGACTCAGACTTATCTTTAGGCTCTGATGAAGACAAATGGACGTGGGAGGGGATGAGGGATACGATGAAAATATACTATAATGTATCAAAGATAAAATTGCCGGATAATGTGGTAAGAGATATAATGGTAAAAAATGTGGTTACCGCAACTCGTAATTCAGGTGTGAGCGAATGCGCGGAGAAGATGGGCAAAAACAGGTTTGACCAACTCCCCGTTGTCGCACTGAATGGTAAATTGACAGGCATTATTCGCGATAGGGACCTTCTGAATGTTTTAGTGTAGAGGACAAATGGCACTCATTGGTGGACTTTTCAAGCAGCAAAGATCGCGTTATTCGATGAATGAGGATGAGAAATTTTATTTGATGAGTTGTTCGGATTTACTGGGAGAGATAACGTCGGTTATAGATGGCATAGGGGTAATGCACGACTTCTTCTGGGAGAAAGTAGGGGCGAGTAAATACGAGAAAGAGATGCATAAGTGTGAAGCGAGCGCGAAGAGTACGCTTACTGAGATGCACGAGCATCTTGTGGATGGGCTTAGGTATTTTGAGCATTCTTATGTGGAATCCTTAGTTTATTTTACGGACAAAGAGCGGAAGCATATAGCAAAAGCAATAGAATTAGCGCTGTTAGGTAGTGCAGAGCTTAGAGATGGAAGCAAGCAGTGGGATAGTATAAAGAACAAGACGATAATAAAGGGTTAAGGTACAAAACGTGAATTGAAAAATGTCGAATGCTAAAGAAGATAGGAAAGACGAAGTAGCAGAACTTGCACTTAGAAGAGGTTTTTTATGGCAGTCTTTTGAGATTTACGGTGGTGCGGCGGGATTTTATGATTACGGGCCTTTAGGTGCATTGCTGAAGAGAGGGGTAGAAGCAGAGTGGCGACGTTTTTACTGCATTGGCGAGGGGTTTTATGAGATAGAAGCAACGACCATAGCACCACGGGATATATTCGAGGCGTCAGGGCATTTAAAAAGCTTTGCGGACATGGCGGTGGCATGTAAAAGCTGTAAGACTTTTTTCCGTGTAGATGAAGGAATAAACATAGGTAAAAGATGCCCGGAATGCGGTGGCGAACTTGTAGATGCGGGCGAATTTAATCTGATGTTCCAGACGAAAATAGGCGTGCCAAAAGGCGAAAGAGATGAGAGCGCACAGAAGAAAAGCGAAGGTTATTTGAGGCCTGAGACGGCACAGGGCATCTTCATCAATTTTCCACGGTTGTTGCGATTCAACCGAGATAAATTGCCCCTGGGCATAATACAAATAGGGAAGGCATACAGGAACGAGATATCGCCAAGAAAAAGCCTTATTCGGTTGCGTGAGTTCACGATGGCAGAAGCTGAGATTTTTGTGGACCCGCGGGAGAAGGATAGGCATCCGAAGTTTGATACTGTGAAGGATAGGGCAATGAGGTTGGTTCCGGGTGAGGGCGAAGAGACGGAGATGAGCGTAGAGGCGGCAGTTAAAAGCGGGATAATAACAAATGAGTATCTGGGCTATCACGTGGCGAAGGTAGGCGAGTTTCTGGAGCGAATCGGGATCCCTAAGGATAAGTTGAGGTTCAGACAGCATCGTAAGGATGAGATGGCGCATTATGCACGAGATTGCTGGGACGCCGAGTTCCTTAGCGAGAGATATGGGTGGATGGAGATAGTGGGAGTAGCAGACAGGGGTGATTATGACCTTTCGGTGCACGCATCGTTCTCGAATACCGATATGAGTGTGCATGCGCAATCCGACACAGAGCAGGAAAAGCTAATTCCACATGTGATTGAACCTTCGTTTGGAATAGACCGGATAATTTATGCGTTACTGGAAAGTTCTCTGTATAAAGAGCAAGTGGGTAAAGAAAAACGAAAGGTGCTGAGGTTTAAAAAAGAGATAGCACCGATAAAAGCGGCGGTGTTTCCTTTGTTAAACCGGGATGAGTTGAAAGAAAAAGCGAAAGAGGTGTTTCAAAAGCTACGAGAGGAGTCAATATTCGTTGAATATGATGCGTCCGGCAGTATTGGCCGGAGGTATCGGCGTCAGGACGAGATAGGCACGCCGTATTGCATTACCATAGATTACGATACGCTGGAAGACGATACGGTGACGGTAAGGGAACGGGACACGATGGAACAGGTTCGGGTTCCTATAGCGGAAGTTAAAGATGTATTATTGTTGTAGCAAAAAACCATCTTTGCTATAGAATACCCTAAATAGGACATTTAAGCCGGCATCTGACATATTTTATTTAATTAGCGAACCACACGATTCCACAGATTTCCACGAGAAACTTTTTTTTGAAAGAAAAGCGTTACCAACAACTTTTTTACTTTCAGTAAAAACCGTGACTAAAAACCTTCTATTGTTTTTCTGTATCCCCTCCAAATTGATTGGTAAACGGGGTATTATCTAAAAATCAACGACTTGCTGTTACAAATGTGTACAAATATTGTTATAAATCATATAATAAGTGTTAATTTAAATATTGAAAGTATTAGAAAGCAATACTAAGCCGATGACGGGCAATCTTTAGGAATTAAAGCAGGTCATGACACGGGATTTAGGTAAATTGAAGCCCGTATACGTTTTACCCTCTGATTTGGAGGGGATACGTTTTTCTTTTAGCACAGGTTTTCTTTTTCTGAAAAAGAAAAAGTGTTGTATTAATCTCGTGTTTTTTTTTTTTAAACCCTCTGCTATACATTTTATTTGTTGTCTCTCATCCGCTTCACCATCTTCACTGCTGCTTCCACCGCTCTTTTTGCATAATCTATACGCTCCTGTGCTTCTAACCTCGTCATTCCTGGCCCGGAAACACCCAAAGACACTGGCTTTTTATAGTCCAGCGAAAGGTCCATTATCTTTCTCGCAAGCTGTGACGCTATTATTTCGTCATGTTTCGTTGCCCCTTCTATTACACAGCCCAGGGTAACCACGGCATCTACTTCTTCATCCGTTAGCAGTTCTCTCACTGCTAAAGGCATGTCAAAGGTTCCCGGAGTGTATAACGTGCGTAAAACAGTCGCACCAAGGAAATCCGCATGTTCTTTACCCAGTATCTCCATCTGGTACGTGATATCCCTATTAAATTCGGACACGACAAACCCCAGCTTTATCTCTTCTTCTTTTGCCATTTTTAACTCCTTTTTATCCTACGTTTGAACTGTAATAAAAGAAGGACATTTCCTAATAAAAAACACATAGTCGTCTATATTTAATCCACCATCCAAAGGCATTGATAACATAGTGGCAATCATTGATGTATTTGGTAGTATTAACGCAAAACAAGCACAAAAAATATATTGACTATGTGTTAATCACTTAAAAGAGAGAGAAGGCGAAATCACGATATGCTAAAACTAATAGACGTTGTATCGGGCTATACGGACGTGAATATTATCCAGGGCATATCAATGGAGGCAGAGAAGGACGAGATAGTCACGATAATCGGGCCAAATGGTTCGGGCAAATCAACGTTAATGAAGACCATTTTCGGGCTCGTGAAGTTAAGAAGCGGGCGGATACTGTTTGATGGTTTTGATATATCTCGGGTGAGACCAGATAAAATAGTAAGGAAAGGGATAGGTTATGTACCGCAGGAACGGAATGTGTTTCCTTCGCTCACAGTGTGGGAGAACCTCGAAATGGGGGCTTTTATTCAGAGGGATAGATTCGAGAAAGGACTTAAAGATGTCCTGGCTATATTCCCAGAATTGGAGTCTAAACGTGAGCAGAAAGTAGGTACCATGAGCGGTGGCGAGCAGAAGATGGTAGCAATAGGCAGAGCGCTAATACTTATGCCTACGCTATTGTTGCTCGACGAACCGTCCAGTGGGCTTTCGCCTAAGCTCCGCGAGGTGGTATTCAAAAAAATCGTGGACATCAATGAGCTGGGAACTTCGCTTATAATCGTGGAACAAAACGCAAGGATGGCTTTATCTGTGAGTCATCGCGGTTACGTGCTGGAAATGGGTAAGAAAAGGTTTGAAGGCGAAGCGAAAAGTTTACTTGCGAATGACGAAGTGAAGAAACTTTATCTTGGTGGCTAAGAGTATTTAATTATACAAGAATCAGCACAGCATCCAAACTACCTTTCCCGCCTCCTCTTTACTTTTTATCTTACCGTGAAACGCCATATTCTCCAGAACCTCCTTCAGAAGATGAGACGGCATGTATAGGTCAAATTCATCCTTCATAGAAGTTATTAGTTCATCCAGACTCATCCCTTTATTTTTAGCCATCACCTTCTCCACCAAATCCATTATGTCCTCATGGATGCTCCAGGGATATATCAGCCATTTCCAGTCTTTTATAAGCTCGCCGTAGTAATCTGGTACGAACGAGGAAGAAGTTTTATGCTGCAAAACCGCTGTCTTTACCTCAGCCGCACCCAAGGATTTTACATACTCAACTACAAATTTTATGCTGTCCCCGGTATCAGTCACGTCATCCGCAATCAATACTCGTTTCAATTGCAGCTTCGCTATTGCCGCATCGTCAAACCCGTATTTCAGCTCCGCGGCACCAGTAATCGTAGCTGTTACACCCCAATGCTCCATCTTCAAGCTGAGCAAATCCTTAAGCAAGAAGAAGTCGCAGAGTACACGTGCTAAATACCAGCCACCCCTTGCTACTCCCACTATCACCTCAGGCGTGAATCCCGCAGTCTTTATCTTCCCGCTTACATCCCGGCAAAGGTCATAGGCATAGTTCCAGTCAACTACCACACAGCTAAATTTTTCGCGCATAAACTTATATGTCTTCTTCAGTTCTAAAAAAGGGTTGTATTTTGTATGGCCGTTATGATGTAGGATGCAGAACTATGAGCTATGACAGATTCGACCGTTTTTTGTGAAATTGTAGAGTGCTCAAGCTAATTCTCAATGTCTCTGGAAAAAATATAAAAAAAATGATTGGAAAATCCAATCCCCACCAATCTTTTTTAGTCTCTTCTGCGTTTTCGGTAGTTGAAGAAGAACATTAGCCCCAGTATTCCCGCAACTGGTATTGCGATTGACGAGAATTCGGGTATTTCTGTGTTTTCGATATTCACCATGTAGTCTTCAACCTCGCCACTAACAGCATTTCCACCGTAGAACGAACACATATTTTCACCGCTGCAGAAGCGGAAACGCGCGAAGGTCGTGCCAGTTGTTGCATCTGACGGCACATCAAACGTCAGTTCGTTGAGGCCTGGTGCCAACTGCACGTCTGTGAAAATCTGCTCGCCTGTGTCTGCCCAGTCGCCGTCCGCGTTAAAGTCTATCCACGCATTCAAAAATCCAGATTTTGACGCAGTCACCTGCCCAGTAACCGGATTGCCCGCCGTCAATGATCCAACGAATGTAACACCATCCTCGTCATCATTGCCGGCATCATCGCCTGTGGCAGTGGAGTTCGGTTGGCCATTGCTCTCCCAATCCACACTATCGCCCAAGTAATATCCTGCGGGGCTATTACCATGACGGGCACCATTGCTCGCCGCCAACGTGGGATATGTAGGATCGGGCGCATCACCCCAGTCATGACATGCGGCTGCGGTTCCAATCATAGCGACAGCCGAGACTACAAAGACAACAACAAACATATTTAAAATCCTGTTCGTATACCTCAGTTTTTTTATTTTACCCATTTTTTCACCTCCTTTTTGTTTTTTCATGGTTTGAGTTTTATAGCAGCACTCAAACAGCACCAAAGGCAAATCCCTTTGGTAGCGCTTTGTTTCTCCTACGGAAATGCGCAGTAGAAACCGACTGTGTGCTTCTGCCTATCGTCACCTTGTGGTATCCTTTTGCTATTTGCTCACCAGGAAATTGTTCCTTGCCGCTAACGATACCAGTTCGTTTCCGAGTACGAAGACAGCTTGCTTGTGGTCATCTTTGCTCCTATGTACCTGAAAAGGAGTAATCTCCAACTCGTTGTACCTCGTGAAATCACAGTTCATGCCCTCTAGTTCACAATACTTCTTCAACTGCGCCAACAACAAATGTAGATGTACTAGCTCTTCTTTCTTCATTTTTATCTTAACGCTTCACTGTTTACCAAAAAGCGCCACAATAATAGTTGTGATTGGCTGTATTTATGATTTCCGGTCGTTTCTGATCAACACCAAATTTGATTACGTAGTAAATAATTTTACAATATACAGCAATATTTTTTTAAGTGACAACTCTGTTTTGATGCCGTGTTTTTAGCAACCGGCCTAACAAAAAGAAACATAAAACTTTAACTTGTGATAGAAAACTTAGTGGTGTGTTTATGGAAGAGCGAAAAAGAGCGGCATTAGAAAAATCAGTATGCGGGAAAGAAAAAGAACTTACAGGTTGGCTTACGGAATTAGTCCGGATACCCACATTCGTACCGCCGGGTGAGAATTACGGAAAGATAGTAGATTGGCTTATTCCAGTGTTTGAAGATTTCGGATTCCAGTGCGAACGGATAGAAATGCCAGATGATGTGTACGAATCAAAACAAAAGAATGATGAGTTAAGCGGGGTAAGAGCGAACCTGCTCGCTACTAAAGATTGCGGAGCAAAGGAGAGCGTGGTGATATACACGCATTTAGACGTGGTTCCCTCAGGAGAAGGTTGGAATTCGCATCCTTTTGAGACGGTAATCAAAAACGATAGATTGTATGGACGAGGTGTTGCCGATTCCAAGGGAAGCGTTGCTTCGCTTTTAACAGCATTAAGTGTAATGAACGAGCTGAATTGGGACAGCAAATATAATCTCAGGGTTGCGTTGACCACAGACGAGGAGATAGGACCCTATTCGGGTTTATGCTACTTCGCAGATGCGGGACTGCTTCAAGGCGACTATTGCCTCTGTATGGATGGCGATAACGAAGGAATTGCGATAGCAACGAACGGAGTGCTGAATTGGGAGCTGAAGGTACAGGGCAAATCGTGCCATAGCTCTATTCCGTTTATGGGCGTGAATGCGATAGAAGAAGCGAAGGTTGTGATGACCGAGTTAGCCAGCTTGAAAAAGAAGGTAGAGGTTAGAGAGTCAAAAGCACCTTGCAGTCCGCATATGACGGAAATAAGTGGTCAGGAGCACATAATGCCTGTTTTTAACGTTACAATGATAAGCGGCGGTGTAAAGGAGAACATTATACCACCAAGCTGCACGCTAAAGGGCGACCGGAGATATATCCCGGAAGAGAACATGGAAGAAGTGATAAAGGAGTTCGAAGATGCGTTAGAGGCTATAAAAATGAAGTACGGGATAGATTTAGAGTTGCTTTGTAAACCAGGCTACCCGCCTATGTTCACAGACCCGAGCAACGAATGGGTAAAAGAAGTGCAGGAAGTGGCATCTGAAGCTTTTGGCGTTTCTAAACATATAATAGGGGTGCAGGGCGGTTTAGATGTAGCTTACGCTGTTCAGAAGACGAAGCAGCCGGTTTGTGCATTCGGCGTTGGCAGTTTCATGGATAGTAATGCTCATGGTGCGGATGAAAACGTTATGATACGCGATTTGAAAGATTATGTAAAGTTTTTGGTGGGGTTGTTGACTTAGGTAGGGGGATAGACTGCTATCGGGCATTCATGGTTAGTGGCCAGTATGAAAGTTTGATGTATTCCGTTGATGCATCAAGCATCAAAGCAAATATTCTATTATCCTATAGAATACTTTAAAATAAGGGTACCAAATGCTTTTAATTCCTGATCAGAAAGTCTATTATCTGTTTTAGCCTTTTTAATAGATTCAGGCAATTCAAATAATCGTAAAACCTCTACTGTTGGTTTTCGTAATTTTAATTCCAGATTGGGATCAACAAATGCGACGATGCTATTCACATCTATTTGGCGAGTTTTTAGATTGACATCTTCAATATGCTTTTCGATAAAGTTTTTTAGCGTTGTGGCGTTTCTCTTTGCTTGCTTACTAATGCTTGGTAATGGTTTTTTAACCGGACGTTTTCGCCGTCCACCACCTCGCTTCTTTGCAGGATAAGTTAGAAGATACCATTCATCTTCCTTACAACCTATTTCTCCCTTGTAATTTTTGGTTTCAATAGCAAATATCCCGTTTTGACCCAGAACAATATGGTCAATATTTCCATGTTTGGGATATAGCACAACATCGTTGAGCAGATAATAAGAGTTATCTAACTCTTGTAAAGTCATTGTCACTTCTTTTTCGCCCGCTATGCCCTTTTTCCAGCTAAAATTCCGACTTAAACGTCCTAAATAACCTAAAGCAATAAAAAGTGTAATAATAAATCCAAGAAGACATAACGGGAAAATAAGTGTAAGTAAGAAGAGGATAAAACAAACTAAGAAAGATAATAACGCCAATTTTCTGTTGCGTTTTATTTTAACCTCCATATATTCATAGTTCGTCTCTTTTAGGACTTGCATGTTTATCTACGCACCCTAACAGCCTTTTGCTTACATTCTTCTACGCGATGTTAAACGAAGTTGAATATGTACCTTTCCTCATCCATAGCGTTCTATATGCAAATTTTTATCTCTCTCTTTCACAGCATTTACATAACTGCGTAACCTTCTATACTCGGATTTCAATTCCGGGCAATCTTCCCAGTCTTCACGACCATTACTCGTCCTGTGTATCCTACCTTCCAACACATCCACTTTTGCCCATTCTTTGAGGATTTTTGGATTGAATAATACATACATAAAAAATCCTTCCCAATATTTTCTCTCTTTGTGTGAAAGATCGTCCCAGATTCTATCAATGTAATCGTGATCTACATATGCCATACACTCTTCTGCTTTCTCAGAGCCATTTGTGTTCCTTATTTCTGATATTTGCTCTTTTAAACAAGTTGGGAAAGGCTCATCGAATGTCCACCCTTTTCCAAAGACTTGGTACCAGTTGTGTCTAACTATTCTATGTTTCCGTCCAAGTATTTGAGATGGTTTATCTTTCTCTTTATGAAGATCGAAATAGGGTCTTCCATAAACGATAATATCTATTACTGCATGCATCCATCCGTTTGGCATCTTAACTCCCTTCTTTCTTATGTTCTAATAGATCATCTCTTCTGTCACTTTTAGCTCTACTTTGTATACAAAGTCATCCTGACCTTTAACAACTAATGTGTATGTTCCAGTTTTCGCTCTTTCGCGGTAACCACCTATTCGCAATACACTGTCGCCACCAAATATATCACCACCAAACATATTGTCGACATGCCCTAACTTAACACCATCCGAATCTTGGATAGATATCTCTCTTAGCCTTGCTGCATTGTACTGCATATATATACAGGGGCGATTGTAGTCGTTGCGCTGTACAGACCATGATGTCAGTACAAACATAGGGTCTGTTATGGCGGTTTCCACTGCTGTTGTGATCATCTCTTCTGTCACATCCAAATCATCCCTATAGATAGTTTCACCTGGGTCACCAAGACCACTTTGTTTAACAACAAACCTATATATCCCTGGTTCAGCAGGACTGCCAGCACTGAGTGTGGTCCATTTCTCCAGTGACTGTACACCATGGTTCGCATCACGTTGGGTCCTATCAGGACCAACCAGGAATATGTCAACGCGCTCTTTCACATCAAAATTCAATACGACATAGTGGCCACGTAAATTACTTTTCACTTCCCATCCATTCAGCACAAAGAGTTCTTTCGGTTCTGATGTTGCCGTTGGCGCAGATGGAGACTCTTCAATACATCCTGCAAAGCACACAGAGATTATCGCTACCAAAACAAATATTACAAGCGCTTTCTTCAGTTTCATCTTATTGCCCTATTTATTCCTCTCTTTTATAAAAGTATATAATTTATGTAGATTCAATTGCATAGTAATCTCTTATATACTATTACTTTATAAGTATAGCGTCCGAGATGTTAATATAGCTTTCCACTCCACGCTTTTCTTATTTCAGCCAACGAAAGATTCACCAATTCCTTTTTAGCATCACTCATAACAACCCTCTTACCCTCCACCGTCTCACCTATT
>QBUM01000224.1:18014-18277 GCA_013180585.1 Candidatus Methanophagaceae archaeon GoMg2
ACCTATTTTAACTACATGCTGTTCATTCATCATCGCCTCAAATTTTGATGATTCTTCTCGCCACACTTCCACCACCCACCGCGTATTAGATTCCGAGAACATTTTGTAATCGCCTCTTAGATTCGTCTTAGGACTTATACCCGCAATATCAACCGTAGCGCCAATGTCACCGCCTATTAACATCTCGCATACCGCAACCGCAAGTCCACCCTCCGAAACGTCGTGGCAGCTTGCTATCAGGCCGTTCCGCATAGTACTCAGTA
>QBUM01000223.1:0-7915 GCA_013180585.1 Candidatus Methanophagaceae archaeon GoMg2
AAGTAAGTGTGGGTACGGAGATTTTCGGAACGGGGGCAAAATGGGTTTTGGATATTGATCTTACTAAGGTGCGTTATTCTGATTTGCTTCGAGCTATACAAGAAGCATCTGGAATTCCGGATAAAATAAAGAAGAAGGCAAAATCAAAACTTGTAAGAGTAGCAGACACAACCTAAATTAAGAGCAGAGGAGAAGTAGTAATCATGTTAGATATACAGGACCGAAAATACGCGAATGAAATAACCGCAGCTAATGAAGGAGAACGTGTGAGCATAGCGGGCTGGGTGCACGAGAAGAGGGACTTGGGTGGGGTCTTCTTCCTTGTTGTACGCGACATCAGCGGCTTTGCTCAGGTTACGTTGATCCGTAAAAAGACAGAAAAAGAGCTGTTTGAACGTGTGAAACGAGTTCCTCGTGAATCAGTGGTAGCGATACAAGGGAGAGTAAAGAGCGAGCAGAAAGCACCAAACGGCTATGAAATAGTGCCCGAACGAATGGAAGTGCTGAGCGAAGCATCGCAGGTTTTACCGCTGGATACGACGGGCAAAGTGGGTGCGGAGCTGGATACAAGATTGGATGCAAGGTTCATGGACCTGAGAACAGAGAGAACAAAGCACATCTTTATTATTCGCAGTCACGTCCTTAAAGCGATACGAGATTTTCTTGATGAACGCGGGTTTATAGAATTAAACACGCCGAAGATAGTAAGTGCGGCGACGGAAGGCGGCACCGCGCTATTTCCCATATCTTATTTTGAACGAGAAGCGTTCTTAAACCAGAGCCCGCAGCTTTATAAACAGATGCTCATGGCTTCTGGCTTTGACCGCGTGTACGAGATAGCGCCGATATTCCGGGCTGAGGAGCATGATACCACGAAACACCTGAATGAAGCTACTTCGATAGATATAGAAGTTGCATTCGTGGACCATGAGTACGTGATGACGCTATTAGAGGAGCTTGTTGCGTTTGTATATTCAAAGGTTGCGGATTATCCAGGTTTAGCAAAGCTGAATTCGAACCTGGAAGTCCCGAAGACACCTTTCAGACGTATAACATATGACGAAGCAATAGAACTACTTTCCGGTGTGGGAGAGGAGATAGAATGGGGCGAAGACTTTAGCACATCTGCTGAGCATACCCTGGGCAAGATAATAGACGAACTTTATTTCATTACGGATTGGCCCAGCGCGATAAAGCCGTTTTATGCGCAGCCTGCAGCGGGAGGTACTTGCAATGCGTTTGACCTGATGCACCCCCGAGTGGAGTTGTCTTCGGGCTCGCAGCGAGTCCATTCGTACGAATTGTTGAAGCAGCAGATAGAATCAAAAGGGTTGAGTGCCGATAATTTTGAGTTTTATCTTGATGCGTTCCGTTATGGGATGCCGCCACATGCGGGCTGGGGGCTTGGTGCGGAAAGACTGTTGATGTGCATGCTGGGGATAGGAAACATAAGAGAGGTAGTGCTTTTCCCACGCGATAGGAGAAGGCTGGTGCCATAGTTTCGGAATTACGAATTACGGGTCATGCTTCGCGGGCATTTATGTACTTCTTCTGTATCTGGAGATTTCAGAGGGAGAGGAAAAAACCACAAAATTTATATATAGAGTGTAACAGAATATTCAGCAGAGGTGAAAGATGTATGGCAACTGAAGCTGAAGCTGATAAAGAAGTAGAAGAAGTAAAAGAGGAAAAAGAAGTAGTAGAAGAAGTAAAAGAAGTAGAAGAGGCTAAGGATAAGAAGAAGTCGGGAACAAAAACGGAAGAGGCGACAAGGCGCGTGATGGAATCAATAAAAGACCGGGTTGAAAAATCACTTTTAGAGAAGATAGAGGAGAAGGAGGTGGATGTGGTTCCGGAAGCGTTAGTGATAGGGGGAGGAATAGCGGGGATGTATGCCGCATTGGACATCGCGGATGCTGGGTTCAAGGTGCATCTGGTCGAGAGATTGCCTTCTATCGGTGGGCACATGGCACAGCTTGATAAGACATTCCCAACGCTCGATTGTTCCGCCTGTATTCTAACGCCAAGACTGGTGGATGTTGGCGCGCATCCAAACATAAACCTGATGAGCTATTCCGAGGTAGTGGGAGTAGAAGGGTCTATCGGAAATTTCAAAGTGAAGGTACTGAAGAAGGCAAAATACGTAGATGAGGTGACATGCACCGGCTGCATGATGTGTGAAGATGCTTGTAGATTGAAGGGCAGGTTTCCAAACGAGTTTGATTTAGGACTGATGAAGAGAGCGCCAATATATAGACCTTTCCCGTTTGCAATTCCCGCTAGTTATACCATTGACAGCGAGACTTGTTTGATGATAAAGAAGGGGAAATGTGGAAAAGCAACACTTGAAAGCACGGCAGAAGCAAGGGGAAAGAAAGAGAGAGGAGAAGAAGTATCCAAAGCTGAAGCTCCTCCCTGCGTTCTGGCATGTGGTCCAAACTGTATAAATCATGATATGAAAGACGAGATAGTGGAGATAAACGTTGGGGGGATAATAGTAGCAACGGGTTATGACATCATTGAGCCGGAGTGTATGCCTGAATACAAGTATGGCGTGTATCCCAATGTAATTGACGGATTGGAGTTTGAACGATACTCCTCGGCAAGTGGTCCCACAATGGGTAGGATATTGATAGGTGACATGCCAGAGCCAAAAGATGCGGTCTTCCTGTCCTGTGTGGGTTCGAGAAACTCGCAGACAGGGTACGAATACTGCTCTCGTGTATGCTGTATGTACATAGCGAAACAGGCACATTTGCTACAAGAGAAAGTCCCAGACTGCAACATAACTGTTTTATACCAGGACGTGCGGGCATTTGGAAAAGGGTTCGAGGAATTTTATGACCGGGTAAAATTAGAAGGACTCACATATCGAAGGGGACTTGCATCCGAGATATACAAGAAACCTGGCAGTGATAGAGTGATAGTGCGAGCAGAAGATACAATGCTTGGTGAGCCTATTGAGATCGAAGCGGACCTCGTAATACTTGGCGTGGGTCTTAAACCGAGTGAAGGCATGGACAAGCTATTGGAGATGATGGGAGTCCCACTGACGGATGATAATTTTGCAAAAGAGGCACATCCCAAACTCAGACCGGTAGATACAGATGTAGCCGGCGTTTTTGTTACAGGATGCGCTCAGGGACCCAAGGATATTCCTGACAGTGTTGCACAGGCAAAAGGTGCGGCTGGTGCTATTCTTGCGGTATTAGCAAGGGGTAAAGCGAGCGTAGGACCCACGGTAACAGAGATAGAAGAAGAGACGTGCATAGGAAGTAGGTCGTTGATAGAAATGGCGGAGAAGATAGGGGCGTAATAAAGGAGGTAAAAAAATGGCTGAAGAAGAGGAATATGATTACATAAAAATCCCGCCGACGGATAGTGTAGAAGGAGTAGCGGCGGGTGCTCCAGAAGACGCACCCAGGATCGGCGTTTATGTGTGCCACTGCGGTATAAACATAAAGATGGCGGTAGATGTAGATGAGGTGATGAGGTACGCAGCATCTTTGCCGAACGTTGCTGTTGCGCAACATTACATTTTTATGTGTTCGGACCCTGGTCAGGACCTGATAAGAAAAGACCTTGCTGCGGGTAGGGTTAACAGAGTGGTAGTGGCTTCTTGTTCACCGAGGATGCACGAGCCCACATTCAGAAAGACCTGTTCGGATTCGGGAATGAACCCGTTTTTCTATGAAATGGCAAACATAAGAGAGCACTGTAGCTGGCCACACGGGGATTTTATTAGAGAGGCGACGGAGAAGGCGAAGGAATTGGTAAAAAGTGCAGTTGCGAGGTGTGCCTTGTTGGAATCCCTTGAGGAAAAGGAAGTGGAAGTCACTCCGGAGGTGCTGGTGATAGGCGGCGGTGTAACCGGGATGTACGCGGCACTGGATATCGCAAATGGTGGCTACAAGGTGCATTTAGTGGAAAAAAGTCCGTCTATTGGTGGACATGTCGCACAATTAAGCAGATTTTTCCCTACCCTCGAGCGTGCGACTTCACTTATGACGCCGCGAATGATAGAAGTGGGTGCGCATCAGAACATAAATCTGATGGCTTATTCCGAGGTTGTAGAGATAGGCGGATATATCGGGAATTTTGACGTAAAGGTAAAGAGGAAGCCGCGATACATAGATATGGAGAAATGCAAGGATTGTACTCCATGTATAGAAGCATGTCCGGTGAAGGATATACCAGATGAATTCAATGAGGGTTTGAGTACGAGAAGTGCCATTTACATACCTTTCCCGTTTGCAGTTCCACCTGCTTACACGATAGATGCAGAACATTGTTTACTGCTAAAAGAGGGTAAGTGTGGCGATGCAACGCTGGAAACAATAAAGGAAGGTAAAGCAGTTCCACCATGTATGGCGGCATGTCCGGGCGCAATAGATTTCGAGCAGAAAGAGGAGATAGAAGAGTTCACTGTCGGGACGGTAATAGTGGCAACCGGGTATGACCTCGTGGACCCAAGAGTATCGGCGGAATACAAGTATGGAGTGTATCCCAACGTGATTACGAGCATGGAGTTTGAGCGACTAGTATCTCCAAGTGGTCCTACGGGAGGCAAGATAGAGCTAAACGGAAAAGAGCCGAAGGACATTGTGTTCATAAGTTGTGTCGGGTCAAGGAATAAGCAAGTGGGGAATGAATACTGCTCAAGGGTATGCTGCATGTACCTAGCGAAACAGGCGTACTTAGCAAAGGAGCAACTACCGGATGCGAACGTAACAGTGACTTTCCAGGACATAAGAGCGTTTGGTAAAGGTTTTGAGGAGTTTTACGGTGATGTGAAGCTGAGTGGTGTTTCGTATATGAGAGGATTGCCAGGCGAGATATACAAGAAAGCGGGCAGTGATAGAGTAGTAGTGCGTGCCGAGAATACACTGATTGGCGAGCCGTATGAGCAAGAAGCAGACCTCGTGGTGCTTGGTATGGGATTGAAGCCCAACGAGGGAGTGAAGGAGATAATAAACATGTTAAAATTGTCCACGTCCGTGGACGGGTTCTTGATGGAAGCACATCCAAAGCTCAGACCGGTGGATACAGCAACAGATGGTATTTTTATTGCGGGATGCTGTGCAAGTCCGAAGGATATAACAGATAGTATAGCACAGGGCAAAGCAACGGCTTCCGGTTCATTGCTCTATCTGGTACAACTTAAGGCGAAGATAGAACCTGCGATTTCAGAGATAAACGAGGAGATTTGCATAGGATGCGGGACTTGTGCAGATGGCTGTCCGTATGGTGCGCTCGAGCTTGACGAGGTACGGCTGGTGATGACGGTAAACGAAGCGGTTTGCAAAGGCTGTGGTGGATGTAACGCAGTATGCCCTTCAGGCGCAGCGACAATGAAGCATTACCGCGACAGGCAGGTATATGCACAGATAGAGGCATTGACAGAGATAGGACTGCAGCTTGAGATGGTTACTGCGGGAGCAGCCGCTGAGGTTGCATCAGGTGCAGAGCCAGCAGAAGCGGAAGTTGCGGAAGCAGAGCCGGCAGCGGTGGAGTGAGTTTCACTCCCACCCTTTTTCTATTTTTTGTTTGTAGTTGTAGAACCACAAGATGCCACAGGAGCAGCAGCAAAGTACGTGTTGAATTGTTATTAAAATTGGGGTAATTGTTTAGCTAACCACAAGATTTCACAGATTTCCACGGGAATATAAGGACAGTAGCCAGATTTTAGTATACCATAGACCACATTATCCCAATTTCTTGTGTTAATCTCGTGGTTTTAAAAATTCGCTATACAAATACGAATTTGGTGTATTAGTCTGGAGATAAAAAGAATAATCGTACGGGTATCAGAATTGAGAGAAGTTGTTTTGGATTCGTTCGTTCATGGGCGATGAACAAGCATCGCTTTTTGGAAGAAGAGCCGCCATACCTCTCAGGGAAAAAAGGGGTAAATCAGGTAAAGATTTTTTCTATCCGATTTTTGGTGATAATAGGAAAGATTAAATAAGGATAGTTGATTACAAATTCACAGCCTTATAAGAAGAGAAACTGTGGACAGGAAAGGTACGGGTTAATAACATATGCTTTTATATACCTCGGACTATAAACGTATGAGAAGGATGTGCTATAAAGAAGGAGGGAAAAGGGAAGAATGAGAAGAAGAGAAGAAGTGGGGGCGAAGGTGAAATTGTTAAATTGTTTTGTGCTGGCGGTTGTTCTTTTATCTGTGTCAGCGCTTTCCGGAGCGGTAATAGGTGTACAGGGTAACAGTCAACCGCACGGTCCAATACCCAACAAAATAGAAGTAATTAGTGTGGAACCGTCGTCAGGCATCCCGGCTGATGGGGCATCAGTAGCTATTATAAAGGCTCGCGCAATGATGGATAATAAACCCAGTTATAATCGCACTCTTACATTTCAGATAATATCAGAACCTAGAGAGGGTGATGTGTATCTAAGTACTACGGATCCTGTCGCGCCCAACTATGGGAAAAAAGTGGGAAACATGACCAACGAGGAGGGATATACCTACGCGACACTAAAAGCAGGAACGGTAGAGGGAGATGTGACTATTAGAGTTTACCGTGAGGACACTAATGCGTCCGATACCGTAGTAGTAACGTTAAAAGAGCAAGGACAACCCGACCAATTCGAGATGTCGCTTGTTGAAGGCTGGAATCTTATCTCTATCCCACTGCAAATGGACAACAATTCGATAAACGCGGTGTTTACAAATGCGAGTAATGGCGATGTGTTATATGCCTACGAAGGAGGATGGATTACCGCGACATATTATTCAGGCTACGGTTGGGATGGGGACTTTGAAACTATCGAGCTAGATAAGGGATACTGGTATGGCGCAAACTCTGCATATACCGTTACCATAGAAGGGGCAGAAGCAGGTACAAGGAATGTATCAATAACCACGGGCTGGAACCTGATTGGATATACGCGACTGAACGAAGCAAGTCTTGATGACTTAATTCCAAATGCGAGTAATGAAGATGTCTTATTTGCCTATGGTGAAGGATGGATTACCGCGACATATTATTCAGGCTACGGTTGGGATGGAGAACTAAGTAAAATGGAACCTGGCAAAGGGTATTGGTATGGAGCTAATGAAGCATTCACATGGGAGTATTAAAAAGGAGACGATATGAAAAAAAGGGGGAATTCGGGATATTAACAACAACATTTAAATATAGACTGAGCATTAATTAGAATATCTGTATAGCAGATAATAAAGAAAGGAGGTGAAAAATGAGAACGAAAGGATATAAAACTGCACTCTTTTTGAGTGTTATATTAGTAATGTCAGCGATAGCGCCCATAGCAATTGCGGATTATACACCTACCATTGAGTTCATTGCGCCGACTCCCGCAGATGAGACAGAAGTAACAGAGGATTATGTTGTTGTTAACGTGTCTGTATCCAATGTGACCACGTCGGAAGATGTATTCTATGACCAGGTATGGCTCGACTGGGACGGAACGAATTATACAATGTCTGCGACTGGCAATGTAACTGAGGGCTCGTCCACCATGTATATCTTCAGGTATACTGTAACCAATCTGACAAACGGGACGATGTATACATACAGAGTGTACGCAAACGTTACTAAAGTGAATCCTGATAATACAACCGAGACATTCCTTGGTGTCAGTGAGACCCGAAGTGTCACTATAAACGTAACGGAAGGGGCATCATTTGATCTACAACTTAGTGCAGGCTGGAACTTGATTTCTATACCACTGGCGATAGATAATACTTCGATCAATGCAGTGTTCCCGAACGCAAATGACGGCGATGAGTTATATACCTACGTCAACAACACTTGGAAACCAGCGACTTTTTACGCAGGCTACGGTTGGGATGGGGACTTTGAAACAGTCGAACCAGATAAAGGATACTGGTATAGTGCAACCACGGCATATACAGTTACCATCAAAGGAA
>QBUM01000223.1:8859-18228 GCA_013180585.1 Candidatus Methanophagaceae archaeon GoMg2
GACAGAGACGGTAGATGAAGTTGCATATGGTGTTCTTGGTGGTGCACCGGCACCTGACGCAGGGAAGTCAACGGGAAGGTATCCAAATGGAGTGGATACTGGTAACGATACTGCGGACTTTACAGAGTTTGACGTACCAACACCAGGCGCAGCTAATGTAATAGAGCAGGTTCTAACCACAATAGAAGTTTCACCGTCAACGGCAACGCTGAACGTTAGTGCCACAGAACAGTTTACAGCAACAGCAAAGGATCAAGATGGCAATGTGATGTCCGGTGTAGTTATAAATTGGACGAGTAGCAACGTAACAGTTGGTACGATCACGGATGCAGGTTTATTCACGGCACTCGTAGTTGGAACAACAACGGTAATGGCTGCGAATGGAACAGTGAATGGAACAGCCGCAGTAACAGTACAGAGCGGAGTTCAGCCGGTTCTAACCACAATAGAAGTTTCACCGTCAACGGCAACGCTGAACGTTAGTGCCACAGAACAGTTTACAGCAACAGCAAAGGATCAAGATGGCAATGTGATGTCCGGTGTAATTATCAATTGGACGAGTAGCAACGAAACAGTTGGTACGATCACGGATGCAGGTTTATTCACGGCACTCGTAGTTGGAACAACAACGGTAACAGCAGCTAATGAAACAGTGAATGGAACAGCCGCAGTAACAGTACAGGAGGTAGTTCCACAGAATCTGACAACAATAGAAGTTTCACCGTCAACGGCAACACTGGGCGTTAATGTAGAAAAAGAGTTTACAGCAACAGCAAAGGATCAAGATGGCACTGTGATGTCCGGTGTAGTTATCAATTGGACGAGTAGCAACATAACGATCGGAACTGTAAGTCCGGCATCTGCGACCACAGGAGATGATGGAACAGCAAAAACGACATTTACGGCTCTCGTAGTTGGAACAACAACGGTAAAGGCTGCGAATGGAACCGTGAATGATACTGCGAGTGTGACTGTACAGATAACACCACTAAACATAGCCGATCTAAAAGCAGAACCAAACAAATACGTAAATACCGCAAATCCAACAAAAGTTAGTGCAAAGATAACAAGCGGCGCAGGATTGGAACTGGTAACATTATACGCTATTGATACTAAGAATTATCAGTCAAAGCAGTATACCTTGTATGCTGAGGACATACCAATAGGAGGGGACGATTACTCTTCGGAATGGGATGCTACAAAGTTTAAGGTGAAGAACGCGACAACTTCTTCGGGCACGAAACCAGTATTCGTAGGCAAAACAGATAAATGGGACTCAATAACATATTACAGTGTTCTCGGTAACCTAACAATTAATACGACTTCAGGAACTGCAGTCGCTGTTGCCTTATTCGACAAGAACGATCTAAAACTGTCTAAACTTATTGACCCGCTTACTAAAGAGAGTTGTTCGGTGGAGCCAGGAAACACGACTTTTACACCATTTGCAGTGGATGCTACCAACAGAGATACTATCACAGACATATGGGCGCTACTTGGGAGTTTAGAACCTTTAGATGCAGTAACACTGACAGGTACAGCACCTGATTACAGTATCTCATTGGTGAAGACACAAGTACCCGATGGAGATTATACAGTGGGTATGGCTGCTTTGGATAAAGCAGGAGCCAAGGATTATAGCGAGACAACAGTATCAGTTGGTCTAAAACCAACACCAACACCATCACCAAGAAGACGCGGCGGCGGTGGCGGCGGCGGTGGTATACCTGACACAGACGGCGATGGCTACACCGACATAGAGGAAATAATTATGGGTACAGATCCGTTAGATCCATGTGACCCTAATCCCGAGTGTGTCGCATGCACAGGAGCAATAGTAAAAGAAGTAATAACCGAGGTAATTACAGAACGACCTGCAACGCCAAAACCAACGCCAAAACCAACGATAGCACCAACAACGCCAGAACCAAAGCCAGAAGAACCGGAAAAACCGCCTGGATTTGAAGCAGTATTCGCGATTGCTGGACTGTTAGCAGTTGCATATCTAGCACTGAGAAGGAAGAAGTAAAGACAAAAACATAAAACTTTTTGACGGGGATGTTTTTTAATCCCCCTGTTTTTTTATTTCTATTTGAACACTTTTTCTTTTTAGAAAAAAGAAAACCTGTGCTAAAAGAAAAACGTAAATAGTTTCTCGTGGAAATCTGTGTAATCTTGTGGTTAACTAAACAAATACTTTATTTTTATCAAAATGTGGTTTTACCTCATATTCCGCACTTTTCGTTTATTCCGATTTTCATTCAGTTACGAATCAGTGAAATACGGTATTATGCTGATTTACGTTTGTATGCACATCTCACATATATAGGACCTCCCGATTTCGTATGAAAAAGTGAATGAGGTAGATTAACCGCGTCTTTCTTCTGGCGCTTTGCATTGCCACGTTCACCGGTAGCACGCAACCCGTATCCATAACAGGTGCAGAGAACGCATAGTCATCAGAAAAACCATGCGTGGATTTGGACGCTCTTAAACTCTGCGCCCTCGGTGATCTCCGCGGTGCACGGGGTTTTTAGGCAGTGCCATCCACTTATACTAACGACCGAGCAATGCGCGGATTTTTCCGTGAATCTGTCTCCGGGGTAGACAAATAGAGACGTGATTCCGGCACGCCCTAATTTATCTTCTTCGCCGCCTGTTCAATAGCCCTTGAAACACTTGCCTTTGGCTTTATCGTGGTAACCGGTAGAGTTACTATCTTCTCAACTGTTGGACTGACGATAGGCGCACATACAAGAGCAGATGCACCTTCTTTTTCCGCCTGGATAGCTACTATCATTGATTCTTCTATGGTAGTCACTGCATATTCTTTGACGTCTATGGGCTCTTTACCGGTGTATATATCCGCCTGGTCTATTTCATCTAAGACCCCACGCGAACAAATAACCGCGATGAATTTTTTCTTTTTCGCACATCCGCTTTCTATCTCATGTATTGTAGTTATTATCCGTCTGAAGGTTCGCAGGTTCGGGTCGCGCTCGCCGGACAGGATTTTGTAAAGCGTGCTTACGGGAATACCCGCTTTTTTACTGAATTCACCGGTGCTAATGCCGAGTTTATGCTTGATTGCCTTTGCTAATAAAACCGGAAGTTCTTTATTATGCCTGAAAATTTCAATCACGATGTCGTCAGCGATACTCATATCATAACATATACATCTCCTATTTATATTTATCACCCAAACGTTATGATAAGAAGGTTTAACGTATTAAGGAGGCAAAAAGATGGCAAAAGTGCTTGTTATTTATTATTCCCAGACTGGAAACACGGAGCAGATGGCGAACGAAGTGGAGAATGGCGCGGTGGAAGTCGGTGCGGATACGCGGCTGAAAAAGGCGACAGAAGTAGAAATGGACGATCTGAGATGGGCTGACGGTATAATCATAGGCTCGCCCACTTACTTTGGACTACCCACGCAAGAAGTGAAAGCCGTGATTGATAAGTCAATAGAAGTAAGGCGAGAGTTGGAAAATAAGGTAGGTGCTGCATTCGCTTCGTCCAAGCATCGAGCAGGTGGCAGAGAAACGACCATATTAGCAATCCTACAGGCGATGTTAGTGCATGGTATGGTTGTTTGTGGCGACCCTATCTCAAGTGGCGGGCATTATGGTGCGGCATCAAACGGAGCACCGGACGAGCAGGCGATGAAGGAATGCAAGGAACTTGGTAAACGAGTCGCCTTGCTGGCTGAAAAGATAAGGGGCTAACCATCGTTACAGCGGGTATGTATCATCTTTTCCGCTCTTTTACTTTTTCCCTTTGCAGTTTCTTTTATGCAATCTAAATCGTCTATTTCTTTTGTTCTTAGATAGCCTTTGGTTTCGAGTTCCGAAACGCCCTTATCGGTTCTTATTACCACACTCGACCAGCCCTCTTTTGAACCCGCGCTACCCACAGATATATCATCAGCCAGCTCGGCTGTGTAATCACCACAAGCACGACTTCTGTTTTATCCACAATTTTATGTGAAATACCTGTTTTGTGCAATACCGTTATCATGCAAGAGGTAAATATTGGCTTTCGGAGATACTGACTTGACCAAATATTTTATATATGATGACAAAGAACAACATATAGAGAAACTTTCATGAGCCCCGGGGACACTCATGAGCATGAAAATATAAAGTATTCTCATACCAAAGATGAAAAAAATAATCATTTTACTTTGTATCGGTATCGGTGTTGTAGCAGTACTCGCAGGGTTATTAATCTGGTATTCACCGGAAGGAATTGAGGAAGGAATCCATATACCGAGTGGAATAGAGCAATTCGGATCGGAAGAAGAGTTTATGGCTTATCTTTCTGAAGCCGCCGAATTGGAGAGGGGAGATTATATCGCAGATGATTTTCGTCCAGTGATAGAGGTTCCTATGCCTATGCCTGAAATGGCGGTAGAGGATGCGATACAGGTTTCCCCTCCAATGCCGGCACCTATGCCAAAAGCACCCCCACAAGTAGGAGGGACAGGCATTCCGACACGAATTTCCGAGACCACAGTGCAGGTACTGGGGATTGACGAACCGGACGTGGTGAAGACAGACGGAGAACATATCTATTTCTCATCTGATAGGGGTTGGAAAGGTGAAACGCGAGTAATATCTGCTTTTCCGCCTTCTAACCTCTCGGTACTGGCGAAACTAAAGGAGAGCGGAGATATGCTTTTGGTGAATGAAACGCTGGTTATTTTCGACGGCAACAAGATTTATGGATATAATGTTTCACAACCGGAATCACCGGAAGAGGCATGGCAGATAAAGCTGAATGGCTCGCTCGTTTCCGCTCGGCTTTGCAACGGCAGCATCTATCTGGTCACTAAAAACTGGATTGACCGCTATGATCCTTTACCTATATACACGCTGTCCGCGAAAGGTAAACCTCTTGTTGTTCGTGGTTCTGAGATATATCATCCGCCTGAGTTGGTGCCCGTGGATGTTGTTTATACCGCCGCTATCTTTGACCCGGAAGAAGGTGAAATAAAGAATAATATATCATTCGTGGGTTCTTCCGGGCGGTCCGTTATTTACATGTCCGAAGACGCTCTGTACATCACATATACTTATCGGCCTGACCCTGTCGAGACGTACTACAAGTTCCTGAAGGAAAAATGCCACGATCTGGTACCGGCGGAAACAATGGACGAGATTGACCGGCTCATGGAGTACGATATAAGTAACAGGGCAAAAATGGTGGAGCTTGAGTACATTCTTGAACGGGATACGGAATCTAAAACAGATGACAGTTTTAGACGCCGGAAAGAGTTTTATAACAGGCTGGAAGACTATTTCGATGACCATAAGCGGGATTTAGAGACCACGGGAATTGTGAAAATCGGACTGGCCGATTTTGATGTGGAGGAACAGGGTGAGATACCTGGAAGATTATTAAATCAGTTTTCGCTTGACGAACATAACGGCTATTTGCGTGTGGCAACTACGGTAGAAGGTGGAAGGGAAAGTGTCAGTGACGTTTACGTGCTGGCTGAAAACCTGGATGTAGTGGGCTCGGTTAAAGACCTTGGCAAGACAGAGCGGATATATGCGGTGAGATTCCTTGGGGATATGGCTTACGTGGTCACGTTCCGGGATACCGATCCGTTCTATGTGCTTGACCTTTCAAATCAGAAAGAGCCGGAATTGAAGGGCGAGCTTAAGATTCCGGGTTACTCGTCTTATTTGCATCCGATAACTGACGATTTAATCCTGGGCATAGGTAAAGAGGGCTGGGAAGTAAAATTGTCACTTTTTGATGTCGCTACGCCTTCGGAACCCGAGGAAGTGGATAAATACATACTGGAGGAGTCATGGTCAGACGTGCTGGAAACGCACCATGCGTTTTTGATAGACAATAAGCACGGGATATTCTTCTTGCCTGGTAGAGAAGGCGGATATATATTCTCGTATGCCGACGAAAAGCTGGTACTGGAGAAAGCGGTGCGTGCGGAAAGAGCTCGAAGGGCTATTTATATTGCGGATTATCTGTATGTGATTGCGGATACGAAGTTAGTGGTGCTTGACGAGACGACCTGGGAAAAGGTGAATGAATTAGAGTTTGATATGGACAACGAACTCACGCCGTATCCCAGACCGTTCATAGAGGAGAGAGAGTTGAGCGAGACGGAGTTGAACGAGATGAGGGCTCGTGAAATAGCGGAGTTTAGAGAGGATATTGAAGAATAAATTGGGGCAGAATAATGCTAATTAACGCAGGAATACAGGAGAAAATAAATCCGCGTTCAACAATAACATCTCCTACCCTTGCGGCAGGGCAGGTGTCTACCACGGTTATTCCGCAAACAACAAATAAATGCTCAAAAACTTATTGATTTACCCTTCCACAAATATCGCAGGCTTCAGCGGAACGGCAAACCTCTTCTTACCCTTCGGATCGTAGTCCTTGTTTATGCCTATTTCACACCCGAACTCGTTAGCCAAATACTCTTTCTCTCGCTCAAGAACTTCCGGCTCACCGAGCTCAAAATAATCCCGCTTACTTTTCATCACCTGCTTCACGAACTCGACCGTGCTCTTTTCCTTCCTGAGCTTCATCGCCTCTCGGATTTTATCTTTATCCGGCAAATCCTTTAGCGCCTTAAATAGCTCCAACTTCCAGTCTTCTGCGGTATAAACGTAAATCTTTGTCGGCTTGAGTCTCGCCACTTTCAGTATCTCTTTTATATCGTCAATTAACGAAACCAGATACTCCTCCTCACGTTCCACACGGTCGTCAATAAACGCCTCGTTTAGCTCCGGCAGCGTTTGCACCGAAATAAACGATTCATGCAGCTTATGCCATATCTCTTCGCAGATATGCGGTATAATAGGCGACAAGACAATCAACCATTCTTCCATTACGGCCCGAACTATCCTCTTACGCCTGGTCTTGTCCTGCCGCTGCTCATAATACCGGATGTCGTTCATCGCGTTAAAAACCATGTTTATTCCGGCTTCACGTATCCGAAACGCTTCAAACCGCTCAACAGATTCCCGTAACCGTCTGTATAACCGTGACAGCAGCCATTTATCTATATGCGTGAGCTCTTCCTCGTTTATGCTTTCCGCGTCTATGCTACCCTCAAATAGCTCTACCACTGCATTAAGCCTCTTCCGCAACGACTCCGTATCCTGTTCTCGCCAGTTGACTACGGTTGCAAAATCAGCATTAATCGCACAATACAACCTGTACAAATCCACGCCATAGAGTTCCGACACGTCAGCTAACGGAATCACATTGCCTTTGCTCTTTGACATCTTCTTGCCTTCTCGAATCATCAACTCATTCAGAGTAATCGCTCGGGGCCACCTGTTTTCCGGAAATATCGCAGCGTGGTGCATCAAAAAGAATACTAAGTGGTTGGACAGGTGCGGTGGTGCAGTATGCCGCAGATCGTTCGGGTACCAGTACTCAAACTCGTCTTTTATCCGGTTCAATACGTCTGCATCCACGTTTAGCTCCTTTGACAATTCCTGTGCATCGCCAATATCCAGGAACACGAAATCAAAGAACCGTTCGGTTAACGCATCAACCGGCAATTGCCGCAGCAGATGTGCTATGGTGTACATAGCCATGTAAATAGTAGAATCGCTCAGCGACTCGATAATCCAGCCTTTTTCAAACGGGAACTGTGTACCCAAGCCTCGTTTCCGTGCACAAGGTCTAAAAGCCAACCAATCAATAATGTCGTGCATATAGGTCTTGTACTTTTCCGGATAGAACGTCAAGCCTTCCACGAGTTTATGCCCCAAATCTTTCCACCAATCGGGAGTGTAATCTATGAACCACTGATCTTGCAGAACCGCGACTATCACCTTGTCGCCACCGCGTGTTAACGCTTTACGTGAAGTTTCATAGAACACATCCGCTATATTCTCGCGCTTCAGCCAATCCTTAACTTCGTCCTTTATATCTGCTATTTTTACATTCGCAAATTTGCCACACTTATCATTCAACACGCCACGATAAAACTCGTCCTTATAAATGGTCTTCGTGGCTTCTTCCAGGCGTTCATCCTCCTGGTTCGCTATATTCATTCTTTCGCATATCTCTTTCGCCGGCAGTTCATAGCCTTCTATGTCTATTATCTTTATCGGCTCGATTTCCACACCCTCGGACCTTTTCACGTCTTCCAGTGCGATGTAATCATACGGTGCATGCGCCGGGACCGAATAGACCACGCCGGTGCCTACGTCTTCGTCAACGAAGCTGGCCGGTAAAACCGGGACCTCTCGGCCTTCAACAAGCTCTTTTACATTCTTACCTACAAAAGAACTACCAGTTGTCTCTTCTAAAATCGCTATTTCTTCCTTCTGGTAGCCTAATTTCTCGGCAGCTCCTTTAGATACCACCCAGGATTCGTTTCCGGCTTTTACTTTGACATAGCTCGCTGCGGGATTTATCCAGAGGTTTGTAACTCCGAAAATAGTCTCGGGACGCAGAGTCGCAGCAATTAAGTAACTGCCGTCTGCAATTTTGAACTTTATGGTCGTGTGCTCAATCACAGATACTTTTTCGGTGTCGCCACCTTCTATGTCGTCTTCTCCGACCGCCGAGTCGTCTTCAATGGAATAAGCGATAGGATATTTTCCCTTCTTTATCACGCCCTTATCGTACAGCTTTTTGAACTGCCATTCGATGAACTTGTTGTACATTGGCTCGGTGGTATTGAACTTCCGTCGCCAGTCTATGGAATAGCCCATCCGCTTGAAATCCTCGGAGATGCGAGCAGCAAAGAAATTCGCAACGTTCTCTGCACTGCGGAAGCTATTTAAGAGTTCATCCACTTTATCCGCGTCTTCATAAATCGCAATGTAATCTCTAAATCGTGCTACGACCTTTTCCTCGCCTTTCGCAATGCTATCGGCAATAGCTAAAATCGGCGTGCCTGTAACGTGAAACGCCATAGGAAACAGCACGTTGTAGCCATGCAAACGTTTAAATCGCGCTATTATATCGCCTATTGTGTATGTCCGCCCATGACCTATGTGTAACGGTCCAGAGGTGTATGGATACGGAACGGTAAAAAAGAACTTATCCTTTGCACTGATTTCACCCTCAAAAAGCTTGTCTTCGTCCCATCTACGCTGCCATTTCGCTTCTATCTCTTTGAAGTTTATCGCTGCCATTTCGTTCTTCTCTTAATGTATAGTTAAGGATAATATTGGTATAAGTGGTATAAAAAGAGCGTTTATATGTATCCGCTCCATATTGATTGGTAATGGACTGAAAATATACTACTTCACAGTTACCTACGGGTTGAAGATACTATTCAGTCATGTACACATATCAATATTCGTAAATTGTTTAGCTAGCAGACTAAGGATGGGGCGATTGCTCGCCCCTCCTCGTCTCAGA
>QBUM01000249.1 GCA_013180585.1 Candidatus Methanophagaceae archaeon GoMg2
GAAGAAATAATGGCAATGAGTGAAGCTGAAAAATTAAAAACCGCTATTATATATTTGTTTCAGTGCGCTTACCATGAAATGGGACATGTTGTGGCTTTAAGACTGACAGATGAATTATTGGAGTTCTGGGGAGACTTGGTTGATGAAGAAATCCTTCAAATATTAGAAACAGAATCACAGGAAGCCGAACCAATAGGCATTTTCCTACTAAAGGATATGATAAATGCAAGGGGCGGTGCAATCACCGCAGAAAAAGAAGGGCGTATTGATAAGATGAAAATGACAAAGGAAGAAGTCGCCAGAGTTAAATTTCTTGTTGAAATCTTTTCTACTAAATGGAATTTATTTGTTCATGAGAAACGTGGAATAAATAATAGTTATTTTGCGCGCCGTGGCTTGAAAGTGACTGCGGGACAGCGCGATTTCCTTGAGGAATATTTGCAGATGTTAATAAAGTATGGCGATGAGGCAGTGTCCTATAAACCGTGACCTTTATGTGCCTCTGACACTACAAGCTATTTTATGACCGGAGCAAATCCAAATGACCAGATATGTTTGAATCCAGACTGTCCGGACTACCGGAAGAAGAACACAGGACAAATCATTAAGAAGGGATTTAACGTCAAAGGCAACCAGATGTTCAAATGCAAGACCTGCAGTGTGAGATTTCCTGAAACCAAAGGTACGGTATTCTACAACAGACACCTCAACGAAGAACAGATCATCATGATATGCAAGCTTCTTGTCGAAAAGAACGGCGTCAGAGCGATTGAACGCATAATGGAGATCCACAGAGACACGGTATCGGATGTTATCGAGGATCTCGCCAGACATGCAGGAGAAGTGACGGATTTACTGATAAAAAACGTGGGATTAACCCGGATAGAGGTGGATGAGATGTGGCCCTTCGTAAAAAAAACAAAATAAAATTGAACAGGGAGATGTTGGATCAGATAAACATGACGACTGCTGGATCTACACAGCTATAAAATCTGACACAAAACTCTATTTAGCCCATTGTACGGGCAAAAGAGTGCAGGGAACTGCGAATAAACTGATGGCAACGATAAAAAACCGTGGTAATGTGCCTGACACCGATGATAAGGCTACGTTCGTCAGCGATGGCAATGATCAGTACACTACAGCTATACTTGGGAACTTCGATCCGGACACAATCAACTACGGACAGCTTGTTAAGGAACGGAAAGGAGGCAGAGTTGTTGGGAAGACGAGAACAATAATATTTGGTGATTTAGAGGCTGGAGATATTGAAACGGTGTATGTAGAACGATATAACCTTACCTTGCGGCACGGAATCTCGAGATTCGTCCGGAAAAGTCTCTGTTTTTCGAAATGCAAGAATATGCTGGATGACCACCTTGACCTCTACCAGTGCTACACCAATCTTATCAGACCCCATTCAACACTTGCGATTGAAACTCCCAAAGGGATCAGAAACATCGAGAGGACTCCGTGTATGGCGGAAGGGATTACCAACCATCCCTGGACGTGGAGGGAATTTTTGATGTTTAAGGCTGGGTCATGAAATTTAGGACACTACCTAAAATCGGTGATGTGATCAAACGTGCAAAGGCATGGAGACAGGAAGACCACATCAACGTATTGAACCCCCTCATTACTGGCTGGTCGAATTATCACCGATCGGCTGTAGCTAAAGAGATATTCAGCAAATTAGATCATATTGTCTGGGGTATGCTCTGGAGGTGGGCTAAGAGAAGACATCAGGATAAAAAATCCAGAACGTGGGTTGCTAATAGATATTGGCACTCCGCGGGAACTCGGAACTGGGTGTTTTCTACCGGCGAGTATAGATTGATACTATTCTCGGATACGAAGATTGTCCGGTGTGCTGGCCTGAAGTTGGATAAGAATCCTTATATTGATCAAGACTACTTTAGCTTACGGAAATGCTGCCCGATACTGAAAGGGTTATGAGATGCTTGAGCGGTATGAGGTGAAAGTCTCACGTACCGTTCTGAGATGAGGAGGAGCGGGCAACCGCTTCCTTCTTAATCGGCGGTTAGCAAAACAAATACGAAGAATGTTATACTTTTTATGTACAACAATAAATGTCTACTAAATCTGTTGATGCTTGGTAGCAGGTAATGGAGCAATATAAAAGCTGAAAAAATGTCAAAAAGAAATAAGCGAGTGTGTCCGGTTGAAAGAGCTAGTGGTCTTGATAACCTATTTAGAAAATGGATTCATAATCCAGACAAGATTCTGGGCGACTATATCAAAGAGGGGATGGTGGTTTTGGACGTTGGATGTGGACCCGGCTTTTTTTCGGTTGAAATAGCAAAAATGGTGGGTAAATCGGGCAAGGTGATTGCCGTAGATTTGCAAGAAGGAATGCTCGAGAAATTGAAGAACAAGATTCAGGGATCAGAAATCGAAAAACGAATTGAATTACATAAATGTGAAACAGATAAAATAGGTATTTCAACAAATCTGGATTTTGTCCTGGCTTTTTACATGGTTCATGAAGTTCCGGACCTAGAAACGTTCCTGGAAGAAATACAATCTATACTGAAACCAGACGGAACTTTTTTTATCATCGAGCCGAGTTTTCATGTTTCAAAGCAGGCATTTGAAGAAACAATAGACAAAGCTGTTGCGATAGGTTTTAAACATATTAAAAGACCAAGAGTATTTTTGAGCCGAGCAGCAGTCTTGAGGAAATAGATTTTTTAACGTAAAACAGCCCTTTAGTTCTTAGTCTTTATTCCGCTGCACAAAGCTCCTTCTCTTCTCATCAAGCCATTACGTCCCCCAGATATATTAAGAGTCAGTACCATAAAAACCGCTTTAAAACTCTTGTCTTTGTGATATAAACTTAGAGGGGTGCATTACGCGTTTATTACTGGGTTGCATATCATCCATGGCTTTTTCCTTACGGTTTCTTAAAAAATATTGCTGCAACATCCCTATAAAGACGTACTTCATGCGTAAAAAAAATCCGTTGTAAGAACCGATAATACACCCGATTAATCGTTACCCCTTTCAGTGCTAATCTCGCCGTAAACATCATAAATCACAATCACACTCACGAAAAGATACAATACGTTTACGTTACCCAACGTGCCGAACATATTTGCAACTACAAGCAAAGCACCCAGAATGCCACAACCCAATATTGATATCTTCGGTGTGCTCCGATCCACCGCCCGCTTTATCGCTTTTAAACCACTGCGATGTCCGTAAATCGGAAGCCCTGAATCACGCACCATTGCGTTTATATCCCTCGTTTCCAGACCCGGCGTTAGTTTTAACCATATTAGCGCGATTAGCATTGCTCCCGCAGCCATTATTGAAGCGGTTACTGCTACTCTCACTGCAATTTGCCAGACCGCAATATCTGGATAAATACTATGCACAAGCGTAGGCACCCAGTCATTGGGACTGTAAACGGGATTGAGATAATATGCCAAACAACCTGTTATTGGATTGCCATATGCATCGTACGTCCCGAATGTGGTAATTCCTTTGGTCAAAAGCAACCTTCCAAAACCCTGTATGCTTGCTAATATAGCCCAACCCCCGGGGAAAAACACCAGCGGAGCAACAATAGCATACGAAAAGTGCATAAGCTTGATCGGAAATCTGACTAGGCCTCGGCTACTTCGCCGTTTCAAATAGCCCGGTATCTTTATCTCTATACGAGTACATGTCAGATAAATAACGAGTAAAAAAAGAGCGACAGTCGTGATAAGCGCGATTACGTAATTTTGGAATAGAAAAACCAATCCGCCTTCTGATATTTTATATGGCTCTACTTGCTGCGCTATTTCTATCCATCTTGGTATTACACCGACCGCTAAGCCACTCGAATCAGGCATCCAATTAATAAACCCGGTAAATAACTGCTGCGTAACACCAGCCATGATAAAAATACCTATTCCCGAACCTACACCCCATTTCGTGACTACACCTTCCATATAATATATCAATATCCCGCCGAAGAATACCTGCAAAAAGATTAAGAAAGAAATGAACTGCAGAGACACACCAAGCTGGTATGCTATTTCCAGATCGGGCATATAAAAGCCAACGGCATAGGAAATGCTGTTAAGAAACACGAAACAAAGAACGATCATTTTATGCAAGTTCAGATAAAATGCCTGGTCCCTTGGGTTGCTCAAGTCGAGCTTCATTAACTTTGGGCCCGCTAAAATCTGTAAAATAAGCGAAGCACTTATGATTGGCATGATACCAACACCACTAAGCGAGAATCTTTCGCCTGCGAATAGTGCACGCCACTGACCGAAAAGGACCATTGATTCGGGAGAAAGACCGAAGAGCGGGATATTGCCCATAGCAAAATAAAGTATAAGTATAGCGGCAGTAAACAGTAGCTTTGCCTTTAGTGGTACATACCGCCTGGGACGTTCTACCATCGGGATTTTTGTTAAAACGAACGTTAACGCATCCCTTACGCTTAGCCCGTTCAAACCCATCACAGTTTCGTTATCAATCACCGAAGAATCTACGCATTGCTGGATACATCTCCATCATCTGCTCAGATGCTACGTCCTCATATAGCCGGTATGCGATACTCACGGCCAGAAGCAAACCCGTTCCTGATGCTTGCCCCAATGTGCCGAACATATTTGAAAGCACGCATAGCACACCCAGGACAGCACCACCCATTAATGCTATTCGCGGAATGTAGCCCTCCATCAGTCTCTCGATCGTTGCTTGTCCTCTCCGATGTCCCGGTATTTGCAGTCCTGAGTTATGTATCTGCGCTGCCACATCCTTGGGCCCCATACCAGTCGTATTTATCCAGAATAGCGCGAATATCGCACCGCCTACGACCATAAAAATGAGATCAATACCGAGCCTCGTGGCAATTTGCCAGCCCGCAATGTTTGGATAAACACTATGCACCATTGATGGGAACCAATCCCAGGGACCATAAATCGGGTCAAGATAATATACCAATCCTGATACTGCACTTCCATTTGCATCGTACGTCCCGAATATGGTAATTCCTTTGTTCCAAAGCAACCTTCCAAAACCCTGTATGCTCGCCTGTAATGCACGTACAAGAATCATTGGAAGTACACTTGCGTATAACAACTTAATTGGAAACCTGCCACGAGCGCCTCGCGCCATCGAATGTGCTAAAGGTATCTCTAAACGAGTACTCTCAAGGTACACAACAACGAAAAATACCACAATGGTTGAGATAAGTGCTATTAGATGATGCTGGAAAAGAAAAGTCATTCCTCCTTCTAATATCTCATACGCTTCTACGTGCAATGCCGAGCCAGGCCATAGCAACTCTATCCATCTTGGAATCACACCTACCGCCAATCCGCTCTGATCTGGCAGCCAGTTAATGAGTCCGATAATTATTTGTTGCGAGACACCTGCGAGGATGAACAACGAAATACCTGATCCTATACCCCATTTCGAGACCACTTCGTCCATGAAGTATATAAGCAATCCGCCAGCGAATACCTGTAAGAAAAGCATGAGCGAGATGGCCTTCAGAGATACACCGAGCAGAGATGCTATTGCCGGATCCGGCTTATAAAAGCCTATGACATAAGTCAGGCTAATAAAAGCAGAGAAGACGATAACGAGTAACTTCTGCAAGCTCTGATAAAACGCCTGGTCTTTTGGATCGCTCAGGTTAAGTTGTATTATCCCCGCACCGACCAGAAGCTGTAAAACAATAGAAGCATCAACGATTGGCATAATACCGAGCGCAGTAAGCGAGAACCGCTCCCCTGCAAAGATGGCACGCCACTGACCGAAGAGGTCCATTGATTCTGGCGATAGTCCGAAGAGAGGAACGTTTCCCAATGCAAAGAAGAGAACGAGTATGCCAACCGTCCATGCCAGCTTCGACTTGAAGTGGACGTGCCAGCCCGGCCGCTCCACCATAGGGAACTTACTTAAAACCTGTGTTAAAACCTCTCTCGAATTTATCGCTTCCATCTATGCTAATTCACACTCCAGTCGCCAGTTCTACAGTGCCACCTGCACTTTCTATCTTATCCTTCGCTATTTGTGATATTTCATTCGCTTTGAGTATCCACTTCTTCTCCACTTGTCCCTTGCCCAGTACCTTCTGTATACCGAGCGGGGTTAGATCAACAAAAAAGCCATCAGTTCTCTCTTCCGCTTTGCCCTTCGCTATCAGCCCTTCCAGCATATCCTCCAACTCGCCTACGTTTATCACTATTTTATCACCAGGCTGCTCGCGCGAGGTTGCACTCTTATTATGGCCCTTACTTATGCCTCGTTTTAGGGACCAAACGAAGTGGTGCCCGTACGCTCCGGCCTTACCCGAACCACCCTTGCTTCCTTTGCCCCTTCTCTTCTTAGCCGAGCCGCCACCGCAAGTCCTTGTCCCTCTTATCCTCTTCACCCTCTTCTTCATCTCTATTCCCCTTCTCTCCGCAACATAATACCCTAATAGATTATATACTTTACTTATACACAATAGTTAGTAACCATGTTTACTTGTTATAAAAGGGGGCGTGAAGAAAGATGACAGAAGTAGATATAAAAGTAGAAAATGTAGTAGCGAATGCAAGAATTGCTGAAGAGTTAGACCTGCAATATATTGAATCACGGTTAGAAGCGGCGGTGTTCACGAAGAAGAAGTTTCCTGGATTGGTGTATAGGACGAAAGATCCGAAGTCCGCTTTCCTTATCTTTCGTTCCGGGAAAGTAGTGTGTACGGGGTCAAAGACTAAAGAAGGTGTGCGAATCGTAATGGACAAGCTTTCCACTGACCTTAGGGGTTTAGGGATAGAAGTGGCGGAGCATCCGGAATTTAAAGTGCAGAATATCGTTGCTTCTGCCAGTATAGGAAAAGAACTCAACCTTGGGGCTATCGTAGTGGGATTGGAACTTGAGGGCATGGAGTACGAACCGGAGGTATTCCCAGGCTTAGTGTACCGAATAAAGGATCCAAAGAGCGCTATACTGATATTCAGCTCAGGGCGACTGGTCATAACCGGGGGAAAGACGGTAGAGGATTGTAAAAAATCCGTGCATATCTTGAAGGAAAAATTAAAGAGCTTAGAGCTAATTTGAAGAAGGAAGCGCCGGAATTGGAACTCGATACCTGGTTTCTTACGAACCATGTCAATGTTTGAGCCGAAGATAGTGGCTTTTTGCTGTAATTGGTGTTCTTACGCAGGTGCAGATCTCGCGGGCGTATCTCGCTATCATTATCCCCCTGCAGTACGAATATTAAGGGTAATGTGTTCGGGGAGAGTAGAACCAGTTTTCGTACTCGATGCGTTCAAACACGGTGCTGACGGTGTCATCGTCACGGGCTGTCATTTAGGCGAATGCCATTACATTTCAGGCAATCAAAATGCCGAGCGAAGGGTAGAAAATACGAAGAGGGCATTGGAATATCTGGGGCTTGGCGCGGAGAGGCTCCGGCTGGAATGGATATCTGCGTCGGAAGGGCAGCGGTTTGCAGAGGTGATGCGAGAATTTACAAAAGAAATAAAGGCGTTAGGACCTTCGCCCTTTAGAAGGGAAAAGACAAGGAAAGGTGAAGAAAAGGGAGAGTAAAGCGGGATGGGCGAAGAGGAAGTTACTGTGAACCCGAATGCGCTGGTTATAGGTGCGGGCGTTGCAGGAATGCAAGCGGCAATGGATATAGCGGACATGGGATTCCATGTATTTTTAGTGGAGAAGGAGCCATCAATTGGGGGTAGGATGGCGCGTTTTGAGAAGGTGTTTCCGACGAACGAATGCTCTATCTGCATCCTGGAGCCTAAGATGGAGCAAGTAGCGCGTAATGAAAACATAGAGCTATTGTCGTATGCAGAAGTGGTGGAAGTGAAAGGATTAGTGGGTAATTTTGAAGCTACGATAGAGCACAAGCCCCGATACATAGATGTGGATAAATGTACCGGGTGTGCGCAATGTGTAGAGAATTGCCCTGTGGAAGTGCCATACGACTTCAACGAAGGTTTTGGCACTCGGAGGGCAGTGTACGTGCCGTTCCCGCAAGCTGTCCCGCTTCGTGCGGTAATAGACATAGAAAATTGTCTGAGAACAGAAGGTACGGAGTGCAAAGCCTGTATAGAAGCATGTGAACGCGATGCTATAGATTTCTCACAGGAGAAACGATACAGTGAGGTAAAAGCGGGAGTGATAATAGTCGCGCCGGGGTTCGTGACCTACGACCCCGAACCGAGGAACGCTTATGGCTATGGGATATCAGACAATGTAATAACAGCGATGGAATTTGAGCGGCTTTTGAATGTTACGGGTCCGACGGAGGGGCACGTTATAAGACCTTCTGATTGTAAGGAGCCCTTGCGGGTGGGCTTCATCAATTGCGTTGGCTCTCGCGACATAAAGACGAATGAGTATTGCTCTGGTGGTGTCTGCTGTATGTTTAACATAAAGAATGCGATTCTATTGAAGGAGAAACGTCC
Organism: Candidatus Methanophagaceae archaeon GoMg2; assembly: GCA_013180585.1. Taxonomy (GTDB): domain Archaea; phylum Halobacteriota; class Syntropharchaeia; order Alkanophagales; family Methanospirareceae; genus QENJ01. The sequence continues at coordinate 8,445 of QBUM01000249.1, forward strand.
GGAGATTTCGTGTTATATATTTTACATAGATATAAGAACGCCATTCCGAGGCTATGAGGAATTTTATAACCACGCAAGGGAGCTTGGCATCAGATTCATCAGGGGAAGACCTGCGGAGGCTATAGAGACGGAGGATGGAAATCTGGTGATAAGGGCAGAGGATACATTGAAAGGCGTGGTAAGGACGATAGAAGTGGATTTAGCTATTCTTGGTACTGGTATTGTACCCCATCCGGATATAGAGAAATTATCAAAGATGCTGAAGATTCCAAGGGCTGCGGATGGACTGTTTATGGAATTGCATCCGAAATTGGGTCCCATAGATACGGAGTTGGACGGTGTCTTCGTAGCCGGCGGTGCATCAGGTCCGAAAGACATCCCGTTTGCTGTTGCGCAGGGTAGTGGTGCAGCGGCGAGAGCAGCGAGATTGCTCGTTAGAGGCAAGGTGAAAATAGAAGGGGTAACCGCGGTTTCTGATGAATGATGGGGCAGCGGCATTTCAAAACTGCAATGGTAGAAGTACATGTAAAGAGCTTGTTTACGTTTTCAGACGATTGGACTTTTATAAATGTCTTTCCTTATATCATATATAAAATAGCGGGGTAGGGTAGTTAGGATATCCCGTCGGGCTCATAACCCGGAGACCGGTGGTTCGAATCCATCCCCCGCTATCGTTCGTTTTACGCTATCTCAAAAGGAAAGATGATAATCAATTCCGATTTACATATCCATTCTCATTATTCGGCTGCTACCTCGCCGCGGATGGATTTAGCCACGCTGGCTAAGGAATCTGCGAGGAAAGGAATTCAGTTGCTCGGCACTGGTGATTGCTTACACCCCAAATGGTTGGATGAGATACGGGAACTGGACGAAAAGAACGGCATTTTCTACTTTAAGGATAAAGCGGAAGGGACTGCTTTTGTGCTCACCGTGGAGGTGGAAGATAATAAAAGAGTGCACCACCTCCTTATATTGCCATCTATCGCGAAGGCAGAGCAATTATACGAGTCGTTTAAGAAGTATTCGTCGAATATTGATTCTGATGGCAGACCTTCGCTGAGGATAAGCGGCGAGGAAATAGCAGCACATGCAAAAGATGCAGAAGCTCTTATAGGCCCTTGTCATGCGTTCACGCCCTGGACTGCTTTATACGCTTACCACAATTCATTGAAGGACTGTTATGGCGACCTGAGCGGATATATTTCCTTTGTGGAGTTGGGATTGAGTGCGGATTCGTCTTATGCAGACAGGATAAGCGAATTGCACGAGCTCACGTTTTTGACTAACTCGGATGCGCATTCGCCGTATCCTATCCGGCTGGCGCGGGAGTTCAACAGGTTTCAGATTGAGGATATGAGTTTTGAAGACTTGAAAGCGGCGATAGAAAGAAGACGAGGCAGGAAGCCGGTGCTTAATGTTGGTCTGCCGCCGAAGGAGGGCAAATATAACGAAAGTGCCTGTATCAGGTGCTATGAGCATTATTCGCTGCGCGATGCGATAATAAGGAAATGGCGATGTGAATGTAAGGGCATGATAAAGAAGGGTGTGCGTGATAGAGTAAATGAGCTTGCAGATTGCGAGGGTACACATCCAGAGCATAGACCGTCTTATATGCACTTGATACCGCTGGCTGAGGTAATAGGCTTGGCAGTGCATAAGTCCGCGAGTTCAAAGACGGTAACCGCGGTATGGGAATCACTATTAGCAGAATTTGGCACCGAAGTTAACGTGTTGGTAGATGCATCTATGGATGAACTCCGTGCAGCGAAGCGGGATGATCGTGTGGTAGAGGCAATAACTGCATTTAGAACTGGTAAAGTATCCGTAATTCCTGGTGGCGGTGGCAAATACGGTGTTATCGTGTTGAGCCCTGAAGGGTGTGAAGGAGTGGAAGAAGAAGAGCCCGAAAGAGAGCAGAAGGGGCAGCTTTCTTTGTTTGATTTTTGAGCGGTTTTACATTCTAAACGTATCGGGGCTGGAATAGAGGTATCTATCAAATATAGTATTTGTTTGACTAACCACAAGATTACACAGATTTTTACGAGAAAATATGACGCTGTAAGATATAAGATGCAAATCTAACCGGTATTCTGTGTCCAGTATCATCTTCTTGTGTTAATCTCGTGGAATCACGAGGGTTTTTTGCATCAGGTATACAAATATTAGTGCGGGTGTATGTACTACGATAGTATACCCGCATAAAGTGCTTTTAGTAAAGCTTTTCTCTAAGAAAAAGTTAGTAATATTGATGACCGAAATGTTTCCTGCAGTTAGGATGAGACGTTTGCGAACGCTAAAATTGATAAAAGAAACCCGGCTTAGCACGGACGACCTGATTCTACCGTTGTTTATTGACGAGAACATAGCAGGAAAAATGCCGATTGAGTCCATGCCGGGGCAGTACAGGTTCTCGATAGAACGTGCAGTGAAAGAAGTCTCAGAAGCGCGTTCGCTCGGTATAAAATCGGTGTTGTTGTTCGGCATCCCCACGAAAAAGGACGAAACAGGCAGTGAAGCGTTCAACAAAGAGGGTGTAATACAAAGAGCGGTTAGAGTGATAAAGAAGGCTGCGGAGGATATTGTTGTCATCACTGATTTATGCCTATGTGAGTACACAACTCACGGGCATTGCGGACTTATAGAGAATGGAATAGTGCTCAACGACCCGACACTGGAGGTGCTGGGGAAAGTAGCAGTGAGTCAGGCGGAAGCGGGTGCGGATATTGTCGCGCCTTCGGGTATGATGGACGGTATGGTAAAAGCTATAAGGAATAGCCTTGACACAGAAGGCTTTGCTGACACTGCTATTATGTCTTACGCGGCAAAATACAATTCAGCGTTATACGGACCTTTTCGCGATGCCGCGGATTCTGGTTTCATGTTCGGAGACCGAAGCGGCTATCAGATGGACTTTCACAATGCACGGGAAGCACTGCGCGAAGTAGAGCTTGACATTGCAGAAGGTGCGGACATCGTGATGGTGAAACCCGCTATTTTCTATCTTGACATCATTGCTAAGGTACGTGCGAAGTTTGACGTTCCGTTGGCGGCGTATAACGTGAGTGGTGAGTATTCGATGATAAAAGCGGCGTCGGAAAAAGAATTCTTAAATGGTGAAGAGGTAATGATAGAATGCCTGACAGCGATAAAGCGGGCGGGTGCGGATTTGATTATCACGTATTTTGCGAAGGAAGCTGCTGAGATTTTGTCTACGGGAGCCCCCAGCAAATAGTTTACCCATTTTGATAATTAGCATAGACACAGATTTCACGGATTTACACGGACGCTACTGTCCTGATTATTAAGCTTTTACGGGTTGAATCAAAATTTAAAAACTACACTACTTTAAATCTGTGTTAATCAGTGTTAATCTGTGTCTTAAAAATCCTTGGAAAATGATACAGTTCGGGTAAATTATTATTTGTGAGTTCCCTAAGGTAAATGTTTTACACCAAAACCTTTTAAGAATGTGTGGGGAAACATTATAGAATGCCAAACGACATAGAAACACTAATCAAAAAAGGCGAAAGCCAATATATTGAATTCAAAGACTCTTTAGGATTAAGGAAAGGAACAGGAGAGACTGCTTCTGCTTTTTCAAACACCAAAGGAGGAACTATTCTAATAGGTATTTCTGATTCAGGGAAAGCTATTGGAATTGACGTTGGCAAAAGGACCTTAGAGGATTTAGCAAATTACCTGAAAATGAATACTGACCCCCAAGTTTACCCAGAGATAAATCTACATAGCGTTAGGCAAAGATATAATCGAGGAAACAAGCAATAACTAATAAAGAATATCAAGAGTTATTTGCTATCTCAAAACGAACAGCCACATCAGATTTATCTGATTTAGTAAATAAAGGAATATTTAAGAAAACAGGTACGGGTAGAAGAGATTTAAGATATAGATTAAGATAGAACAAAACTGCCCATAACCTGCCCATAAACTGCCCATAAATCTTTAAACCATTTAAACTGCATTATCATCAGTTAACATTTAAAATTTGTTTTTAGTAGTGTCTTTTGGCATTGTCTTGTTTTTTACTGCTTCTGTTAGCGCTCAGGTTAGTTGAATGGACTCATTTAGTTGATATTCAGGGGATGCCTACTGGCGCGGCGGCGCTTGGCGGATACCTTGTCGCGCTTTATAATTTTCTTTTAGGCGCCGTAGGGATTATCGCGCTAATGATGCTTGTCTATGGCGGGTTCCGCTATATGACTTCTGCTGAAAATCCCGCGGCTATGGGAGACGCAAAAGATATTGTTTATTCCGCTGTCATAGGCCTTGCGCTGGCGCTTCTTTCCTGGTTGATTATCAGCACAATAAACCCCGAGCTTCTTTTCACCGCAGAGCCGACGCTTTCTCCTGTCGGAAGCGGCGGCGGATTCAGCGCAAATCTCCCGCCTGCGTCCTGCGCGGATAAAAGCCATGGCGGATATGAAAATCCTGATGAATGCCGTTGTCTTGGATATACGGAATTATTCCCTGCTCGCAGAGAATGCACAGATGTTAAGTCGCTTTATGGTTGGGGCGGCACTTGCGATGAACTATGCGAACGTTTTGTCTGTCCTATGTATCCATACTGTTGCGTAAAGGCGGAATTAATAGCAGGGACCAATACAGAGGAAGTAAGTTATAGCGGAGAGCTTCCTCCTGTAAAAAAAGGCAGTCCAGTATTTTTTGATGCTATGAATAATTCTTTTACTTGTATACCGGGAGATAAAATAGTGAGAGTAGGAGTACAAATAAATCGTCCTTGGATTGATTTTGGTAGTTTCCAATCAGAATGGAGTGAAGAAACTGAAGAAAGTTCTTCGTGTAACTGGACTGATTGTGACATAGCTCCTCCTGGTCTTCTTGGTTTTGAATGCGATTCAAATGATCCATGGTGTAATAGCGGAACTGGAAGATTTACAGCGGACACTGATCGTATTTCAGCAGGAACTCATAATCCTTGGCTAAGAATATGCGTAGAACAGATTGACGGAACTTGCGTTATAGTTGATGATAAATCCATGACACTTATTATAGAATAAATCATAATAAAATTTGAATAAAAAAATAAGGAAAATTAATTATTTCCCTTTTTTTTATTGTTTTAATTTATATGATTTCTATGTATTTTGTTTCTTCTGGTTTTACGCACTCAACTGAAAACTTATATTTTGTGCCTGGTTTTATTGTCGGCACAATATCTTTAAATATAGTACTTCCTACAGTTTCAGTTTTCATAGATTCTCCAATTCGTTTTTCCCAGTATTCTTCCCAGAGCAATTCTAATCGTTTTGTATCACAATAATTATTCGGCCATTGACATTGTGCGTTTGCCATCCTGTATTGTATTCCACTTCCATATATACATACCCATTGTTCTCTCCATATGTGATTTTGTTTCGCGGCAAGAAAATATATTAACACTGGTCTTACTCTGATACTTCTTTCCTGATTAATGTTTAGATAAGCGGCTGTAATTTTGTCATCATTTATTTCAATATCTGTAATTATTAGACCTTCTTTGTGCTTATATGTCTGGATAAATTTCGGTATATTGGAAATATCAATTATCGTTTTGTAGGGCATGATTTCGTTCGGGTTGGGAATTTTCGTTGCTTTGGTTATTTTCTTCTCATCTTCTTCGTCGGCTAATACTAAACCTGAATTTATTGCTGGCTGGGACGCGCCGTAAATTTGGCTGGCTGATGCGTCTATCGCTGGGTCGCTGTTGCTGAAAATTCCTGATGTTGCGGCAAAAAATATGCCGAGAATAGATGCTGCAAGGACAGCGGCGATGAGCAGGTATTTCCATGGTGCTGGAGTCTTGACTGGCTTGGTATCCTTTCCCCCCGTGGAACCATCTCCCGATTGCACTACCATGCTTATATTATCACATCCTTTCGCTTTTTATTTAGCTTTTACACTCAGGAAACCGTAAAGGACATTTATCTATAAATGTTTTTCTGTTTTGAAACCATAAGATTAGACAGATATTCACGAGAAGGGAATAATAATGCCATGTTTCCGTACACTACTGGCTACTTTATCCCCCCCCCCATTAATCCCAAACTCTTGTGTTAATCTCGTGGTTTTTTTCGTCCGCTATATAAATAGTAATTCGTAATTACCCTCAGAGCGACCCTAAAAGAAATCCTCAAACGTCTTTTGCGTTTTTACCTCTTCCTTCTCATCTTCCTTCTTGACTTCCACCGTCTCTGATCCCTTTATTTTTATTAGCTCTAATTCATCATCGCCTTCTTTTCTTTTCTGCGCAACGGATACAGTTTCAGCCACTTCCGTCTTTATCGCCCCCCTTTTTTCTGCGGTAATCGCCGCTGCATCCTGGTATATCTGCTTAGCTTTTTTAGCCCGCTCTTTAGTATCCTGCTCAGTATCGCTCGACAAAAACGCTATTTGCGGAACGTCCAACCGTAGTAATGCCGCCACATCCCTCGCTTTGCTTTCGTTTCTAAAAGAAACTTTCAAAAACGGTATGATAAAAGATCGTGCATAGTGCAGCGATACTTTACAATACGCACCTATTTTCTTCGCTATCTCCTCCTTTACCGCGGCATATTTACGGTCTTCTCCGTCTTGCGCCCGTGCGCGTTGCCAGGGCGATTTATACTGGTAATAACGACGCCGTGATTGCCGCCTTTGCCCTTCTTTTACCTCCTTTGTAGAGAACACGCCACAAACCATTAAACTGGAAGCATACCGCCAGAACTTATAATTCTCGCGACTGCGCGTTCTCCCTAAAAACGTATCCGCCCTGCTCAAATAATGCAAACCCCGCAAAAAGCTTTCTTCTTCTCCATTGCCGTAGGCATTCGGTAAATTCGCGTAGATCCAGCTTATGGTCTCATCAGGTGTCTTGTCGAGACTATAAAGAGCGTAAAGAACCTCTTGCATCTCGTACCCACGACCATCCCTAGATTCACAGAATATTTTCTTCAATACCTCAAATATAGACTCTTCAACGTCTCGTTTCCCCGTTGCTATATCGCCTTTAACTACCCCCCTTCCGCTATCCAATATGGAAATCGCCTGCAGGTCGTTTATTGCCGACCGCAAATCGCCATTAGCGTTCTCTGCTAAAACGCGCAGCGCTTCCTCTTCTACCGCTATCCCTTCCACTGCGCTTAATCGTTTGAGCACACGAACAACTCTCTCGGATCTTATCTTTTGAAACCTAATTACCTTACAATTACGCTGTAAGGGCTGCCCCATCTTATATAACTCATTTGCAATGAGGATAATTGGCTGTGTGCTTCTTTTCACTATCTCTGTTATCGCTTTGGTACCACCACGGTCTTCATTGCCATGCAGGTTATCTGCCTCATCCAGAATGATTAACCGCGTTGTCCTGCTGAAGGTATTACTTGTAGAAGCAGGACCCACGATACTTTTTATCACCCCTTCGCTCCTCTGGTCTGAAGCGTTTAGCTCTATGACTTCCCACCCTTTCTCTGACGCAAGAGCGTAAGCTGCGGATGTCTTACCACAGCCAGGTGGTCCGTGAAGAATAGCTGCTTTTCTCGACTTTGCATTATGGATACTCTCAGCCCACGCTTTTAGGTCTTCTGCCGCTTTTGCGTTGCCCACAACCTCTATTAGCTTCTTTGGACGGTATTTCTCGACCCATTCCTCGCTGCTTCTTTTCGTTGTCATTACACGAAAGACACAAATCTAATCTAATATATCTTTGAAAATAGAAAAGTTCTTAATGTAAGACGCAAAAAACACCAAATAGTAAAAATGGACGAGAATAAAGCGGGAAAGGGAAAGGAGAGAGCAGCGGAATCGGTATCTTCTTTGATAAAAGACGGTATGGTGGTGGGTCTCGGCACGGGTTCAACGGCAGAAATGGCGGTAAGAATGATAGGCAACAGGATAAAAGAGGAAGACCTCGAGATTTTCGTTGTTCCTACTTCACTCAAAACCGAGATGACCGCGATAGAATGCGGAATTCGCGTTACTACACTTTCTGAGCATTCGTCTTTAGATATTTGTATAGATGGTGCGGACCAGGTGGATTCTCAACTGAATCTGGTCAAAGGTGGCTGGGGGTCGCATACGAGGGAGAAGATAGTATCGTACGCCGCGAAAAAGCTTATTATATTTATTGATGAAGCGAAATTAGTAGAAAAGCTAAGTATGCCTGTTCCGTTAGAAGTTTTACCATACGCCGTGAAAGTGGTGGAGCAGCAGGTAAAAGAGCTTGGTGGTGCGCCTGCTTTAAGGAACGAGGGAAATAGAGGTGGCTATTTTATAACAGAGGGTGGGAATCTGGTAGTAGATGCAGATTTTGGTGTTATAACTAATCCAGAAAAGTTGAGTGCTGCTCTTTCTTCCGTTGTCGGCTCGGTCGAACATGGGATATTCACAAATGCCGTTGAGGTGCATGTAGGCAACGAAAAAGGAGTGAAGATATTAAAGAGAAGTGTTTTGTAAGTAGAGAGATTAAGATGATGGCGAAAAGGGAGGTTATAGAAAAATGAAAGTGTTAGTAAGCCCGAAGGATATTGAGGAAGCGAAGGCAGTGATTAGTGGAAATGCGGATATTGTAGACGTGAAGAATCCAAAAGAGGGGTCTTTAGGTGCTAATTTCCCGTGGGTTATAAAATCAATAAAACAATTGGTGGAAGAGAAAGGAAATGGAATGAAAATGAGTGCGGCAATCGGCGATTTCGATTATAAGCCGGGGACTGCGTCTTTAGCGGCGTTAGGTGCTGCAGCCTCAGGTGCGGAATACATAAAAATTGGGTTGCACAAGATAAAGACGAGAGAAGAAGCGATTGATTTGCTTACCGGCGTGGTTAAAGCGGTAAAGGACTTTGACCCTACGAAAAAAGTCGTTTCGGCTTTCTATGCCGACTACAAACGAATAAACTCGATTTCACCTTTTGAAATTGTAGAAATAGGTAAAGAAGTGGATATAGATGTGGCGATGGTTGACACAGGAATAAAGGATGGGCGGACAACGCTGGAATTTATGAGCGAGGACGAACTTAAGTCTTTTGTTTCTGAATCAAAATCTCTTGGACTGGTGACTGCACTTGCAGGTGCACTAAAATTTGAGGATATTCCAGTAATAAAGGCGATAAACCCTGATATACTGGGTGTTCGAGGTATGGTCTGTGGCGGTAATAGAGACGATAGCGTACAGGTAGAGTTGGTGACAAATTTGAAGAAGATGGTTGCGGAGTGAGCAAGTAATAAGAGATGTGAGAGGGCACTAAAAGCAGATATATACAGGCAGAAATTGATTAACTAGATTATATAGTAATGCTCATAGTAGAATGAAGCGGATTTTTCACGTTGCGGACACACACATAGGCTATTCGGCGTACCGGAAGATAGATGAGGCAACCGGCTTGAACCAGCGAGAAGTGGACGCCTACGAAGCATTCAAGCATTTTGTGGATTATGCGCTAAAAGAGAAGCCTGATGCCGTATTACATGCAGGTGACCTCTTCGATTCCGTGCGACCGACGAATCGCGCTATCTCTTTCGTACTCAGCCAGTTGATACGATTAAGTGATGCTGATATTCCATTTGTGGTGATTTCAGGCAATCATGAGACGCCTCGTTTAAAGGAGACGGGCAGTGTCCTCAGCCTGTTTGAGCATATTCCTGGAATACACGTGATTTATGAGTCTAATTATAAAATCGTTGAGTTTGATGGCTTAAGTGTCCATGCTGTCCCGCATTGCGATGACATCGAAGCGGAGAAGAAGAAACTGAAGCCGAATAACGCTGGTTCCAATATCGCACTACTGCATGCCAGCGTTCAGGGTGCGGGACAGCCGACGTTCCTGATGGGTGAATTCAACGAGCAAATTGTCAGCATTGATGACTTAACTGGTTTTGACTATATCGCTTTAGGGCATTTTCACGGGTGCACGAAAGTAAGAGCAAACGCATACTATGCCGGCTCCACAGAACGATTCAGCTTCAACGAGGTGAATGACGCTAAAGGTTTCTTAGAAGTAAACCTAATAGAAGATGGTGGAACTGAGGTCATATTTCATTCTTTAAATATACGGGAGATGGCGGATTTGGAGCCGATTGTTTGCAGCGGTCTCAATGCGCAGGAGATAGGAACTGCAATAAAACATCACATCCAGGAATGCAATCCGCAAAATAAAGTAGTGCGGTTAAAAGTGCAGGATATGCCCCTGCATGTGTACCATTCACTGGACTTTGACGACTTTAAGCGGTTAACGAAGTCCGCAGTTCATTTCGAGATAAAATACGAATTCCGAATGGATAGTGAGTTACCGTATGCCGAACAGCCAGCTTTTCATTCGTTGCATACCGAGTTCGATAAGTTTATCGGCAAGTACACGATAGGAACGGATGTGGATAAAGGAAAGCTAAAGGCGCTGGGGATGAAGTACATGCAGGAATGGGAGAAGGATAACGAAGAAGAGGGCTGAAAAGCATCCACCTTCTTTAGTTATTATTTTATTGTGAAAGAGAGATATGTTAAAGCAAGGTGGATAGAAAAGTCCCGTGGTGTAGCGGTCAAGCATACCGGCCTTTGGAGCCTGTGACAGAGGTTCGAATCCTCTCGGGACTATTTTTAAAGTACCCTAAATCAAAAGAGATTTTAGAGTGATGATTAAAAACGAAAAAACGTTAGAACGCTGCAAATTGGTAAAAGCTCCTGCACTTGCCGGTCCGGGGTACGGGTGCGCTCCTGAGGCACGTCCAATACTGGAGCATATCGAAAGAGGAGTGGTAGTTATAGATAAACCCGCGGGTCCGACATCGCACGAAGTTGTTGCGTGGGTAAAGGAGATACTGAAATTAAAGAAGGCAGCGCATACGGGGACACTGGACCCGAATGTTACAGGCGTACTGCCGGTTCTGCTTGGCGCGACAAGGAAGTTAGCCGATAGTTTCGTTTGGGACAAGGAGTACGTATTCGTGATGAAACTGCATGGCGCGGTTGATGAAGCAGAGCTGAGAAAGGTAAGTAAAGAATTCGTAGGGAAGATATACCAAAAGCCGCCATTGAAATCCGCTGTTAAGAGAAGGATAAGGGTGAGAACCGTGCGGTACATAGAGATAAAGGAGATAGAGGGGACGGACGTGTTGATGAGGGTGGGTTGTGAAGCCGGAACGTACATAAGAATGCTCTGTCACCATATCGGGCTCGCATTGGGCGTGGGCGCGCACATGTTACAGTTGAGAAGGACGAAATCATTCCCATTCGATGAGGCTAATATCATGAAACTACAAGACCTGAAGGATGCGTATGTGCTTTATGAAGGAGGAGATGAGAGCCTTCTCCGCGAACTAATCATGCCGATGGAATATACGCTGGGGCATCTGCCGTGCATAATCGTAAAAGATACCGCGGTTGATGCGATATGCCACGGCGCGGATCTCGCAGCACCCGGTATTTCAAGGATAGAAGAAGGAATAAATATAGGGGATCGTGTAGTATTATATACGCTAAAAGGGGAAGCGGTATGCAGAGGCAAAGCAAAGATGAGCACCGAGAGTATGTTCAGAGCCAAGGAAGGAATATGTGTAGACGCGGAGAAGGTGTTTATGAAGCCCGGGACATATATGAAAGGTTGGGGTGATAAAGAGACGGGATAGAACAAAGGAGCCGAGGTGGCTGAGTGGAAAGGCGCAGGCCTGGAATTTACAGGGCCAAACTGATAGCCTGTGTTCCGAAAGGGACTCAAGGGTTCAAATCCCTTCCTCGGCGAAAAATACTCTTTTTAGATAAAACATATTTCTTTGGTAAAACAGTTATTAAAAGAAACGCAAAATGAGCGAAGAAGGGGAGAAGGCAGAAGGAGTGGAAGAGGATGAATTCCGGCATATTGTCCGGATTTTAGACACAGACTTGGATGGTAACAGGCGCGTGGCATATTCGCTCTGTGGGATAAAGGGAATAGGAAGGAGAGTGGCGAGGACAGTAGTCATAACTGCGGGTATAGATCCGAATGCGAAGATGGGCTATCTATCAAACAGCGATGTAGAGAAGTTAAAAACAGCAGTTAGCGGTGTAGAGAAACGATTACCTTGGTGGATGCTGAACAGGAGAAAAGATTTGATTAGTGGTGAGGACAAGCATATAATGGGCTCTGACATGGCGTTGAAGTTCAGGGACGACATAAATTTGTTGCGTAAGATACGGTCTTATCGTGGAATACGACATGAGAGGGGGCTGAGAGTGAGAGGACAAAGGACAAAATCAACAGGACGAAGAGGAATGGTAGTAGGCGTGGTGAGAAAGAAGATTTTAGCGAAGACAGGCGGAGGTAAGCGAGATGGGGCATCCTAAGAAGAGTAAGAAGACGTACGAACGACCAAGAAGACCCTGGGTGTTGCAAAGGATAAAAGAGGAGCGGGAGTTAGCAGAGAAATACGGACTAAAGAACAAGCGAGAGATATGGAAAGCAGCGAGCATAATAAAGAAATATCGGCGTGAAATAAGAAACATCTTAGCGGAAATAGCAGGTATGAAACCCTCAGAACATACGATAAATAAGGAAGCGGCTATCTTAGCGAGCTTGAAGCGGAAGGGAATGTTGGGTGAAGGTACGAGTTTGGAGGATGTTCTGGAGTTGGACGTGCAGGATATCATGGAACGGCGGCTTCAGACCTGCGTACATAAAAAGGGGCTGGCGAATTCGCCGAAACATGCCAGACAACTCATCGTTCACGGACATATCGCGGTTAATAATAGGCGAGTTACAATTCCATCTTATATAGTGAAGATGGATGATGAAAGGGGAATTAGCTTTTATGAGCATGCTCCGGCTTCTATTACGTCCATTGGCAGTGAGCAAGGCGAGGGAATAGAAGAGGGCAAGGAGAAATAATATAACGAGGTTAAATAATGGTAGAAGAAAAATGGGTAATTGCACATATCTTCTCTTCTTTTAATAATACTATCATCACGGTTACCGATATGACCGGTGCGGAGACGATTGCAAGGGCTTCTGGTGGTATGGTAGCAAAAGCGGACCGTGATGAGAGTTCTCCGTATACTGCGATGCAGATGGCGGCACAACTTGCGGAGAAATTAAAAGAGCGGGAAATAAGGGGTATTCATGTGAAGGTAAAAGCGGCGTCGGGGCGTAAGTCGAGAACACCCGCACCAGGGGCACAAGCGGCGATTCGGGCTTTTGCCCGTGCAGGGTTACGAATAGGTAAAATAGAGGACGTGACTCCAGTACCGCATGACGGAACGAAGCGTCCTGGTGGGAAGCGAGGCAGGAGAGTTTAAGTAGGGTAAGCGTGCAAAAAGAAGGTGTATAGCAGTTTTTAGTAAAGGTTTTGCGGAGCAAGAAGTGTATGGAAGTAAAAATATTGGAACGCGAGGAGAATGAAGTAATAATTGTGCTTTCGGGTGTGAAAGTGCGGTTTGTAAATGCACTGAGGAGGGCAATGATTGCAGAAGTGCCGAAGCTTGCGATTGATGAGGTAAACATTTATGAAAACAACTCTTTATTATACGATGAGCAATTGGCGTTGCGTCTTGCGTTGACACCCTTGAAGACGGACGATCTCAGTGCTTATAGTGATGAAGACCAAATTTCTCTGACTTTGAAAGCGGTGAGTCCAGAAAGAGAGGGATATACAATGGTTTATTCCAAGGAACTCATCTCGTCAGACCCTCATGTAGAACCCGCATTTGAGAACATTCCCCTTGTGAAGCTGATTTCTACTGAGAGAGAGATTAGTGGCATGAGAACGGTCGCGCGACAAAGCCTCTCTTTTGAGGCTATTGCAAGGCTGGGCAGGGGGAGCGAGCATTCGAAGTGGCAGCCTGTGACCGTGTGTGGCATAAAAAAGATGCAGAATCAAGGTGAGGGGACGAAGGCAGATAAGAAGTCGTTATTATTCAGTATTGAGGGCGACGGTTCCGTGCCGGTAGATGAGATAGTAATAGAAGCGGCGAGGATAATGCGAGAGAAATGTGAGATGGTAGTAAATGAATTGACGAGTCAGTAGTTATCAACTAATTACAAGATACCACGTGGAAATTGAAAATAAAAGCGATTATACCGTTTAAGAAGAAAGGCGCGAAATCGAGATTAGGCTCGTTTTTAAGCGAGAAAGAGCGTGAGGAACTCGCTATACGAATGTTAACGGATGTATTAGTTGCGTTATCAGAATCGGCGATAGGGAAAATCGAGATAATTACAACATGCACCCGGGACGAGCTAATAGGCGAATTGAGGTTAACGCATCGTGACTTGAAGTCAAAACTGAGTGTAAGGACGGATGCAAGAGGCCTGAACGAAATGCTGAACGAACTATTAACAAGAGAAGAAGAGCCAATGCTGATAATAATGGCAGATATTCCGCTGGCAACGCCCGAAACTATAAATGAAATTATTCGGCACGAGGAGGATGTAGTAGTGATGCCAGGAAGAAATGGAGGTACAAACGCTCTATTTCTGCGACGACCTCACGATTTCGCCGTATCTTACTATGGAATTAGCTTTTTGGCGCATATAGAGACTGCGAAGAGGCGTAATTTGAGTTATGCGGTTCATGACTCCTTCTTTATCGGTGTGGATATAGACGAGGTAGAAGATCTGATAGAGTTATTGATTCATGGCAGAGGTGCTTCGGTGGAATACCTACGAGAAATTGGCGTTCGACTTCGTGTGGATAAAGCGGCAAAGGTGAGGGTGAGCGTGGAGCGAACTTCATCTTAGGCTTCATCCCTGAAGTGTCCGTAACCTCATTCAAAACAAACAGATTTACGAACCCCTATGTGTGGAGAGTTAATCCAGTATCTCATCAAGCACATATCAAGAAAATAAATCACTGGACACAGATTAACGCTGATTTACGCGGATCAACAATCTCAAACTCAAATAAATCCGTATCCTTCGTAGAATGTAGTTATACTTTATAGAGGCTGTCCCACAATTGATTTTAACCATAAAAATATCGCTTCTTTTGGGGTTTAAAGCCCTATTTGTCTTTCTTTTTCCGCTATTTTTGGATTGTGGGACAGCCTCTATATAGATTAAAAAATAAAAAAGGAATGAGTTTTTTTCATTGTTTAATACTCATTCCCCTATCTCTATTGTGTACTCAAAGTCTTGTACGTTAATCGGCAGTATCTCCAGTGCCCATTGCCCACCTGTTGCGTTAGTTACCTTGTATGTTTTGCTGTATTCTGTGTACCTCACGTGATATGGTTCTTCACTTGCGGTATCCCAGGGATAATATGGTTTATAGTCCATACCAACGTTTACTTCTCTTTTCTTGACCGTTTTTGACGACTCTGGTGTCACTTTTTTGCCGTCTTGATTTGACAGCTCAACATTGAACGAAGGTTCTTCTGCCGCTCTATTGTAGCTACCGTATCCGTACTCGCGGGCGGTGAC
Organism: Candidatus Methanophagaceae archaeon GoMg2; assembly: GCA_013180585.1. Lineage (GTDB taxonomy): Archaea > Halobacteriota > Syntropharchaeia > Alkanophagales > Methanospirareceae > QENJ01. Next base: position 23,822 of record QBUM01000249.1, read on the forward strand.
CATGACGCTGAAGGTCTCTCCTTGTCCAACGGTAAAATTATCACTGTATGGCGTTGTGGGTTGTTTCCAGACCTCTATGTTCATGTTCACTATTTGGCCCCATTCAAGAACAGAGGGGTCGTCTATGTTTAGATTTATTTCAGTCTCGTACCATCCAAATGTATCATCGGGTACATCCAGAGTAACCGTTACCGTTGCCGTTGAGTTCGCAGGCACATTTGCAGGTGCTTCTATCGTTAGCCAATCATCGGGAATCCTGCCTTCGTTGTATCCATAGGGAAACGGAACAAATACAGGCCGCTCTATTATCCACTCTTTTCCCCCTCCTATTTCCGGGTTTATTGCAATCGCTTTGTCGCCTATATTTTCAAGCTGTATCTCATATTCGTAACTCTGTCCTGCCTTTACCCTGTCGCTTATATATTGTGGCCAAAAGTAAATCTTCGGCGGTGTCCAAACGTTTACCGATAAGTCCATAGCATTCACGTACTTCGGATACGGCTCAGGATAGGGTGCTTGGAACGTATCATCAGTAAATACGATTTGAGCGTTGTAATATCCAATTTCCGCATCGTCTGGTATATTTATCGTAACGTTGTAGTCTTGCTTAACGCCCGCCGCTATCTCTGCGCTCATTGGCTCAACAGTTATCCAATCTTTTTCAATGCAGTAATCACAATATGGCAATGTTTCGATGTGTACCTGCGTGGATACCGACTTGTTTTCATCATGTTTTACTGTTACTGTAAACTCTGTTTTGTCTCCGGGTTTCATCTCAAACCGCACGTATCGCGACGAGATTAGCAATCTGGTGTAATTAACATCTATAGGCTCTTCTGGCGGTTCTGGCAGCTTTACAATAGGCTCTATAATAGGTTCTGGAGTAGGCCTATAGGGCTTTGGGTAGACTTTAGGAGTACCTACTCGTGGATAAATATGTGCTGCACCACCATCTCCTGCTACTCGGGGCTGTCGCATCGTATCCCAGTGGAATACTCGTGGCTGATCCTTTATTGTTGCCTGTGTGGAAATACCCTGGGTAATGACAGTTCCAACAAGCAGTACCACAAACAAGACCGCGACTGAAACTACTATCTTCTTTTTCGCTAACATCTCTTCTTTTTTTATTACCTCCTACCACCTGTGTAAGAACAAGGGGGTATATATAGTTGGGGGTGATCGTGAGTCGGTTCGTATTAAGTGCGCGCGGTAGTTTCGCTAAACAAACGTTTCTTTTTTACTTCGTATAGCGATTTTTAGCATATCACGTAAAAAACAGTAACTTTTATTACTTCGGGCTTATCTTCTTCATTGAGGTAAAAGAAAATGGAATTAGAAGGAGTAGAGATAGAGGATACATTTGCAGAGGCGTTTCCGATAAAGGTTGCGCGTGTATTGATAACGGCGGTGAATGAGAAATGGGCGCTTGAAGCGGCGAAGGAGATGACGGGTTTCGGCACGTCAGTTATAATGTGCCCTGCGGAGGCGGGAATAGATAAAATAGCAGCCAGTGGTGAGACCCCGGACGGAAGGCCCGGTGTTTATGTAATGGTTTGCACGTTTGGCTATAAAGCGATGGACGAGCAATTGCTTGCAAGGATAGGACAATGCGTCCTTACCAGTCCAACAGCGGCGGTATTTAATGCTCTGGAGAACGGCGAGAAGGAGTTCAACATAGGCTTCAAGTTAAAATTCTTTGGCGATGGATTTGAATCCGAGGAGGAACTTGGCGGTAGAGAGGTGGCGAGAGTACCGATAATGGGTGGCGACTTCGTGATAGAGAAGAACCTGAGCGCAAAACCTGGCGTTGCCGGTGGTAATATCTTTATCCTTGCGAAGGACCAGATGTCCGCGTTGACAGCGGCTGAAGATGCTGTTTCTGCCATCAGGCAGGTAGAAGGCACGATAACGCCGTTCACGGGTGGCGTAGTCGCATCGGGCTCGAAACCCAGCTCAAACAAATACAAGTTCATGCACGCTACGATAAATGAGAAGTACTGCCCCACGCTAAAGGACAAAATAGAAGACTCAGAACTGCCCGCGGATGTAAACGGTATCTTTGAGCTTGTGATAAACGGGGTTAGCGAAGAAGCGGTTAAAGAAGGGATGAAAGCAGGGATAAAAGCGGCGGTGAAGGCTCCGGGCGTGGTAAAGATAACGGCAGGGAACTTCGGCGGTACCCTTGGTAAGTACCATCTCCAGCTTAAGGATGTGTTGGGGTTATAACCGAATCAACCTTCGATAAGGAGAGGATTAAACGCACATACAGGGCTAAATCCTCTTCCTCTATTTTTCGGATGCAGTTTTTATATTTCTCATGTCTTGGGTAAAAGATATACAATGGATCGGTTCACACATGTGAATTTAGGAAAAGCATTATTATTAAAAAGTGGTCTTAACACGGAACTTAGTGATTGGGCAAACGCTCCAGATCACGATTCCGAATTTTTACACCGCTATTGGTACCATAGATTTAGTGTTCTCGATAAAATCGTTCGGGTTGGACAAGAGCATGGTTTAAGAAAAGGTGATAAAACCGCCATTGCTTTATGTGTTATTTCACATTTCTGGAATGATATTTTTAATGCACCGATATGGTGTTTTGGTTTTCCTTTTGCTGCATATTATGTTGAAATCGTCAAAGCAGAAGAGTATGACATTGCGGAGCTCAAAAAAGATATGAACGCTTTAAGCTTCCCGGATGTAGCAAATGCAACAATTAAAAAATATTTTGAAAAGTCAACTAAGTTGTTTAACGAGGATCTTAACGGATACAGCGCCGCTGAATTAATTTATGGCTTTGTTTCCCTAACTGCTAATGCTCGTATCTTATTTAAAAAAGGAGGTAAGGCGAAAGCATTAAAATTCGTTTCAAAATTCACGGGCAAAACTATACCAGAAGTGGATTTAGCGGATTTTTTCGAGTTCCAGAATAAATACGCAAAGATAATAATAGATGCAGCTAAACAGATTTGATAACGTTGCGTGCTTTCGCTAACATTGGTGTGGAATAAGTTAGAAGGATGGAAACCGAAATTATAAAGGAGAAACTTGCGGAATTAGAAGACCGGATAGGACATCGGTTCAAGAACATAGCGCTTCTGGAAGAGGCAATAACCACGAGTTCGTATGCCGCCAGTTCTTTAAATTATCAAAGACTTGAATTCCTTGGGGACCGTGTAGTTAGTCTAATATTGGCAGAGAAACTTATCACTTCAGAATTTCTTGACGAAGGGGAAATGACTTTTTTGAAGTCAGAACTTGAAAAGAACAAGCAGTTGGCGGATTTTGGTGAGAAGATTGGTCTAAGAAACTATATCCGAGCGGGCGAGCAGAGAGAGCAGATAAGCAAAAAAGTTATCGCAGATGTATTCGAAGCTATTTGCGGGGCGATATATCGGGATACTGAGGAAACAGTCCGGCTAAAAGAAGTGGAGAGATTCTTACAGAAATTTAACATTTCAGAGCGGATAAAAGATGAAATGCGTACTACGAGCGACTTCCTCCCGATTAGAAACCAGTTTGAGAATAAGTTCCGTGAAATAAACCGTTGCAACCCTGAAATAGAATTTCAGTACAGTTCAGAGGGTGAGGCGCACCAGAAACGCTGGCGGATAGATAAATGTTCGATTAAGGATAATAACACTGGTGAATATGCCACCCTAAAAGATGTTAAAAACGATAAATGGTTCGATAGTAAGAAGGATGCCCAAATGGATGCAATTACGCAGGCGTATAGATATATGGAAGAAAAGGAGTGGAAATTGTGTTAAGTTTTTTTAAAACACTGTTAAAAAAGTGTTTACGAACTTTCTTTTCTGGCACTGCCGAATTTTCCTGTGAAATCACTATATCCTCAAGTTTTGCCGCAGAGTGCGCGTAGAACGCAGAGGCATCAGAAAACCCAAACGTGGATTTGCTTAAACTCAGCGCTCTCGATGATCTCCGCGGTGATAAATAACTGGGTTTTTAGACTGACTGTGCCTCTTTCCTAAATAAAGGTCTTATGCGAACATTACCCCCATCTCCTTCATATTCACGTAATTTCTATGCTCATCACCCATCATCTTCTTTATTGCTACATCAAAATCATCCATTCCTATCGCTTTCTTGTCCTTTTTTACCGCCATCATTCCCGCTTCGGTTGCTATTGCTTTTATGTCCGCACCGGTGGCATTTTCTGAAAGTGCCGCTAAAAGATCAAAATCTACGTCCTTCCTCAGTTTCATCTTTGATGTGTGTATCTTAAATATCTCCATCCTTGCGTCAATATCGGGTAGCGGTGTTTCTATGATGCGATCGAATCTCCCGGGGCGGAGTAAAGCGGGGTCGAGAATATCCGGGCGGTTCGTAGCCCCTATTATTCGAACGTTTCCCCGTGTATTGAAGCCATCTATCTCGGCTAAAAGTTGCAGCATCGTCCGTTGCACTTCTCGCTCTCCTGAAGTGCCATCCTCCACCCTACGAGCCGCAACCGCATCCAGCTCGTCAATGAACAATATGGAAGGTGCCTTCTCTTTAGCCAGTGCAAATAACTCCCTCACTATCCTCGCACCTTCTCCTATGTATTTCTGCACTAATTCTGAGCCGACAATTCGTATAAATGTAGCAGATGTACGTTTTGCAACTGCCTTTGCAAGCAATGTCTTTCCCGTGCCCGGCAACCCGGTCAAAAGAACGCCTTTTGGTGGCTCCACGCCTACGCGCTCAAACCTCTCCGGCGCTGTCAGTGGCAACTCAACTACTTCCCTTATCGCCTCTATCTGCTCACTTAATCCTCCTATCATGCTATAATCAACATCCGGAGATTCTATCACTTCCATACCATGCACGGAAGGATCTTTTGCTGATGGTAGCACGCTTACCACAGCCAGCGATTGTTGATTCAGCCCAACCTGAGCACCCGGAACGGCTTCTGCTGCATCTATAAACTGCGAATACGTCACAACGAATTTAGGTCCCGTACTGCTCCGTACCAGCATCCTTTTATCATCTATTTTGTTTACAACCGTCCCAACGATCAACGGAGGGTTCCGCAACTTCTCCAGTTCCGACTTTAACTTCCTTAATTCCCGCTCGTATCGGACTCGCATATCCTGATGATATCGCCATTCTCGCTCTATCTTCCCAAGCTTTTCCTTAAGCAGGAGGTTTGTATCTTCCAACTGCTTCATCTTGTCCTGCATAAATCTTGAATAATCATCGCCATACGATACACTTCCACCGCTGCTCGATTTCATTTTACCACCATTACTTATTCCTTCTACTTCTTATATATAAAAGGACAGGAACGAAAATGACTGAGTGTGAGATATGTGGTGCGGAGATAAGAGGAAGAGCACAATACATCTCCATAGGTGCCTCAAAGTTGAAGGTGTGTAGCGCGTGTGCGCGACATGGAACGGTGGTGGTAGAAGAGAAGAAGATGAAAATGGGGCGGTCCGAAGGGGCGAAGAAGACGAAATTATATGAACGGATGGACCACGAGATAGAAGAGGGGCTGGAGCTTGAGGAGGATTATGGCAGGAAGGTAAGAGATGCACGGGAGAGAGCAGGGCTAAAACAGACAGAACTTGCGAAAAGGATAAATGAGAAGCAATCCTTGTTGCGGAAGATAGAGAATGAGGAGATAACCCCAAGCAACGATGTGATGCGTAAAATAGAGCGGGTTCTTAAGTCATTTATTTAAACTTACAAGGCGTTGTGGACAGCGAAGAGGAAAGAAGTAGGATAGCAAACATTTTTTCTGAACAAGAAAGCATAATATTCAACTGAAATTAATTATTGACACAGATTAACGCTGATTAACGCAGAAGAAATTAAATCTGTGCAAATCCATGTAAATCTGCGTCCTAAATAGATAGAGGTTATACTTTATATACAAAAATAATCTAAACTTTCCGCACTACATGCACGCCCACAATCATTGGATACGCACCATATTCCAGTCGGTCAGCGCCATAATCGCTATATGTAAGGCCTATTGCAAGGTACGTATCGTTCTTCTCTAAATACCTTAGCATTCTCCAGCCATAAGTCCAACGATGTCGCTTCTTCAGCTCGTTCCAGATTTGGTAGAAGGCATCGCATCTGCATGACCATCTCCTGTATATCCTGCCGGAGGAATCTCTGAAGTTTAACCTGATATACACCTCATGGCTCTTCGGCCCCGTTCTCTTCCGCACTCTCTCTTCATACACATGCAAAATGCGTGGCTTTATCAATCCTAAGCTTCTGTCGCCTTTGAATACGGCATCCACAGAATCGTCCATATTCCTTTCTAAGAATTCACGCTTCTCTTCTTCGTTCAGTTCCCTCTCCACACCTTCGCCGTAAACAAAGAAGCGGTCCTCATGCCGTGGACATCTGCCTCTCCACTCGTCAACATAAATTTTCGTGATGCCGAGGTTCTTGAAGTTTTGACTTTCAGAGCAGAAGACATCGTTTTCATAAACGCCCTGCGGTCTTATCCATTCACCATTTTCATCTATGCCTGCGATGCAGACCTGCCCTCCCTCAGGCCTCGCAACAGCCAATACGGTGAGATTCAACGGAGGTGCATGACTTAACGCAGCGATATTCAATGCGATTCTATTTATCTGCGTGTATCTACCGGCATTTGCTCTTTTCGCGCCTCCTTTATTATTTCCGGTGGGAAGATGCGCGTTCTCTATTCTCAGCATGTCGCCTACTTTTATATCGCCACGAAGCACGAGTTCTGCTTTTTCCGCCCACAATGACACCCTACGGTAATCAAAAGCATCTGCTATTATTAGGTCAACGACTTTTTTTGTGCTATCTGCGATTTCTACTTCTCTTAAAGGTAGAATCCGAAGTACTTTTCCGGTTATGTTCACCATTGCTTTTAGTATTGAACCAAATGTACCCACGAAGTGGGGGCACCCGAAGGGCAGTTGCGAACGAAGTGAGCAACTGTCTGGACCAATACTAAATTTGTATTTGTATAGCTAACTAAAAAACCACGAGATTTCACAAGATTAACACAAGAAATGGTGATTAGTAGGGGTGGGCGGAACTATTCGCTATAATCACCCAATAGAGTACTAAAAACCGATTCCAATCATTGTTCTCTCGTGGAAATCTGTGTGATCTTGTGGTTAGCTAAACAATTACCTAAATTTAATAGATGAAAAACATATAATATTAGTAATGACCACTTTAGGATTGCTAATTCATGGACCGGAAGTAATAGACGAAGGCGAAGCGGGCGAAGCAATAGAAACGCTAATAAAAACAGGATTTGACGTAGAAGCGACTTTGGGTGGGATAACAGGTAAGACTGCGGTTATTGATGCCGGCCTACAGCACGCGATAGACATAAGCAAGGATATGAAACCGTCTGAAGTGGTGGAGTATTACGTAAAGCGAGGAATAGACATTATCATGCTGGTGAACCATGCAAAGACCGAAGAGAGCGGATTCATGCTTGGCGAGGGCATTCTAAGGAATTTTATTGCTAAATGTGATGCGGAGGAAAGTTTTTCGTTTGTGCAATTAGAATACAGCAACAGAATTATTATACGATGGCTTGTGAAGTCAGGAGATGAGTACATATTTAGAAATATAACGGGCGTTTTCACTGCGTTTGAAGAGCGAGAACCGTACAAACTCGAATCAAGATGCAAAGAAGAATCGAATCTGGTGTACCGGGAAATAAGAGGAGTGTATCCAGGTGAGAAAATTGTGGTGGACGGTGTTATTGTTGGGACGGCTTCACGTGGCGATAGTGTTACACTGGTCGCAAGAGATGGGAAGCTTGTAAATATCCTTGGCGGCACGTTGATAGAGCATAACCTTGAGAAGTTACCTCCTTTGGAGCTGGAGAAAGAGCTGATAAAAACAGCAAGCGTAATCCGGAGGACGAAACCGAAGTTGATAGGGGACGTACCGAGGAAAGGAAAGAGGAAGGGGGTAGCATGTTTCTTTTACACAGTGGATAAACTTTTCCCGAAGATGGAGGAGGAGCGGGATGCAGATATTGCAGTTGCAGTGACCATAGGGGACGACACAACAGGCATTGCCGGCGACATACTGAAGCGATTTGGTATTCCCATGATAGGCATTACAGATGGTGATGCGGATGGATTGATAGAGGGTATAGAAACAGGTGCCCTGGAAGAATACGCAAAATTCATGCCGCATGATTCGATGATAATAAGATTAAAGCCGGAACGAGACGACATTATCGGTGAGAGGATAAAGGCTGAGATTTTTAAGGGTGGCGATGAAATTGAGCTGGAAGGTGATCTCGAGAAGCAATTTGATGATTTGAAGTCTCGAATACAAGAAATCGCAAAAGATGATATTATCGGTGTGTTGAGGTCCCCGGCCTCGAGCAAGGAAAGATTTAGCGTTCCACAACGCCTGTAATATTATCAATTAACGGCAAACGAAGAAAACCAGACTAAAATCAGTTACTAAATCGTAATTGTTTAGCTAACCACAAGATTTCACAGATTTTCACGAGAATCGAAGGATAGTAACCAAATTTTAGTATACCATATGCCACATTATCCCACATCAATCCCAATTTCTTGTGTTAATCTTGTGGAATCTCGTGGTTTTAAAAAATCGCTATACAACTACCCTAAATCTTTTGTTCATAAAGCTCTTGTTTTTATACTTTTGCTCCATAGTGCGTACGGTCAACCAAACACTCTGAGCGTATCAGAACTCTACCGCAATCGGATTTGGGTTATGATACAAGCTCGTAACCAGATACGCACTGTTATGCAACGCCCGCTACTTCAATATTTCTTCGATAATCTCTGCAGCATCCTGAACAAATTTTGGACACAGCGTCTCAAATAGTTTCTTCTCGTTTGCCTGACTCATTCCATCCAGGGTGCTTAGATCACAACCGAGCAACTCTTTACACAGAATCTCGCTACAAACTCGTTAACGAGTCTATAAGTCTCTTCTTTTGCCACAGCATCGTCAACGCTTGTCATTCCGTGTTTTAATCCTATGAACATAAACGCATCGGTCACAGCACCACATGTTTCTCCTCTGCGACCTATTCCACCACCGAAAGCACCGGAAACCTTTAAGGCTGTTTCACGAGTTAACCCGAATTGTGTGTACCGTAAGTTGAGAGCATTGCTTGTGAACAGCTAAAACCTGTTTTAAAACAAGAAACCGCACGTTCAACTCTATTCATTTTTCGTGCCTCCAACATTTAAGCGGGTGGTGTATAACGGAACCAGCATATACGACGTGCTACCGAAGGGAGCAATGTCCCGAAGGCAAGGGCGTAAGCCCGTAGCGTATATGCTGTGTTATCTGCACCTGAAGGGTCGGAGCGACCAAAGGGAGCGGAGAGTTTCGAATTCTGTCAAAAAAAATCTTAAGATGGCTCATGCTAATCTTTCATTAATGATTTTAAATAATCTCTCAAAATTTTCTGTTGTTAGTGTTCCTAACTTATCATCTTTAAAAGAAGAATCTAATGTCATCTTGTTGATCTGGCGCGCCACCAAAACTTTATCAAATTTTCCAAACCCCTTATTTTTGAGGAATTCTGCATACTTTTTTGTGTGTTTGGTTATAGCAGTATCCAATTCATATAGAGTTATGTCTTTCCTTATTATTTTACTGTATGCTTCATTTACTGCCCTATTATAAAACTTCTCATCAATCAAATCTTCAATTTCAATATCTCTTCCACGACCTCCCCTTTTCATTTTGTCCGATACACATTCATTTAACATGATTACTATGTCTTCTTTGATGTTATACCTCTCTTCTAATTCTTTTTTCACACGGATTCCTTGGGTGTCGTAATCAAGAACTGTGATAAAACTAAAATTTTCTTTTTCCAATAAAAGTGCAAAGTATGGAAACTTATCGGCACCACCGACGGGAATGATTGCGGTTTTAGAAAAATCTAAACATTCTTTTTTGTTTCTCTCGAAATAATTTGATACTGCCTCTATTATCAGATAATCTGAAAACCCCTCTACAATCATATTTTTCTTATTTGTAAAAAGAGAATCCCCAATTGTTGCTCCAATGGCTGCTCTTATTGGTGCAAGTGCATCAAGCTCTGAATCATGAAACTTTTCTTTGACAACAGTACCTTTATTTTTTTCTTTTTCAAGTATTTTAATTCTATCAAGGTTGTTTTTATCAATTAAAAATGGAGAATGTGTAGCATATATTATTTGATTATTTTCTTTAAGTTTTTCTAATGTACTCAATAGGTTTTTCTGCCCTTCTGCGTGTAAGTGAACTCCAGGATCATCTAACAATAAAACGGTATTTCTAAGCACACCTTTTGATCCCTGCATAAAGTTTATGTAGAAGGATAAGAACCATTGAAAGCCTTTACTTCTCTTACTTGGAGGTGTTGGTTCTGCACTTGTTTCATCTTCTATCATAATAACAAAATCAGGCGTATTATATGTTATTTCGACTTCATATTCACCTTGTTTCCAAAACTCATTTATCTCACCAGTTATCTTCTTTGATGCTTTTTTCGTATAGATGCGTTGCTGAGACGGTGGTTTTTTCTTTAATTCCTCTGCATTTAATCTCACCAACTTCAATAGGTTATCAAAAGTTTTATATTTTGATTTATTCTTCAAAAAGTCATTTATGTTAACGGTGTCCTCCTTTAAGATGTTTATATCATCAAAATAAATGAAACTTGGCATTAGTTTTAGTATCTTATGCACATTATCCCTCGGCATTTCTATTAATTCACCCTTAATCTCTTCAATGCGTTTTATAGTATTCTCAATATCATTCACAATTGGTTGATCCGTATCTGGCAACGCTTTTAGATTATCATAAAAAGTATTCATGTGTGTTCGGTTAAGTAATTATGGTCCACAAAACAAAAAGAAAAGGCATACAAAAAGTATTATATTTGTATAGCGAATTTTTAAAACCACGAGATTCCACAAGATTAACACAAGAAATAGGGATTAATGTGGGATAATGTGGCCCATGGTATACTAAAATCTGGTTACGGTCCTTCTATTCTCGTGGAAATCTGTGAAATCTTGTGGTTAGCTGAATAATTACAAAGTATTTAATGGACACGGATTAACGCAGATGGAAATCAAAAACTTCTAATTAATTTTGGGCGCTCTGCTCTGTGACGGTAAAACGTCGTATGAAAGACAAAAAAGATAAATCAGTGTAAATCTGTATCTGAAATGCGTTGTTATATTAGTTCATGGGTCATTATTTATCTTGTGTCGTACTTAACCGAACACCTATGAAAAAGTATTAAATACCTCGATTATCCCATCTTCTTGTAACCCAGTAAAGTCTATTGAAATGAACTCCTCTATATGCTGGTCATACTGTGCTTTACTACTGGCAAATGGTGCGTATCTTTGTATGTAGGCATCTATCCGCTCAGATAAATTATCGATCTCTTTTTTTATCTCAGGTATTGATCCTATAGTTTGTTCTATCTTTAATTTCTCTATTTCTAATTCAGGACTTTCAACCGTGTATTGATTGTTAAAATACTTGGTGACTTTTAAATGCTTTATTTTACCAAGATCTTCATGGATCTCTTTTAATCTTTCTCTATCATTATCTATGATCTCAAACCAAGTTGTAACCATTTCTATATTCGCTGCTTCTATCTCGCCAGAATCTAACTTTTCTTTGACATTAGAATAAGAACTGATATCCTCCCCGTCATATTCATACTCTGAATTGAAAGATTCCAACGCTTTTAGAAATGTTGTCTTGCCTCTTTCATTTCTACCTATTAAGCATACGATATCATCATCTATCTTTACTTCACCAGAGTCACTAATACATCTGAAATTTTGTATTCTAATTTTTTCTAGTTTCATACTTGTTCCCTTATTTTTTCACATCGAATTAACATTATGAGTTAATATTATCATAGACTATCTTTCTATTTAATTGGATTTATGAAGTTAATAAACAGGATTCGGAATTGCAGATAACGTTGTATATCCGAACTTACTTCGCATATCCTTCCAATTTGGCGATATATCCGAACATAGTTCGCATATACTACCCTCTGATCGAACTTCTCCATCTTTAATCATCTTCCTCCCATCTCATCTGTAAGTTATCCCACGGACTTTTTATCTTATCTATATCTCTATCACTTACCTGAGCATACATTTCTGTCGTCTTCAAACTTTTTGTGCCACCACAGTTCTTGAATATCCCGCATATTATCTCCTACCACCATACATTGCAAATATCCCATACTTATAGAAACAATCCACATCCTTGAACCCTACTTCATTCAAAGCATTTAACTGATCGGTCAATGTATCCAGCTTACTATAATGCCCTTTTTCTTTATAACTGCGGATAGTGCCTTCATAGTCGTCTTCTATCCCCAACGCCGTTTGTTTCTCGATTATCCATTCCCGCCATAAATTCTGATACCAGCCCTCAAGCGCCTCTGTCGGTGGAAGGATAACCTCGATATTCACAAAATAACCGCCGGCGTCTAAGTGCGAATAAATGTATTTAAATAGCGATTTCTTCTCGCTCATTGTTAGATGGTGAATGGCAAGCGCGGAAACGACAAAATCAAATTCCTGGAGTCCAATATGCAATAGCTCCTGAAAGCTTGCCTTAACGAACCTGATATCTTTGAAAGCCGTCAACCGGTTTTTAGCTTTAGTCAGCATATCCTCGGAGCCATCAACCAACGTGGCTGATATAGAACTATCAATACCCAAAAGCTCATGGATCAGAACGCCATCGCCACATCCAAGGTCCAGAACTCGGCATTGCTTCTTGTCCCCCTGGAAATGGCGATAAAATGATTTCAAGATTGCCAGCAATCTGTCCCGCTCTACGACTCGGATGTCTGCGGTTTCCAGATACTGCTGGCCAAAGTCCTTCTCAGCCCAGCGGGTATTATCAAATTCTGTCATGATTTGGATGCTCTTATCTTCACTTCTTTCGCTCCTCTAATAAAGTTTTCCTATTTGTATAGCAGAGATAAAACCACGAGATTTCACGAGATTAGCACAAGATTTGGGGGTTAACATGAGATAAAAAACCCAATAGTACACTTAAGCCGGATCCATAGGGTTCGGTTAAGTACGACTCAACGTACATAAAGATTCATAAAATAATATAACAACGCATTTCCGACACAGATTTACACAGATTTACACGGATTTATCTTTTTTGTCTTTCATACGACTTTTTACCGTCACAGAGCAGAGCGCCCAAAATTAATTAGAAGTTTGTGATTTCCATCTGCGTTAATCTGCGTTAATCCGTGTCCATAAAATACTTTTTGTATGTATTTTTTGGATGTTTTGTGGGCCATAATTACTTAACCGAACACACATGAAGCCGGATCCATATTAATATTTCTCGTGGAAATCTGTGTAATCTATGGTTAGCTAAACAAATACAACTTTTACTACGGGATTTTGGCCAAAGGCGTGTGTATGTTTCTAAATCCAAAGAACAGGATAAGGTGCTTGAGATTTGTAAATCCATGTTATCGCCACAACCTAAAAGCAGGGATCCAATCGTAGTACCGTTCGCCATTTACGTCTATGAATTCTGTACAGGTTATTCCACCACCGGTTGCATTAAACTCATGCTCATGGATAATTTGAGGATACGAGCCCGTTTTTAGCGTGTAGTTGTATGTTTCGTTTGCTACAAGTCTGAATGATTGGTTAAAAGTGACGTTTGTAGAGGATAAATCCACAATAGAGAAGGAAACGCTGAGAAAGGGTAAATTCATCGTGGCTACAAACCTATTGGACCGCGAGAATCTGAGTGACGAAGAAGTGCTTACGGCTTACAAGGAGCAGCAATATGCGGAAAGAGGGTTCAGATTCCTCAAAGACCCGCTATTCTTCGCCCACAGCTTGTTTCTGGAGCAGGAAAGTCGAATTGTCGCGATGGTGATGATTATGGGGCTTCTGCGAAGTATTTTGATCAAACTTTCTTAAAGTTTGACTCATGGTTTACGCGATTGCTGAGAATAAGTTGCGAGAAGCGCGGGATAAGGAAGACGAGACTGTCCCTGATCAGAAGAACCACCCTACGAAGAAACCGACAATCAGACGTGTCTTCTGGGTGTTTGAGGGTATTACAGTACTTTACAGAGGTTCCGAGATGGTGAATGTCATGAACTTGCGACCGATTCATCAAAAAGTCCTTTCATTGCTTGGTCGTGAGTATGCGAGGATGTATTGCACCGGTTAGGGCTGTGGTTGTTATTGAGGTACGCGGCAATGCAACGCAGTGGAGAAAGGGGCCGTTAGATTATCGCATTTCATGCGAAAACGATAGAAACGGAGGTATAAAAGGTGTGGCGAGAGATGTGATGCGTGCAGGGGCATCCGCATAAAACGTACACTGTTTAGCAGGTTCGTTGTTGTGCGCAATTCTGAAAGTGCCCTATTTTATTGTGGTAAAGTGCGGAATGTGGGAGAGAAAATAGAAATGGACTATATTATCTTGCTTGTGGAAGATGAAGAACAGATTCACACACTACTGCCAGTTTATCTGGCGAGGAACAAGCAGCATACGTTCACCGTGCATTCTGCCAGGCATGGCAAGGCGGGAGTTGAGCAGTACAGCAAGTTGGCAAACGGAGGTAAGAAGCCGGACCTCGTGTTGATGGACATCAAGATGCCGGTGATGAACGGCATGGAAGCAACCAGAATGATAATGGATAACGACCCGGCAGCAAACATTTACCTGTTCACCGCCTATGCGGGAACCGAGGTAGAGAGAAACGCACTCGATGCGGGTGCAAAAGGTACTAAGCAAGGACGCAGACTGGACCAAGATAGCAGAAGAGATAGTGAATATTCTAAAATCCGCTTGACAAGGTAGGGCAAACACGTTAAATCTTATCTTCCTGAAGTGTGGTAAAATAATTTCATTTTTTAATAATTTAGTTATAAATATCCATCATTTTTTTAATAGTGTTCGAATAATTTAACAACACATCACGACAATATTGTATGTGAGGGGTAGAAATGGAATATAATATCTTGCTTGTGGAGGATGAAGAAGAGTTTCACAATTTACTGCCACTTTATCTGGCGAGGAACAAGAAGCATACGTTCACCGTGCATTCTGCTCGGTCTGGCGAGGCGGGAGTTGAGCTGTACAGTAAACTGACAAACGGAGGTAAGAAGCCGGACCTCGTGCTTATGGACATCAAGATGTCGGTGATGAACGGTATGGAAGCAACCAAAAGAATAATGGCTAACGACCCGGCTGCAAACATTTACCTGTTCACCGCCTACGCCAAAACAGGAGTAGAACGAAATGCGCTCAACACGGGTGCAAAAGGTACACTAAGCAAGGACGCAGACTGGACCAAGATAGTAGAAGAGATAGTGAATATTCTGGAATCCGCTTGATAAGGAAGGGCAAACACGTTAAATTTTATCTTCCAGAAGTGTGATAAAATAATTTCCCTTTTTAATAATTTAGTTATAAATATTCATCATTTTTCTTATAATGTCCGAAAGATTTAACAACACATCATAATAATACTGTATTAGACAAGTTTAGTCTGAAACAAACAGGAGGTGACATAAAAATGAAAAAACTAATTGCATTCGGAATCGTGGCAATACTGCTGGCAGGACTAACAGGGGTGGTAATGGCAAGATGCGTGTGGACTGAAGAAGAACCAATAATGCTCAGTGACGTTACGTTTATACTGAGACCCGCAGTAGACGGTGACGGAAATCCCCTATACGATGCAGATGACGTTACTAAAGTAGTGTTGGTAAAGCTTAACGATGAGAAGTTAGACAAAAAGGCACGTATCAGGGGCAAAAATCTTGAGGTTGTCGAAAATGAAAACGCAAACGTCTTGAAGTTCGATATAAAGAGACATAAATTGGCAAAACAAGTAGATCAGTTAGGCATTGGCCTTCCGTCTAATGTCAGCTTTACATTTAAAGTGGTAGTTGTGGACGGTGAGGGCAAAGGAAAATATTTCGACCACGCACATGATATACCTGTCGCGTAGTAAATGACAAATAAGTAAGCTGCACCGGGTTAAAAGCTAACGCCCGGTGCTTTTTCTTTTTTATATGGGGATTTAGTGGTATATGGCCTTGGTTTTTTTCAGTGCAGTGCCTTTTCAATTCCAGCAAACAAAACATCCATGGGTGCAGGTTTTTGTAAGAAGCCAACGGCGCCTATTTCCAGTGCTTTCTCCTTTACAGAAACATCAGCGCTGGCAAACAATATTCTCGCATTTTCATCCAATTCGAGTATTTCCATGGTTGCTTCTATTCCGTTCTTGAGTGGCATTCTATGGTCCATGATGACTAAATCCGGCTTTTTGGTGAATTTTTTGTATTTCTCTATTGCATTCTGTCCATCTGTTGCAGTATCTAAAATGCGGTAGCCATTATTACGTTCTATCATCATCCTGAATAGTACCAGTATATTTGGGTCATCCTCAACAAGAAATATTGTATCTGTCATCGGATTTCCGCCCTCCCTTTAGGAACAATCACATTAAAGACACTTCCCTGCGTATAGTCTCCCTTTATCAGGTCTTCCACCCAAACTTCCCCACCACATCGGTTTATAAGCGTTTTCACCAAATACAAACCGATCCCGCTTCCTTTTATAGATTGCTGCCCTCTAATGAAACGTCCGAAGATTGCTTCTTTCACTTCGTCTGGGACTCCTCTCCCTCTGTCTCCGACACTTATCCTATAAAATTCTTTACCATTTCTTGAATAATCATCAACACCGATGTCAATCGCGACTTTTTTAGATGGCGTAAATTTTATCGCATTATCCAGAATATTGCTGAATATGTTGCTTGCTAAGGAATTAGCAAGGATGTATTGGCTTTCTGCAGAAGGATTATAGATTATAGTGACTTCTTTATCTTTATGGCTTGCTTTGGCTGAGTCAATGCACTCCGTTAGTATCGCCGTTAAATCCATGACTTTTAGTTCAGGTTCAGTTTCCTGAACCTGTTTCAGTTTTCTCACGTCCTCAATTAGTTTTGCACTTCTTTTAACCGCAGATAACGCTTTTTCTATGTACTCTTTTTGTTCGTCGCTACGACTCGATTCCAATAGTAGATTAAGATAGCCCATTGTTGTTTGATTTATATTATTTATGTCGTGTGCCATCAGGTCGTTATAAAATTCCGCTATCTGTTTCAACAAGAATACTTCTTGCTCTAACCTGTTCTTCTCAAGCCCTCTCTCAATGATTCTTTTCAGGTCTTCCACCTGGTACGGTTTTGGCATATAATCGTAGCAACCTTTCCCTATCGCCTCTATTGCCGTATCTAAAGAGGGATAGCCTGTGATGACTATTCCAATCGTGTATGGATCGACTTTTTTTGCTTCCTCTATTACCTCTATACCATCTTTCCCTGGCATCTTCAGATCTGCTAATATCACGTCAAAAATCTGCTTCTTCAATATATCCAGTGCAGCCAATCCATCTTCCGCTGTCGTCACCTTGTACCCTTCTTCTTCCAGTATCGCTTTGGTGGTGACCCGAAAAGAATGTTCATCATCCACTATGAGTATCTTTTCTCTCATTTTCTTCTCCATTTTTTTCAACTATAGGTAGTATTATATTAAATGTTGTGCCTCTTCCCACTTTGCTTCTTACTTCTATTATACCCTTATATCTCTTTATTATTCCATAAGATACGGACAAACCCAGTCCAGTACCCTTACCACCTTTCTTTGTGGTGAAAAAAGGGTCAAATATCTTATCTATCTCTTCCTCAGGTATCCCACGACCAGTATCGGTAAATTCTATTATAACTTCTGGCGATCCTGCAGGGTGAGAATAAGTTTTTATTGTTAATTCTCCACCTTCGGGCATTGCCTCCACTGCATTCAGTATTAGATTCAGGAACACCTGCTTGAGATGTTCTGAAGAAGCCATAACCGCTGGCAGTTTCGGATTAAAATCTTTAATTACTCGCACGCTCCGATTGGCGAATTGCTTTTTCACGATTTCCAATATGTCATCAAGCGGAAAATTTACGTTTGTCGGTGCTAGTATCTCTTTTTGGGGACGATATAAATCCAAGAGCCTCCGGACAATCCCGGAAATACGATCTACTTCTTGCTCTGCAATCTCTAAATATTCTTTTTTATTCTCGGATACCGAATCAGACAACAAATATAGACTGTTTTTTATGCCACCCAAGGGATTGTTTATTTCATGTGCAATATCAGCAGATAATCTACCAAGAGCCGCGAGTTTCTCTGAGTGAATTAACTGTTTCTGGGTATCTCTTAATTCTTTATTAGCCCTTGATACTTCTTTGTTAAAGGATATCAAACCATAAAAGACCAGGATAGCTATGCTTATGACGCTTATTCCAATCACCAGGCTTCCCCATATCATACTCCATACCTCAGCATAAACTTTTTCAAGAGAGAAGCCCAACCAAACCGTATGACCTCGATAGCTGGGTGTCACGACTACTTTTATTTCCTCTACGCCATATATGTCAGTTTTTATCACTGTTTTATCTGTTTTAATAGCTCTGTCCCTGATAAGCACCCCCCGCTCTTCCACTATATTGGATAAATAAATTTCTCCAGTGGGCTTTACTATTCTGCAATATACGATATCATCGGGTTCTGCTAATTTCCTCACTATTTCCCTCTTATGCGCGGGAACGGCGTGTACTTCGGCAGACCCGATGCTCATGGCGGCTGTCTCTGCCAACATTACTTTCTCGTCAATCGCGGATTCAATCATGTACTCCCGCTCGTTAACGATTGTCAGATACGTTTGCAGACAGATAATGAAAATCAAAAAAAAGAAAAAGACGAAAGAGAGCTTTATACGCGCTCTTCTACTTTTGCCCTTCAACATATTACTGATTTTTTCCTTCATCTTAGCTCAATATCCGAATGCAGGAGACGAGCTGTGGTCTGCGTGCACGAGTGTTATTTTTATGTTCGCGTCCATTCCTTCTATCTTCTTTATAAACTCTTCATCCCCATAACTCCAGCGTATAAGGTTTTCTTTCGTAACCCTCCCTCCTTTATTAAACGGCACGATGGTGACAGGGGCGGTTATCCTGTCATCTAAATATTCGGCTAATTCCCACTGCGCAAGTACCACAGGGTCGTATAAATTTACTACCTTCTCTAATTCATCCACCGTGACGTGGTCCACGTGCCCATGCGTCACTAATATCAGGTCAATATCATCGAAAGCCGTATAGTCCTTGTATTCCGCCGGGCAGTCGGGATTTGCTTCCAGCCAGGGGTCTATCAATATTCGCGTTCCGTTCACCGACTCGATGAGAAAGGATGCGTGCCCCAGCCAGAGGAATTTTATGCCCATCAATTCACGCCAGACGCCGTATTCCAGGACGACAGGCTCTGCTCTTGTTTCTCCCCTATCTCTGAATTCATTTACTCCTGCTACGAACTCGGATGCGTTTTGTGTCATCTCAGCAAAAGAATGGTAGTGATAGGGAACTACGAACTTCGGATTTATCAGTGTCGTGGCGTATGCGGCATCTTTTGAATCCATTGTGTAAAAGTCACCAATGGGTAAAAAAGCAATGTCGGGCTTGTAGTAGTCGCCTATGATGAATTTCATACCCGCAAAAAGACAGGTATCACCCGCAAGATAGTACGTAACCCCGTTCTCGAATACAATTATATACCCATTAGAAGTCCCGGTGTAAATCGGTCCTTCAAATCCTACACTTTCCATTGGAACCTTAGGCTCAACTATCTCTATTTTCTCTGTAGTCGCTTGCAGAAATCCGGCAATGGAAATACCAAGCGAAACTACCGAAATCACTATAATTAATCCTATTGCTATCCATATTTTTTTATCCATTTTTATGCACCTCTTTCTTAAATAAATGTTTAAGGTATAACTATTTAACTTTGTTTTGTTATCTTTTCCACTCGCATCAACGGGTACTCCAGCTCAGCTTCGTATTTCAGCCTTACATGTACTTCCGCTTGTCCATACACGACCACCACTTTTACGTCCAGCATTGCACCGCTTAACTCGCAGTATTTGAATTGGTTCGCAGCCTGACGCACCTTTTCCCGGTTTATATTCACTTCTACGGATGCCACACCGGGCTGAAGCGCGACACTCCTTTCTATCGTCCGTTCCAGCGGTTCCCGTGTTTCCGTGCTCACGGGTGTACGATTGCGTGTTATTTGAGTAACGTGATATGGTAGCCTATAAAACTCGTAATGTCAATATCTAACCCCCCTCACTTTGTATAGTATCTGACATAATTATTTAGACCATTAGCCTAAATAAATGACATGGACTCATCCAACCCGCTTATCCAGCATATTTCGCTGGAAAAATTAAAACGTCTTATTCGAGAGGAGAAAAACAAGCACGTCTTCCAGCGTCTGTTGTTTATTCATCAGTTGTACTTAGAGGATGGTGTTGAAAAAGCTTGCAATAGAATGTGCATATCAAAGCAGACAGGGTATAACTGGTTAAACCAATGGAACGAGCAAGGATATGAAGGCATCAACCCAAATTTTGGCGGTGGCAGACCCCCAAAGCTAACCAAAA
>QBUM01000222.1 GCA_013180585.1 Candidatus Methanophagaceae archaeon GoMg2
ACCAAGGCGGATCAAATGCTACGGCAATGAGGCTAATCTACGTGAGATGGCGGAGAAGATGGAATCGCCAGAAGGGCAGGAGGTCTATCGTGTGAGAGCAAAAACCGTAGAACGGCTGTTCGGGCACGTTAAGCAAAATATTGGGTTAAGAGAGTTTTTAACCAGAGGTTTGCAAGGCGTGAGGGCTGAATTCAGTCTGGCGTGCATAGCGCATAATTTGAAGAGAATCTGGACGATAAAAAGTCAAACAGGGGGTGTTGGAGTGAATTCTACCGAAAATGGATGTATTGACCAATCATCCATCAAAAGTTTGTGTGGTAGGATTAAAGGAGTGTGGTCCCAAATTTTATCTCCTTTGAGTAAAGGTTTAAGCTATATAGCAACTATAGTGCTAACTAAAGTCAATTGTGGGACAGCCTCTTCATTCCGGGGGTATAGTGACTTGGAAGGAGGAAGCAAAATGTTCAAATTCCTTAAGAATATGGCTTTGATGTTTGCAGCTAACGAAGGTGATCTAAACAAAGTCAAAGAGCTTTTAGATAAAGGAGCGAATGCTAATGCAAAGTATGGAGACACAGCCTTGATTCGGGCTTCCTGGAATGGGCACATAGAGGTAGTGAAAGTGCTTGTAGAGGCAGGGGCTGATGTTAATGTAAAGGATGAAAACGGAAATATAGCCTTGATTTGGGCTTCTGCTGTAGGTTACATAGAGATAGTAAAAGCGCTTATAGAGGCAGGGGCTGATGTTGATGCGGAGTATGAAGATGGATGTACAGCCTTGACTGCTAGTGCTGAATTAGGTAATACTGAGGTAGTAGAAACGCTTTTGGAAGCTGGAGCTTATGTTGATGTGAAGAACAAAGATGGCAATACAGCCTTAGCTTTAGCTTCTGTTAAAGGTCACATGGAGATAGTGAAAGCGCTTATATTGGCAGGAGGGGATTGTACCTTTGTGACGGAAGAGTGCAATGAATTAATCATGCAATATGTCTTAGAAGTCACCCAGGAGCAGCTTTCAGCCGGTCGGACAGTGAATCAGGAAGAAGTCGCAAGAATCAGTGTCAATAGAGCGAGCGAGGTTCTCATGAGGAAGTATGGCTTTTCAGAAGCAGAAGTAGCCGAAATAGTGGAAATTTCTGCCAGCAGATAGTTCTTCCAATAATCAGGAGATACTGCGGTACTAAAATAATAGAGGTGTGAAGATGAAACACTGCGCTAAATGGGGAACTGAAACTAAGGAAGAAGGCAGGTTTTGTAAGAAATGCGGAACTGCCTTGGAACGAAGTTTGAGTCATCTCAGAAACGGATGCCTTGGAATTTATTCCGATGGTGGATCGGCTGGGGCTTTATGGAACAATGAGTGGATAAAAAATGGAAAAAAATGATTGGATTGTGCCAATTAGCTATTTCCTGATTGGAGCTTTTCTCTGGACTATCGCTCTTGGGTTTATCTTGCTCCTTGGAGATATTGTAGACGGCATGGGAAGTATTTTTTTGTGGATTCTCTTCACACCCCTCATAGTTGTCAGTGGTTTGAGCATAAAAGGTTGGGATTGGTATTCAGAGTATGAATTGGGTACATTAGGTTTTTTCATAAAATTTCTTGTTTGGATGTTTATGGCTTTCACAGTGATTGGTATAATCCCTATATGCTATTGGACTGGAAAAAGCGTTGCAAGGTGGTTTTATTTATGATAGATATTACTGATGTTGCGCTGGGTTGTTCCAGATCAGTACACCTAAAATATTTTATATCATCGAGCAACACTCGAGTCGGCTCAGAATGGATGAAAGCGTACAAAATGTGAAAAAATGTTAACAAAAAGAGTGGAGGTCTCAATAACAATTTTTTTGATGATAGCTTTAATGACAATTCCATTTACAAGTGCTCAGTATCCAAAAGAAGTCTTAGATGCCAAGGAGAGTGTGGTCTATATCTTCACATGGGTTGATGGTACTATTGAGATTTATTTTAACGAGACTGGATGGGTGACAGAACCCATTGCGTTTCCTTTTAGCTCAGCTACTGGTTTCCTTCTAAACGATGATGGATATGTAATGACGGCGGCGCATGCCATTGAGCATGATGAAGTTGATTTACAACTTGCCGCCGTTGACACATATATAGTATATGACTGGTTGGAGTGGGGATATGAAGAATATAGTTTGGATGAATTTTTTGAGATATATTATGAGATTGTTATTGAAAAATTGGAAAAAGGTGAATTTTATGTATATGCAGATGCTGTTAATTATGTTTATTGGTACAAGGAGGATGAGCCGCATAGAGTACAACAGGTTATCTATAAGGGAGAC
The DNA here is from genome assembly GCA_013180585.1 of Candidatus Methanophagaceae archaeon GoMg2. Lineage (GTDB taxonomy): Archaea > Halobacteriota > Syntropharchaeia > Alkanophagales > Methanospirareceae > QENJ01. The sequence continues at coordinate 2,317 of QBUM01000222.1, forward strand.
CCGAAATCAGGCTTGGATATTGCAATCCTTAAAATCGAGGTTTCTGATGTCCCATCTCTTACCTTTAAAGATGTAGAAGTCAAAGAAGGGATGAATATTTATGCTATTGGCTATCCGGGAGTTGATGTTGATACGGAGTTTGTTAACGCGGTAGAAAGGATTATTTTGGATCCTATGCTTCGTCCCGATACTTTTCAAGAACTCATAAGTATGGCTGGTGATGAAATGCTAAAAAAAATTAGATATCAAGGCGCAAGCGTTCATGGTGGTGAATTGGGTACATCTACGACAATGGGAGCAATGACCGTTTATCGGTTTCACGGATATTCAGGACACGGACTTAGCGGAGGTCCAATCATTGATGAGGAAGGGTATTGTACTGGGATGATGGCGTTTGCATCGGATAAAGAGCGAGGGTTTTTTATTCCTTTTAAATATTTGGAACAAGCAGCAAATCACGCAGGGGTAGACATCTCAACACACAAGACGATATGGGAGGGAATAGTGGAGCATAGGCTGCATATATTGTACGCTGTAATAGTAGGTATAGCAATAGCAGCTATAGAACATGTTATTAAACGTCGAAGGAGAAAATAAAATAGGAAATAGGGTATTAAAGATAAAGTCTATAATCCTGAAGAGAATGCATAAGTTTTAGTAAAATACTGTCCAAATTGCGTAAAAGAACTCGAAGTAGATGCAATATTTTGCCCAAAATGTGGTATTAAAATCAAAGAGATGTGAAGATGAAATGCTGCACTAAATGTGGAACTGAAAATAAGGAAGAAGACAGGTTTTGTAAGAAATGCAGAACTGCTTTGGAACGAAGTTCGAGTCGTCTCAGAAACGGATGCCTCGGAATTTATTCCGAGTGTAGTGACTTTTATTGAAAGCTTTTTTAATATCAAAAATATATCTATTGAGTGGTGCCGAGAAAATGAAATTTAAAGTTGTTATGAAGGAAGATTTAGAAGATGGGGGATACAATGTGAGCTGCCCCGCATTGCCGGGATGCCATTCACAAGGCGATACGATGGAAGAGGCGTTGGAAAACATCAAAGATGCAATACAGGGATGTATGGAAGTTATTAATCAGAGAGCGCTACAAGGTGTCGAAGAAAAAGCGATAGAAGTAGCCGTGTAAATGGCGAAGTTACCAGTAATATCATGACTCAAAGCAGTAAAAGCCTTCAGTAAAGCTGGTTGGGTCGCAAGTGGACAAACGAAAAATCATATCATCATGGAACAAATTGGACATTCCACTACGCTTTCTGTGCCAAAACACAAGGAGCTAAAGAGAGGTACGCTTAGGAGTTTGATTAAAGATGCGGGATTGACTGTTGAAGAGTTTGTTGAGTTTTTATGATAGAAAAAGGCGGTATTTAAATGCAAAAAGGGATATTTGAGATGATAGGGAGTTTAGCAGGGATGCACCCGATTTAAATCGGCTGTGGCTTGGTTGGGGCTTTCAAAGTGATAATTTATGAAAGAAAGAAAAGGTTATAAGCGAAAAGGACATGAAGATCGCAACGATCTTGCGGGCGAGCATTCGATAGGTGACATAGGTCAACTATTACTTCTCATACTTTTTATTGCTGGATGGTTAGTTGATAAGGACCTTCTACACTTCTCAGAGTTCTTTACACCGACAGTCTCAATTTATCTCAGGGTACTCTTGTCACTACCAGTGTTTTTACTCGCGTTCTTTTTTGCTCGTTCCGGCCTAAAAACAGTTTTTGGAGAAAAACGGAATGGGTTAGCCGTTATAAAAACAGGTGTCTTTTCAATTGTTCGCCATCCAATCTATTTAGGTGCTATTTTATTGTATCTTGGGTTCATCATTATTTCCTTATCCATTATTTCATTCTGCATATGGATCATCATCATTCTGTTTTATTACTTTATTTCACGATATGAAGAAAAACTTTTAATTGATAAGCTTGGTTCGCAATATGAAGATTATATGAATGAAGTGCCGATGTTTATACCAAGACCTTTTAAAAAGAAACCATCATGACCCATGGGGACACCCATGAGCATGAAAATGTATTTTCAGACCAAAACACGCTTTATGTTCCGTATTGTCTTTGATTTGGGTGGGCGTGTAAAGGAGATATAAGACTTTTTTTACCTTGCGCTATCGTTTACTGCGGGATGCCCTATAATTGTTCATGGATGAAAGCGAAGGTAAGGTGATGGCTGCTATTAATAAAGGACAGTTGCATAACAACCCTGATAGGAGTTGCCCGAAAAAGCGATGCAGGCGAAAAGCAAAGCGGATATGAACTAATGTTTGAGAATGGGTTTTGAATTGTTTTTAGGCATTCGCTAAAAGCATCAGCAATTAATTAAAAAAGGTAAGAGGACTATCGGTTAAACTTTCTTATTGTTTGATAGAAAAAGTTTCTTGTGTAAATCTGTCTAATCCTGTGGCTTGCTAAACAAATACTTTTTTTTCCACAACCGCTATCAGGCGTGGCAACTACGAAAAAAAGAAAAGTTGTGAGGCGGAAAATAATATTTTGTCCTTGTGCCCTCAACACTCCGCAGCTAAATTCAGCAACGTCTTCTTAAATGCTGTCAGACCAGAACTACGCAGGAAATAGCAAGGTTTGTCCCGCAACTTGCATGCTTCTTTAACCATCCGGCAAGCGTTATGGCTATTTATGTCCACAGGACAAAATATCACGTCATTTCTTTCTACAATGCCTTCTATCTCCCGTTTTCCTCTCTCACAGTGCCCGCCGTGGTAACAGAAAGGGCAGCCAAAAGATTTCGCCAGTTCCGTGTAACTCGACTCAAGTGACTCCACTCCGCCAACATAAGCCACACTCACGTCTTTAAGTTGAGTCCTCATTTCAGATGGATCCTTCTTACAGTTACAAGCAGGACATGCGAACTTTGGCTCCATCCCTATATTCATCCCACCTCTCTGCATGGAATCGGATTCTGATGTATATATCTTCATCAAATCTGTATTTTCCCTGTTCAACCTCTTTATTTCGTCTCTGAAGAACTCAATTTCGCTTTTCATAGCGTTAACCTCTTCAAACGCCGTTTCTCCGCCCTGCTCATCTACCCTTCTTGCTAACTGCCCATTCAATCGCTTTTGCTCGTCTAAATCATGAACCAGCCTGACTTTATCGCCTTTTATTGTTTCACGCTCCAAGATCAGTTCTTCTTTTTTCTGCTCCAGCCGTTCACATCTACGCTGCAGCTTTACATTCGACTCAAAAGAATTATTAAACGCTTTAATCAAATCCGCTGCGTTACCGATGGATTCGGGCAAGTTATGAATAAGCTCATCGTAAAACCGCAGCGCTTGATGCTCCTGTAACTGAAGAGCCGTGGAAATCCTCGCCTCAAGTTCTCCACTTTTAGTGTCTTTTTCACATTCATTTCGAGTTACGTCTCCATTTCGTGCTGCAAACCAGATAAGCGCCGCGATAGAGACGTTCTTAAAGGCAACTTCCGTTCCATTCTCACGCTCTAAAAACGCACATATCTTTTGCGTGCCTAAAGCCGCTAATTCTTTTTTATGTGATGCGAATTGCTTATCCAGTATCTTTTCTACTCGCTTAGCAATCGAACTCGGCGTTCTACATATCTGCGCCAGATGCTGATACATCTCAGGCAGTGCTGAATTGCCATAATCAAGTTTCAAGTCCTTAACCAATCGCCTCAGCTCTCTCTCATCGAAACTCAACCCCAGTATTCGACTGATTGTGTAGGACTGGAATTCCCATATCCGCCTCTTCCCTTTCCCATCACCACTCCCTTTTTCCATAACTGTTCTTAACCTCCTTCAATCCGTTTGTGTCCCAATTACGAACCCTGATAAAGGGGATAGTCGTCAATAAACCACGAGCCCAACTCGCGTTTTATCACTTCAATCCGTTCATCCATTTCGCATTCTTCCTCTTCTGTAATAGAGGTATCTTGCAGTAGCCTCGCAAGCTCCTTCATCACTTTCGTTATCCCCATTTCGTCCATCCATATCGCCTCCTTACATTCAATTTAGGTTGCCCTAACTATAGGCAGAGATATAACTGTTAGGCACATAAATAATGTACCCTAAAAAAGTTCGGTTTTGTTTTGAAAACCTAAAAATGTTTGGTTTCCGTGGAAGAACCGATCTTCTTCCGCTTCTCTTCTTCGCAGGGATGCTTTCCCGTTGTACAGAATGTATCGAAGTGGTCGAGCCATTGCGGATAATCAGGCGCGGATATCACAAAGTTCACCAAGTTCTTCACCTGCTCTATTGTCTTTGCGTCCAATTCATGCTCGATTATGCACGCATCTTTATCCGCTATTGCCCCCGGTACTTTTATTATCATCAAAAACGCTTTTATAGTGTCATGCCGATCCTTCACAACTGCTGCTACGTCTTTCCCTACCGGTGTCAGTGTTACACCGTCGTATTTTTTATATATAACGTGCCCCGAACTATTCAGCCGCTTTAGCATCTCCACAACACTGGAGGGCTTAACATCTAATGCCTGCGTTATATCCTTCACCCGCGTATAACCTTTCTTCTCCGTGATGTTCAGAATCGCTTCGAGATAGTCTTCCGCTTTTCTACTCAGCATATTTAGATACCCTAATATTATTAGGTTAGGTATATTAATTTAAATGTTCCTAATTATTCTTTGTGAGAAAGTTTTATCTTAGATACCACAATTTGTATTTTACAATGGAAAAGACAATCTTCTTCGACCTTGAAGGGCCCTTATCTCCGCAGGATAATGCTTACGAGGTGATGAAACTCATAGGACCGGATGGTGCTGCGATCTTTGAGGTTATAAGCAGGTATGACGATATAATAACGCTTGAGGGCAGAAAGGACTACGAGCCCGGGGATACCCTAGCGTTAATCATCCCTTTCCTTCTGTTGCATGGTATAACCAAAGAAGATATAAGGCAGGTGTCGGAACGCGCGAAGATAGTAGAAGGTGCAGACTACCTGTCTGAGCTCTTACGTGCTGAAAATTGGGACATCTACATTATATCAACGAGTTACGAACATCACGCTTATAATATAGGTCGTAAGCTGGGAATCGAACCCGGGCATATTATCTGCACGGCGTTGGACTTAGAAAGGAAGAAGCAGGATATACAAGACCAATATAAGGACGCTTTCTTTTCTTTGATAAAAAAAGCGGAAGACGATATAATCGAGCTTTATTCACGCATTGACGAGTCCGCATTAATATCAAAACGTCTGGACGAGTTCTTTTTCCGGCAACTTCCTTCTTTGGGCTTTGACGTATTCGAAACAAGGGTAATAGGTGGCGAAAGAAAAGCGGATGCTGCAAGGGTAATATTGAAAGAGAAAGGAGTGACGCTGAGCGATGTTATCGTGGTTGGCGATAGCATTACCGATTACAAGATGCTGAAGGAGGTTGCAACACACGGTGGTGTATCGGTCGTTTTCAATGGTAACGAATATGCCGTGCCTTATGCCAATGTGGGACTCGCATCTGTTGATATGAGGTTTCTTTACATACTATGCGATGCTTTTGCGCGTGGCGGGAAAGGCGAGGTGATGGAAGTGGTAGCTGAATGGGAAGCGAACAGGGATTTTTTTGAAAAGGATCCTATGAGTATTCCTGAGAACTGCATTACGGAAGACATAAGGGATTCTATTATGAAACAGAAGTTGTCGTTGCCTTATTTCCATAATGTAGAGCGTACAGGCGAAAGAGGTAGAGACGAGATAATAAAGATACATAAACGGGTAAGAACGCGCGTGAGAGAAGATGCAGCCAAGTTGGGCTGATATTGTGTGATGGTACTGAGCAATAAATGCTGCATCCATACAGGGTATTTTTGTATTTGTATAGTGATTTTTTAAAACCACGAGATTTCACAAGATTAACACAACACTTTTTCTTTAAAACCTTTTTAAAAAAGGTTTATCAACAAACTTTTAGAAAAAGTTTGACTAAAAATGCTTCGCGACTTCGCTGAAAAAGAAAACCCTTGTTTCTTTGGTAAAGCTTTCTTTTTAAGAAATGTTTGTGCTAAAAGAAAAACAAAAATAACGTTTTTAGTCACGGTTTTTACTGAAAGTAAAAAAGTTGTTGGTAACGCTTTTCTTTCAAATAAAAACTTTCTCGTGGAAATCTGTGAAATCTTGTGGTTAACTAAACAATCACTAATTTTTTGAAAATGTACACTTATTTCTTCTTTCTCACGAGATATGCCACTGCTAATAGTCCAGCTATTGTAAAGATCGTTTCAAATCCGGGCGGCGAAGGTGCTTTTACGGGTACGGACGGTGTCATTGTAGGCGTAGCTGCTTCTGATAGTTTTGCCGCGACAGAAGACGTTTCTTCTGCTTTGATGTCTTCTGAAGACGTCCAATCGTCATACTCTGATTTTGTTAATCGTATCGAATGGTTACCAACAGAAATATTGGAAATAGTCAATGGCGTAACGCCCTTGTAATCGTCATCAATGTATATTTCTGCTCCTACCGGCGTGGATATTACTTCTAAATGACCAACTTCTTGTGTTGCTATCGCAGTGGCTGATGGCGTTTGAGTTGGCGTAAGAGTTGGCATTAACGAGGGTGCAGGAGTAATCGTTTCTCCGAGCTTCATTATGCAAATACTATTACGATTGTCTTTTTTCACGGTGAACAGAAGTTTAGAACCGTCTGGACTCCATGCTAAGTCGTAAAAGTAACCTTCAAAGATTGTTGTACCTTCTTCAGGGTATAATTGCACTTTGTTGCTGCCATTTGCTTCCATCATCCATATAAAACTATTACCTTCAGAAATGCCTGCGGTGAATGCAATTTTAGAGCCGTCTGGACTCCACGCAGGATTGATGTAGCTGTATGAGCTAATATCGGTATAAGAATAAGTCTTACCGTAACGCATTTTTTTAGTGAGGAACGTCGGATTACTTAAATTCGAGCTTACTAAAAAAATATCCCAGTATCCTAGTCTATCCCTTTGTGATATGAACAATATTTCAGAGCCATCTGGGCTCCAGTTTGGGTCTTTATCGAAACGATAGGAAATAGAAGTGAGCTTAGGACGATCTAATTCTCGTGTGTTCCCACCGTCAGAATCCATAATCCGAATACTTGGGTTTGCAGTTGCATAGGATACGTAAGCGATCTCCGTGCCTTCTGGGTTCCATACGGGCTTATAAATATTCCAGCCGGATGTTAGTTGGGTTTTGTTGCTACCATCAGCATCCATAATCCAAATATTGTTATCCCCCCCTGCAATATTGCGAATACTATAAGCGATCTTCGTGCCATCGGGACTCCACGCAGGATAATAACTACGTCTGTCGGTTGTTAGCTGAGTTTTATTGTTACCGTCTGATTCCATCACCCAAATTGTATTGCTATACCCCTCCTTAAGATCGTAGATACAATAAGTGATCTTCGTGCCATCGGGACTCCATTCTACTCCCGACACTGTGACGTCTTCATTTTCTGTTAACTGTGTCCTGTTTGAACCATCAGCATCCATGATCCAAACATCTGATTTTTTCGTATCGTCTCTAATATAAGCGATCATTGTACCATTAGGACTCCACCTTGGATAATAAGCATTATTGCTGTACCCGGACTTATGCCCTGCAACGTAATCTAACCCTTCATTCGTTACGGTCCCGGAGCCCAATCCAAAAGATGCCCCTAAGATACATGCCAAAACCAATATCGTAATTATTCTCTTTAACATTGCTTTATCCCTGCCCCCTTTATTTTTAGCTTTTTGTACATTTACAGAAAGTATAACTTCCTTACATTTTGTGTCTTTCTATTTTAACGAAATAGCCACATCGGTATTTTTAGCTTCGCTATACAAGTACTATTGAAACGTATCAGAATACAAACACCAGCGCTGCCACTACCGACCCGAATTTGTCCTCTGCTACTTCTACTGATTTCACCTCTACCTTATTAACCTCTATTTCACGATTACGACTATCCGCCATCATGTACAGTTTCTCTCTTATCTTAGTGCGCAGATAATCACCAGGATAATGCCCGTGGTGTTCGCAAACAATACCAAAAGCTATTTTAGGGGGCGAATCCTTGGAATGGTGAAATAGCCATCCGTAACCCACCCCTGCACCAATAACCTCACCCGATTTACCATCAGCGCGGGACATCACACAGAAAGTTATCCCACCGGGAGTCAGCTCCTGCTGGTCTATCTCCACGGCGGTCACGGGTAGTATTGAAGAAACCTCAACCAGATTACATTCGCTTATCCCTGCGTCCATTAATGCGAGGTCAAAGGCTGTATCCGGATCGTTAGCCATGCCCACACCGGAAGTGATGAAAAACGCCTTTGGTATCAACTTATCTCTCTCCATCTCGTACTCCGTATTTGATGGTATGTTTAAGTTTCCTCTATAAAAAATGCGTGAGGAAGCAAAGAACTCGGCTGAGGTGATTTCTGACTACGGGAAGGCGGATTTGTTTACGCTTGCGGGTAAAGAGCTTAAATTGGAGGTTGCTTTAGATATTCTGTAAAAGAATCGAATCGGAGACGGAAGTTTTGAAACACAAGTTTTTAGGTATAGGGACTGCTTAACAATTCAAAAACGTGCAAAAAAATAGGGGTAAATAAGATTGCAAACCCAAAAATAAGTGGAAAGTTTAGTTCCAAAAGCAATTGCGGGGCAGCCTCGATTGGATACCTGCCACCGATGTATCCCTTTAATAATTGAGTTGGTTGGGGCGGTTGATACGAATCTTATACCCTCAACCGAGCAACCTCCTCTCCGGGCAGAGGTGCAACAACAATTGATTCTTTCTTTTCAACCCAGTATTCCACCAACACACCTTTCTCTTCGGTACCAGCATCCGAATATCTCGCCGTCAGCTTCGCTGCAATTTCAATCGCTTCTTTGCTCTTAGTACCTTCCAAAATCGTTATCGGACTTCCGTAACCTGGCACTTCAAAAACATAATCCTCGATACTTTTCGAATCGGAAAGAAGTTTATTCTCCTCTTCATTTCTGCCTACTATTATTTTTGAGGACTCAACCCGAAAATGCCTGCCTATCTTCAATAACAACGCATCTCTCATTGTTACTTCTTCCTTATGCTCGAACAAATCCCGTACTTTCGATGCGAATTCCTTGTAGGTCAAGAGACAACCGCCAGCCGGTGCAGGATACTCGTCTTGCAAACCAAACTCTTGTGCAAGCGCAATCTGAGGCTTCCTGCTCTTGCCCGAAATTGCGAGCAGCTTACTCCGGTCTATCCAACCTTTGCGTTCTGGAATAGTTTCGGGTAACAGCTTTGCGGACAGCGGTCTCAAAACCATGCCTTCTAACCCCGCTTCTTTCTCTTCGAGTTCTAACGCCTTCCGGTGCTGGCTCATTGGCCTTTCTCCGAGGACATCACCAGTAAACATGAACTCAGCTCCAATTTCTTTTGCAACCCGCTTCGCTTCTCGCAGCATATAAATATGGCAATCTATACAGGGGTTCATTCCAGAGCCATAGCCGTGTTTAGGGTTTTTTAATATATCGAGGTATTCTTCACCGGCTTCTACTTGTATCAGAGGGATGCCGAACCGTTTTGCCACGGCACCTGCATAATCACATTTTTCTGCGGTAAACGGCAAGATGAAGTTCAGTGCCACGACTTCTATACCCTGGTCTGAGACGAGCTTAGTCGCCAGTATCGAATCCAAGCCGCCGGATAGCAATGTTAACGCTTTCATTACACTTTTTCTTTTTCATAAAAAGAAAACCTGTACTAAAAGAAAAACCTTGTTTCTTTGGTCACGCTTTCTTTTTCATTAATTCTTTTTGGGACGGCACAGGATTTTTCGTTTATCTATGGAGCATGAAGATCAAATACAACATTCAACTCGTGATTTGTAATTGACCGCACAAAAAAAAAACCGCAGCCGAAAATCCACGACAACTTTTAACCCCCCCCTCCCCCAAAAAAGAAGAAATATATCCCCTCAAAGTTTTCGAAGGGAACTCCGAGTAAAGAGTTATAAATAAAGCCCATAAAATCTTTGTGATTACAGATTATTGAACATAAGAAAAAAATTATGAAACCCGTAAACATCAGATTACCAGAAGTGAATCTAAAGAAGCTTGATGAAATCGCTGCTAAGAATGGTATCACTCGCTCTGAAGTGATGCGACACGCACTAACGATTTATTTTCAAGTATTAGAGAACATAGGCGGGTTCATAGACTTGAGGAGCCTGAAAATAGCACCGGATGCGGTTTCAAGCGCTAAATGGGGCGACCTTGTGATTATGAAGCTGGGTAATGGCCGTGCATTCGTGCTGGCTAATTCTTCTTCCGGCGGGATAGGTCCGAAGAACGAAGATATAGTTAAACTTGATGGCAAACTCTTGGGACAGTTGATGGCACGAACAGTGCTTATAAAGGTTCTGTCTTCGGGCGCGCAGCCGATTGCTTTAGTCGTCAACCTTAGCGTGGAATTCTTTCCCACCGGTGCCACAATATTCCAGGGAGTGCGCGAAGAAGCGCATAAAATAAAATCTTTGGATATAATAGAAGGGCATACCGAGGAGAACATCGAAACAAGCCAAACGGGTATAGGAATTACCGCATTGGGCTTGTGCATGGAAAAAGAGCTAAAAGTAGGGAAATCGTTGAAGAATGATTTTATTCTCGCAGTAGGTGAGCCAACGGTAGGACAGGAAGTGCTAAAAGCTCATGCCAGTAGTATCGTGATGGTGGAGGACATGCAGAAACTCGCAAAGATGGCTTTTGTCCACGAAATCATACCCGTGGGTCATGCAGGCATAAAAGGTAGCTTGGGTATGATGCATGCGAGATATAAGTATAAACCGGATCCTGATATTGATATAGAGAAATCAGCGGGTCCTTCTACTGCTGTGCTTGTTACACTGGAGGAGGGGAATATAGAAGTGCTGAAACGTCATATAAAAAAGCCCGTCCGAGTCATAGGCCGAATTCTGTGATAACTGGTATTCAAAAAGACTTCGTCAATTCCTCTACTATCTCTTTGGCTATCAGCTTCTTCGCGCCTTTCACATGCTTTATATCCTCTGCACCTGCGCTTAAAATAAACACATCGTTATCTTCGGTTCCTATTCCACCCTTGCCAACGTCATTTGCAACTACCATCGCAAGGTTGTAGCTCTCCATCTTTTCCCGCGCTCTTTCTATCAGTTCCTGCTCGGAAACGTTCGTCTCCGCCTTGAATCCCACGATAACGAGTTCCGTAAATTCTTTACGTACTTCTTCTATCAGTTTCGGAGTGGGAACAAGAGGCAGACGGAGCTCACCTCCTGATGGGATTTTCGTATCTAACGATTTAACGGTAAAATCTGCGATCGCGGCAGAGGATATAAGCGCATCGTATTCTTTACCGCTCTTTTTACCCATGCGAAGTTCATTAACGCAAGCGTCAATCATTTCTCGTGCTGTTTCCACCCGGATTTCTTTTATCCCTATTAAATCCAACGCTCTGCTGTGTACAAGCGTGACTTCGGCTCCCTGCTTGTATGCCGCCCTTGCGAGTTCTACACCTGTTCGGCCGGAACTTCGGTTTGTTAAAATCCTTATCGGGTCTATCTGCTCGATGGTCGCACCACCTGTAATAAGGATGCGTCTTCCTAGAAGCTTCTTTGGCGAGAGTACACGCTCAATGGTAAGAACCATATTCTCGATTGACACGATCTTAGCAAGCCCTTCCTCTATTTTCGGCCCTATGACGGTTACACCAAGCCTTTTCAGCTTATCGAGGTTCTCTATCAGAACCGGACTCTTATATATGGTCTCGTGCATCGCCGGCACCACAATAATCGGTATTTCCGAGCCGAAGGCAGTAGTTGCAAATGCAGTCACTGTAGTGTCCGACACGCCCGTAGCGATTTTATTTAACGTGTTTGCAGTGCATGGTGCGACGATAAACAGGTCTGCGAAACCTTCCATACCTAAGAACTCTACATGCTCGATATTACCCATTAGTTTCGTTATCACTTCGTGACCCGTGGCGTAATGAAGCGTATAAGGGTGAATTATTTCGGTTGCCGCTTCACTCATCACGCCGTACACATCTGCACCATGCCTTACTAATTCGCGTGCGAGTTCAACAGTTCTTACTGCTGCGATAGAGCCTGTAACACCCAGAACTATCTTTTTATCTAATAGAGACTGACTTTTTGTTCCTTTGATGCGCAGGGTCGGATGCGGCCCCCTATCTCTTTTTGTCATAATGGACTGGTCGGGATTTGAACCCGAGGCCTCTCGCACGCCAAGCGAGTGATCTTCCAACTGATCTACCAGCCCTTACTTCTTCTTTCTTAATATACCATAATCTATTAATATAATATATAACGTAAAACATCACATCTTTAGATATTCGGCGGATATAACAAGAAAGCATAATATCCAACTAAAATTGATTATTGACACAGATTAACGCTGATTTACGCAGAAGAAATTAAATCTGCGTCTCAAATAGGTAGAAGTTATACGTTATATATGAAAATAGAGGTTTAAAATGCTAACGTCACAAGTAAGAATTCTTGAAGAGTTCAAGAAACTCACTGCTACAGAGCGCTTTGCTATCATTGAGGCTTTATTGCTGGATTACCAGTCGGGCAGCAGTGAACTGACTATTTTCTCCGTTCTTGACTAAACACCTTTATTACCTTTATCAAACCCTGAATCAAGCCTATTTCCTCTTGGCGTAGTAATAAAAGCATACAATTCCAATTACAACCAAAGCGACGATCAGAATGATTAAGAGTTTGTACGTTTGTTTTGGCGACACAGGCGCAGGAGTAATTGTTGCCGTGGGTGCCGGTGTTGCCGTTATTGTTTGTTTAGTCAATGCAGGAGTTACTGCGGGCGCATCAGAACCAGGATAGGAATGTTGGTCATTCGGATCGGTTCCTACAAACGTCTCATCTATGTCGCGATAACCGTCTCCATCTGCGTCCGTTTCTCCGCCCGCGCCACTTCGGTTATATGGTGGAGGAGTAGCCACTACGTATAACAGCCCATTTCTTGCGGCTGCCGTTCCGAAATTACCCTCGGGATCCGACAATTCGACATCACTCAGCGTCATATGGCTATAATTTATCGAATCGGATGTTCTTTCCACGCTAAAGTTGAGCAACGCGATTGAACCACTTGACCCATTTGATATGGCATACGCGAAAGGACCCGCAAGTGAAACACGAACTCCACCTTCAAAATCGTTGTTAAATCCGAAAACATTCCAATCCGACGTTAGTTCCCCTCTTAAAACGTTTGTAACGTTTATGACTCGCTTGTCATAAGCTATATTAAATACAATAGCTTGAACCGGCCCGTTTTTTACTGTTGTTATATTTACAGGCACGATTACATGTGTTCCCTGCTCTCCACTTGCATCTTCCAGACCAAAATCATCGGCACTCGGCTGTGCTGATACGGGTATCAGTGCTATTACCAAACACAGCGCACTAATGCCCATTCCATACGCTAACGTTTTAATATCCATTTCTTGCTCCTTTATACAAACATTATTGCGGGAATGCAATCATCGTATATCGCCCCGTTTGCGTCCGTGAATTGAGTGCAGGTGATTTCCCCGCCTGTTACGTTTTTGCTGTGTTCGTGTACTATCTGAGGATATGACCCTGTTTTTATTGTATAGTTGTACTTTTTACCTTCTATTAATTTAAATGGATTCTCGAATTCTATGTTTTGATACTCGTCATTGTAACCGTCCCATGAGGCACTTTCATTCACGTTAGGCCCCTGAATCCAGACGTATTCTGTATGCCCGCCTGTGCCTTCACAGGAATACGTATAGAGTGTATGCACGGTAATATCACAATTCGGCGTAATCGTTCCAATGTGTGTGCCGGAGATGGAGGGATAAGTGCCCGGACCAGTATCGAATAAAGTCCCGGTAGCATAAAACGTCCCGTTCTTCACTGGTGCTGGTCCTTCGTTACCAGACGGATCCGACAATTGAATATCGCTCAGGTTCATGTCTGTTTTATATGGTGCACTATCTATGACGCGGAAGTTTAGAAGAACGACAGAACCACTTGAGCCATTCTGTATGGCATAAGCGGCTGGTCCTGTGAGCGAAACCCGAGTGCCCCATACAAAGTCGTTGTTAAAGCCTAAATTACCCCAATTAGACGTTAAAGTGCCTCTTGAAACGCCTGTAACGTTTATAACCGTCTTGTCATACGCTATGTTGAATACAATACCTAAAATCGGGCTGTTGCTTGTATTTGTAATGTTTACAGGTACTGTTACATAAGTCCCTATAAGCCCATTGGCATCGTCAACACCGAATTTATCTGCGGTGGGCGCTGCCAGAGCCGTTAACTCAAATAATGCAAATACCGTTAACAACACGAATATAGCTAAACCCAATCTCAATCCTATTAAGCCTCTTCGTTTCCTCGATTCGGTTTTTTTCATTGTATATAATGTATAACTTCCTTTTATTAAAAACACAGATTTACCCTGATTTATTTAAGTTTGATATTGTTGATTTTTAGTAATTGTTTAGCTAACCACCAGATTACACAGATTTACACGAGAGAACAACAATAGTAATCATATTTTAGTACTCTTTCGGCTATTTTAGCCCATGTTAACCAAAAAAATCTTGTGTTAATCTTGTGGAATCTCGTGGTTTTTTGATTAGCTATCAAATACGATTTTTATTAATCCGCGTTAATCGGTGTCAATAATCAATTTTAGTAGAATTATGCTTTTTTATTTCTTCTTTCGCAACCAAAGGTATCCCGTAAGCATGAGCAAGCCAACAGAAACAAGGGTCATTGTACACCATTCTGGAATCGGGTAGCCCGGGTCCGTTCCGGGTGATGATACGTAGCTCCATGCCATACCGGTCTGTACCTTGTAGTCAAAACTCGTATTGTCGTTTGTCACATTGAGAGCTAAAAACTTTCCTGCTGGCACAGTAAACGCTGCTGCGGTTGTTTCAAACGAGAATACACTTTTGCTGCCGTTTCCAGTCAGAGTTGCCTGTGGTCCTCCGGGCGTAAAATCGGTGCCACCCGTAGAATTACCTATCTCAACCGTGAATGTATCTCCGTCTGCCGGTGCCGATACAAACGTTATCAGCCCTGTCCAATTATTACCATTCACGGGAAAGGTAACGTCTGTCTGCGCCGGGGAATCAGCAATCCAGATATGAAAGTCACTGTGGTTTATTGTAATATTGCCCTGTGGATTGGTCTGGTTTCCCTTGTACATCTCGCTGTCGTTGTGCAGATACCAGGACTGTGTGCCGCTAACAGTAAAAGTACCATTCTTTGGGGGTGCAGATCCTTCTTTATAACCGCTTATGTCAGAGAAGCTTATATTTACATACGTAAAGTTCATATTCGTCATTTCACCCCGAGTTCCAACAACGCTGAAGTTTAGCAGAGCTACAGAATCACTTGTCCCATTTTGTATATATACTGCACCATCTGCCGCATCACCGTAGAGCGAAACACTAGTACCCCATGCAAAGCTGTTGTTCTTTTTTAATTCACCCCAAGTAGACGTTGCATTGCCTCTTGAAACGTCTGTAACGTTTATTACCGTCTTGTTATATGCAACATTAAATACAATGCACCTAATTGGACCGTTGCTTACATTTGTAATGTTTACCGGCACGATTACCGAAGTCCCGTGGGCACCACTCGCATTGTCCACACCAAAACTTTCCGCAGTAGGATCTTGCGCTGAAACAGGCATCGCCATTACAAGTACAGACAACAGCACGATTGCACTTAGTCCATGCACCCATCTATTTCTATTCATTTTTATGGCTTCGGAGGCTGTCCCACAAATAAATCATTGCATTTTAACACAAGAAAAACACAGAAGCCAACAAACAA
>QBUM01000221.1 GCA_013180585.1 Candidatus Methanophagaceae archaeon GoMg2
ATCGCCATTCCTTATCTTCACCTCGCTGTTATAGTTAAATAAGGGTTATACAGACGGCAATAAAAACCTTTCGTTTAAATTTCGAGTGGAATTAGAATTTCGCGATTTTTTAGAGATGATTTCGCATTTCTGTGTAGGACTAACTCAGAATGGCATAGGTGTTAGAACGAAATAAATCTTTTTGTGATATGCAGGTGGGATGCTATCTGTGGTTGTTGGGTAATTGTGGGACAGCCTCTAAAGTAATAAAAACTGATTCCAATCATTGTTCTCTCGTGGAAATCTGTGTAATCTTGTGGTTCGCTAAACAATTACCAAACCTTTTATTTTGGATTTTGCACAGTTCATTGAGCAAGTTCAACATCTTTTATTACTTCAGAACACATAAATAATTTAAGCATGGTGAAGAAATGAGCGAAAACGAGCGAGAAGTCGAACCTGAAGAAGAAGAACATGAGCGAGTTATAGAAGTCAGTGTAGAAGAGGAGATGAAGAGCTCGTATATAGACTACGCAATGAGCGTGATTGTGGGAAGAGCTCTTCCGGACGCTCGCGATGGGCTAAAACCGGTGCATCGCCGTATATTATACGGAATGCACGAACTCGGCGTCACTCGTGATAAGCCACATAAGAAATCAGCAAGAATAGTGGGAGATGTACTGGGAAAATACCATCCTCATGGTGACGTTGCCGTTTATGATGCGCTGGTGAGAATGGCGCAGGATTTTTCACTTCGATACCCGTTAATAGATGGTCAGGGTAATTTTGGTAGTGTTGACGGAGATTCCGCAGCCGCAATGCGATATACCGAAGCGCGGATGTCAAAAATAGCGGAGGAGCTGCTAATTGACCTTGATAAAGATACCGTCACATGGGCGAATAATTTTGATAACTCTCTTAAGGAACCACAGATTTTACCCGCAAGGTTGCCTAACCTGTTGATAAACGGCTCTTCGGGTATTGCCGTTGGTATGGCTACAAATATGCCACCGCATAATTTAGCGGAAGTGGTGGATGGCATAATAAGGGTGATAGACGAGCCAGAAGTGAGTATAGGCGAATTAATGCAGATAATAAAAGCACCCGATTTCCCTACGGGGGGTATCATTTCTGGCTACGAGGGCATAAGACAGGCGTATGAGACTGGTAGGGGCAGTATACGGATAAGAGCAAAAGCGGAGATAGAAACAAAGGGTAAGCGAGATAGAATAGTCATAACAGAGATACCATACCAGGTAAATAAGAGCAGGTTAGTGGCGGAGATAGCGGAATATGCAAAGAAGTACAAAGTGGATAGTATTGGTGGGCTGAGGGATGAATCGGACCGCAAAGGTATGCGGATTGTAGTAGAATTAAAACTCGGTGCAAATGCGCCTATCATTTTAAATAATCTTTATAAACATACACAACTGGAAACTACGTTTGGTGTGATTAATCTCGCCTTGGTGGGCGGAGAACCAAAAGTATTAACGTTAAAGGAGCTGATTGAGTGCTTTATAACGCACAGGAAAGAAGTAACGATTAGACGGCTGAATTATGAATTAAACCGAGCGGAGAAGCGGCTGCACATTTTAGAAGGTTTAATCATTGCAATATCGAATATAGATGAGGTAATACGCTTAATAAAAGCATCAAGCGATAGTAAGATCGCTAAAACCACTTTAATCGAGCGATTTGAGCTGAGCGAGGAGCAAGCGAAAGAGATACTGGATATGCGGCTTTCACGGTTGAGTGCCTTAGAGCGCGATAAGATAGAAACCGAGCGTACAGAAACAGCAGCGAGGATAAAGTGGATAAAAGAGGTGTTGGCATCCGAAGCTCGGATATTTGGCATTATAAAGGACGAACTGATAGAGCGTAAGGACAAGTATGGCGATGCGAGAAGGACAATGATAGAGGAATCTGTGGCGGAGTTATGCGAGCGTGACTTTATAGAGGCGGAAGATGTGATTCTCTTCTTTACACAGCGTAATTATGTGAAGCGATTAACCACGAGTACATTTAAACGGCAGAGGCGAGGCGGGAAAGGATTAGCCGTGATAGAGAAGAAAGATGATGACGCTATTATCAAATTCGTACGCGCATCTACAAGGGAACGTCTCATACTATTTACCGAATATGGCCGGGCGTATCAAGAGTATGTATACAAAATCCTATCCACCAGTCGGCATGCAAAAGGGAAAACGCTGGTGAACATTCCAGGTCTGGGCGTAGCCATAGAAGGTGGTGAAAAGTTCGTATCCGCTGTTTCTATACCTGAAGATGTAGATACGGTATTGGGCAAGGAAGACGAGGATTTCTTTATCGTTCTCGTCACCAAACTCGGTGTCGTGAAAAGGAGTGCACTTGCAAATTTGAAGTCAATACGAGTAACGGGCATAGTCGCCGTTAAGGTTAAAAAGGACAAGGGCGATTCGCTACAGGATGTGGCGTTGATAAAAGGTGGGCAGCGAACGGGTATAATCATAAGTTCCCGGAACGGGAAGGCGATATTGTTCCAGGAAGAGGAATTGAGAGAAATGGGCAGGTATGCGGCGGGTGTACGGGGAATGCGATTGGATAAGGACGATGAGATAGCAAGTATTGATGCGGTTGATTTCGGTTTGAGCGATTCAAAAGTCGTTACGATAACGGAGAATGGTTATGGAAAAAGAACGAAGTTGGCTGCGTACCGAGAGACACATCGCGGCGGTAAAGGTGTGATTAGCATAAGAGTTGGTGAACGAAATGGTAAGGTGGTATGTATAATGCAAGCAAAACCATCGGATGAATTGATGATCTCTACTTCTGACGGCATGGTAACAAAAATTTTGGTGCGTAATATCCCAATACAGGGAAGAAATACGCATGGTGTGAAGTTAATGACTGTAAAGGAAGGCGAGAAAGTGGTTGCGTTAGATGTGGTTTAAAAATTTAAAACGGTTCGCAGCATCTACGGATGCACAAGCGTTTGCGATCGGTGCAGTCATACTCATCATGATCGCTGTTACGGCAACCACCATTTATCTATCCATCAATGCACCTATTGAGACGAAAGAGTGCGAATTCCTGCATTCTACCGAAGTGACTGACGATTTTGTCGCATTGAACTCTACTATAAGTTCGCTTATTCATGCCGAATCTTCGGTTGCATACAATTCCGTTCCCATTAAATTGACACCCACTAAAGAGTCTTTCATCGCGCTACCTCTTGCATCAGGTACTCTAAGCTTTTCGCCAAATAAGGGAAACATTAGCGTGCGACTGAGTGAAACAGGTGATGGTAGTCCCGGCATATGGACTTTGGATAATTTTACCGGTAATTACTCACTTAAATATGGCAATGTAAATGACACCACAGGTAACCTCACTCTTTCCGGTCCTCCCTACGCTTCGGCATGCATAGAATCCGATATGACCAATGGACACATCGGCAACGATACCGAGAGTAACAGCACGGTTTACGGAAATATCACTTGGCATGCACTAACTTCTCCACCTGCAACCGAAATCATTATGAAGGTCCGAACTGCATTGGATGCAAACATGATCAAATCCACACCCTGGATGGAAGTGGAGAACGGAACAAATCTATCCACAATTTTTCCCACACTCAACGGGCATCGCTACGTGCAATTAAGCGCCGAACTGATAACCTGGGAACCTTCAAAAACTCCTACATTAATAAACGTGAGCATTAATTATTCGCATAAAAACGTAATTTTCGCAAATACTTCTGGGAATATTACATTCAAAAGCAGTTATCATTATTTCCCAAACCAGGTTATTACGTACGAAAACGGGGCGGTGATAAAGAGCCAGGATGACCAAGAATTTGTACGCAGCCCGTTTAATATCTCTTTCCAGAATGTATCGAATAACAGAACAAGAATAAAGATTTCATTGGTGAATTTGACAGGTGCGAGTGAACCTGGCAGAGCGGGAGCAGCTACTCTCGTAAGATTGCTCCGCATTGAAAATAAAACCGTTTCTAATGGCTTCTTTTACTCAAACTTGACCATAACAGTCAATTCAGGCTACTCTCATGGCATCAGGAACTGGTTCAATAAGACGCTTGAAGAGTTGAACTCTTCTTACTATAATGTCACTGCCAACCACACTACGGGAATGGTAGAAATAGAATTGTATGCAAAAGAGCAAGAAATTGAGCTGTACTTAGAGGAAGCAACGATCAGCGTTGAGATGTGACGAGTGAGAATCCGTACAATGTCGTAGTTGATCAGATTACCGATTACCTCTTTTTTCCGCATCGGTAACCCAGAAAACCTTTCCGCGGTATTTAATCTTCTTTATCAGCTCGCTTTGCTCTAATCGCTTTACGCTATCACCAAACCCTAATTTCCTTAGCGTCTCTTTAACCTGCTCCTCCCTCATTGGATGCCGCGATATAATAGCTAATATAGCCTCTTCGGGATTCGTGAATCCATGAGCAAAGAACTCTCCGATCTCCGCGGTGGTAATATCTATTACATCGCCTTCACCGAGAATCGCATGTGCAAGTGCAATAGCTTCGTTATCCGGCGGCAGCACCTTCGATTCCGCAGGAGGTCTTATCGGAACATTTATATGGATTCGATTGGGTTCTATCGTATCAAGCACGTTTTTTAGCGCTTTTAATTCGCTTTCTGTATCATTCAGCCCCTTTACCAGCATGATTTCTACCCACAGCTCACCATCATATTCTTGCCGGAACTCACGCATACCCTCAACGACCGTCTCGAAACTGAGCTCACGGTGCGGTCTGTTTATCTTTCTGTATGTTTTGGCGGTGCCCGCATCTAAAGATGGCATAACCACATCCGCATGTAAAAGAGCATCCCTCACTTCATCCATGTAAAGAAGTGACCCGTTCGTATCAACGGCTACGGGAATATCTGCCAGCTCTTTTGTCTTACGGATTAACCAACCCAGGCTTTTACACAACGTCGGCTCGCCCTCGCCTACAAAGGTAACAAAATCTATTTCTCTGCGGCTGCTTCCTTCTTCTATTACCTGCCTGATTTCGGTTAAGACCTCCTCGGGCGGGAAGAAGTCGCTACGGCGATTGGTCATATTGGTTGTCCTACCGAGCTGGCAGTACACACAGGAATAGTTGCAGGTCTTGAACGGAATCGGATTTACGCCTAAAGAGCGTCCAAGACGTCTTGAGGGGACAGGTCCATAGACCATCTTCATCTTTTTCTGTATTCCTGCACTATTTCCAGCTTGTGTCATATTTACACATTTGTTTTATTTCCGAATGGGTGTTTTATAAAAGCATAGATAATGATTTATTTGTAATGTGACGTGAGGATAAAAATGACAGAACTAAAGGATATATTGGCGAAATTGGCGGATGCACACGGTATTTCGGGCTATGAAGGTGCGATAAGGGCAATAGTAGAAACCGAGATAAAGCCGTATGTGGATGAAATAAAGACCGACAGGTTAGGGAATTTGATAGCAACGAAGCGGGGCAAAAAACCGTCGGTTATGATAGCAGCGCATCTTGACGAGATAGGGCTAATGGTAAAGTATATAGAAGACGAGGGTTTTATGCGATTCTCAACCATCGGTGGCTGGTTTGACCAGACGCTGCTCAATCAAAGGGTGGTCTTGCATACAGACAGTGGTGGTGCGGTGACCGGCGTTATAGGCTCGAAACCACCACACCGGATGAAGAAGGAAGAGCGGGATAAGCCGATAAAGTCCGAAGATATGTTCATAGACATGGGCGCAAGCAGTAGGGAAGAAGTGGAGCAGCAGGGCATCACAATCGGAACTCCCGTTAGCATAGACAGACATTTCGCCACACTTACGAACGATCGAGTCACAGGCAAAGCTTTTGACAACCGTGCCGGTATTGCAATAATGATAGAAGCACTTAAACGCGCGAATACGGAATTTGAGGTATATGTAGTAGGCACGGTGCAGGAGGAAGTGGGATTAAAAGGAGCGCGAACTTCGGCTTTTGATCTTGATCCTGATGTGGCGATCGCCATTGATACTGACATCGCGGGTGGACATCCGGGGATAGAGAAGAAAGACGCATCGGTTGAGTTAGATAAAGGACCGGTAATTACCGTATCCGATGCCTCGGGTCGTGGTATAATTACACCGCCATCAGTGCTGAAATGGCTTAAAGATACCGCAGCTCGCTACAAGATAGATTATCAACTCAGTGTGTCCGAAGGTGGCATGACCGATGCTGCCATAATTCATCTCACAAGAAGCGGCATACCCACAGGAGTAATAGGTGTACCCACAAGGTATATCCACTCGCCGGTGGAGTTATTAAGCCTGAAAGATATTGATAAAAGCGCAGAACTTCTTGCAAGAGCGATAGAAAGAGTGGGGGATTATTTCTAATAATTTTGCCTTCAAAAAATAAAAGAAGAAAGGAAAAAAAGAACGCATTGATTCGCGGCTCTGTATTAATTCGTAATACAGCACCGATATTGTGCGAACTTTTTTAACTTGTCCAGTGGTTCACTATAAATGTTAGGTCTGAATACCCGACAGTTCCGTTTCCATCTACGTCATATATCGTGTCTGATTCGCCCCAATGGTCTATAACTCCTACTAAATCCAGGTAGTTCACTTCACCATCCCCGTTAACATCTCCGGACAAAGCGATTACTTCAACAGTAAGTGATTCTACACTATCTGCTGCTCCGTTTATTATTGCCGAAACATTTATGGTGTAATTCCCTTTCTTTGTGGCAGTGAAGTCCATTTCAGCAAAGGTAGGGCTACCGGTAAAGCCATCGCTTTTTGCCATTATTATGTCAACCCAGCCCGTAGTGGCGTCTCCACCTGTCTGACTCTCAACTAAATCAAAGCGTCTCTCCGGGTCTGCTCTTGTAGCATCTATTGTTAGGTCCGCGGGATAGGTTATGTTCACATGAGCCGCTTCTACTGTATTTAAATCTGTTCCAATCGTAACAGTAAAAGTAGATTCATTAGCTACCCTACTGGGACCCGCTACACTCGTAGTTGCAGTTACGTAAGGCACCGAAGCTATCAGCAGAACTAATCCTATTGCTATTGCCAGTTCTTTTTTCATTTTCTCGTATCACCCCCTAAATCTTACAGCGTTTTTACCATATGCTATTAACATGTGTTAAATACATATTAAAAACACTCTTATAAACTTTTCGGGTGCGTTTCGGGTGGAGATTTTGTTGCTTGTATCCAAACTTTCATGTAAGGGTCCAACTCAACGCCAGCACAATAAGTGAAATAATCAAAACAATTCCATATACGCTCTTATCCCATGCTAACACCTTCTTTCCATCCAATACGCTAGCGGGAATCATATTGAAAAGAGCAAGCCAGGTATTTATCAGTACCCCGAACCTACCTATTTCGTTAAGAATACCGTAAGGCGCAAGGATAAACAGGGGCAAGAAAAGTAAGGCTAATGCTATGTTCATCAACGGTCCTGCTATCGCTATCTTTCCGCTTTCTTCTCGCGTTAGATACGGATTGAATATCATAACAGCACCCGGCGCTGCGAATATGAAAGGCACAAAGAAAGGGATTACCACAGCAAGCAAAAGCATGGACGGTTCCATCCTGAATTCGGACCAGCTACCATACCGCTGCGCCACGAACTTGTGGGATAATTCGTGGAGAATAAAAGCAGAGCCTACAGTAATCGCAGAAAGGATAAAAATTGCAAGCCAGCTTTCTCTATAGCCCAGCGGCATCCAGCGCTTGATTAGCACGGTAAACGCGAAAGAGAGAGCAAGCCATGCCAACAAGAGATGTTTTATTTCCGTTTCACTCGTTTTTATCGGCATGTTCACGCTAAATCCGTTGTATAGCCCAGGACGGATTCGAACCGCCGTCGCGAGGTCCAGAACCTCGCATGATTGACCGCTACACTACCGGGCTATTTTCTTATACGCAGTTTTTGATATAAAAAACTTGAAGAATATGTATCTTGGAACTTTAAAAAGAAAGTGATCGAAGCGAATATTAGCACTACAAATTCGATTCCACTTATAATAGCTATCTCAGGCACTGAGGGCGTTGGAGTAACCACATAATTTAGTTCCCCTACCTTCCCGGGGACTGTCCACTGGAATATGGCACTCAAACCCGTTTCCTTCAGACCGAGCCAGAATTCGATGTCATAGCTCTTATCCGAGAACGGGTAGAACAGAAACACACCGTTATAGAAAGTATCTAAGAATATGTGGAATGCCAAGAGCAGCGATGCCAAAATGAAGTATTTATCCTTTATCGCTTTGACATGTAAACGCCAGAGTATAAACATAACGATAAGAGGAATGAATATTACAAACAGGTTATGAAATGTCGCTCGATGCACGCCGATATAAGAATCGAGGTCGCATATGATCCCAAGAGGGATTAAAGCCAGTGCAAACTTCCTATCTTCTGCCTTCAAGCACGCAGCGATGAAGAAAAGCGTAAGAGCAAGGTGCATCCCAAAACTTGGCATTTTTATCTATATCACTGCTTTTGCTTTGTACTCCTCTAATAAATAACAGTCTCTTAGTGCATCATTCAATCCTACATTCCTGAAAGTATCCAGTGCGGTGCCCTTTTCCCATATATTGATGAACTTATCTTCTCGCATATCCCCCATTCTCATCGCTTCGCTCGCGAGAAAAGAGCAGGGATATACGTATGGATAATCAACATAGCAGATTCTCCGTCCGGCCATGCACCCTTTCGTGTCGTCTAATTCAAAAGAGAAGCAGGAATCTACCAGTATTTTTGCAGCCATATTCTTTTGCATTAACTTTGCAGTCTTGATAATCCTCTTTTTCTCCTCCTTTCCTATACTATTCCGCTCATACCATTCCAGATTGGTAGGTTTCGGCTCCAGTAATAAGATATTATCTGGCCCGTAAGAATCGAGCAAAAGCAGTAGGTCCTTGAGCCTGGATGCTATACCCGGTGTCACGAGGAGATTGAAGCCAAACCTCGAAAGCTTAGATGCCGCATACAGGTTAGCTCCATCGTATTCAGTGAAGGTTAGCTGCGTATGATCTATTTTCTCATTTATCCTCTTCGATAGAGAATCGTCAATCAAACTCCCATTTGTCGCTATATTGAATAATATATCTTTTTTAGCGGCATAATCTGCTATTTCAAATATATCATCACGTAAAAACGGTTCCCCACCACCCACCGCTATTTGAAACACATCTATCTCCGTTAGTTGGTCAATCAACGCCTTTATTGTATTACTTGGTGGCTCATAATCGTCTTTTTCTATATAACAGAACTTGCAGTTGCGGTTGCATCTCTTAGTTATGCAAAGATGAACCACTTCCGGGGCACTGAGATGAGTAGTAGCAGTATAAATCGCCTCTTCGCCTAATTCAACCACAAACGGTGAAGCATTTTGACCCGACTTCCCTGAAGTTTGATTCGTGAAGAGGGTATAGCCAAACGCCTCCTTCCTTATCTTCATTTGTTTCTCGTTGTTCTTTTAAGCACCCTCGTCACAGCCTTGGGTATCTGCTCCTCCTGGCCACAGAGGTCGGTATGGCCCTCTATAGAAATATCCACATCCTCGTCACCTTTCCTTAAGATCAGGCTACACCAGTTCACATAAACATCTGTTAAACCCATATATTCGTCCTGGTATTCGATATTCCATTCAACATCAAAGAAAACCTCGAAGTTGAAGTCAAACGAAGCTAACTCCTTCTTTAGCTTTTTGCTTACACCGTTGTAATAGATGCCCATGTTTGTATCGAGGAAGTCAATATCGCAGAAAACCGGTGCGAACGAATGCTTACCTATTATTGCCATTGTATATTCAAAACACTCTACGCCACCCATGTCCTCCAACTCATCGCAATCGCTTAATATTCGCTTCTGCACCTTTTCAAATCCGCTTCCCGGACTTATGCTATTAGTCCACATAGGACCCTGATCTTCTTCACTAACACTAAACAAAACTTCATTGATGCTTCCTTTGTTCTCCTTTACGATGCCCCAAAGCCGTTTTAATATTGCAATATCGTCTGCAACAGGCCCAATATTCACTTCAAAAATCCGTTCTGTGCCTTTAAGTGCAAATTGCTCTATTGCCTCTACCGCTTCCAGATTCGCATGCAATTTGATCCGCGGGTTGCTTTTTCGGCTTACTATCTCTGAGTTCAATATATCGTCTATTACGCCACACGCATCCGTAACTGAGAGTGCGCTGTCTATACCGTACGAAAATTCCGAACACTCTATCCCATACGCCCTTCTTACGTCTATAATTTCCATTTACTCTGCCGCCTAATCATATATTAGTTCATCTGTGAACAACTAAGCGACTTTCGTACCTGCTTTTAAACTCCGTGTAAACTCTTCTATACGCTGAAGCATCTTATTTCGGGAATCTAATTCTTCCTCTATTAATTTTATGAATGCGCTACCCACGATTGCACCATCCGCGAACTCGCAAACTATTCTTACGTGTTCCGGCTGCGAGATGCCAAATCCTACCGCCAGTGGTACTTCCTTACCCCTCTCCTGCCTCTTTATAGTTTCAATAAGCGGTTGTATCGCATCTGAAACTGTATCCCGCGCACCCGTTACTCCGAGCAGTGACACCACATATATGAATCCCGCAGCGGCATCCAGAATCTTCGCCATTCGCTTCGCGGTGGTCGTGGGCGCAATAATAAATATCAAATCGGTTTCGTAGTCTTCGCATATCTTTAGCAGTGGCTTTGACTCTTCAACCGGTAAATCCGGCAACACCATGCCACTTATCCCTGAGGCTTCGCAATCGCTCACAAATTGTTCCAGACCTCGCTGCAATACCAGGTTGTAATAAGTAAGGCAGACTTTATCTACGCCTTTTATACCTGCGGCGACATCGAAATAAATATCGGTGTTCATTCCGGCACGTAAACTGATTTCACTTGCGCGTTGTATCGTGACGCCGTCCGCAATAGGGTCCGAGAACGGCAGACCTAACTCTAAGATGTCCACGCCGCCACGGATTAAAGCATCTGCTATCTCTGAAGTAGCATCCGCAGTGGGATAGCCCGCGGTTACGAAGCCGATCAACGCTTTCTCGTTTCTAATATTCAGTTTTTTGAACGTTTCTTCTAATGTCATATCAACCCCTATAATAGTTTTATGCTTTTCATCTTAATAAGGGAACTCACAAATAATAATTTACCCGAACTGTATCAATTTTCAAGGATTTTTAAGACACCGATTAACGCTGATTAACACAGATTTAAAGTAGTGTAGTGATTTTTTAATTTTGATTCAACCCGTAAAAACGTAATAATCCAGACAGTAGCGTCTGTGAAAATCTGTGAAATCTGTGTCTATGATAATTATCAAAATGGGTAAATTCGGGCATGTATATCGAGGTCTCGGGAACACACAATAACCAGTTTACCCCAAGGCGTGCCCATAATAACTCGATAGTGTCAGATTAACCGCAGAGTTCACGGAGAACGCTGAGGATGTAGAATTTAGAATAGGGATACCGATACCCAACACCTATTTTTCTCTGCGAACTCAAGCGTTCTCTGCGGTAAAGCTGGGTAAAATAATAGTTTGAGTTGCCTTAGCAAGCAGGAAATTGGTGCAGATGACATATGGTGGTATTTCCTCTTCTTTGCTCCGCTCTGCCCGCCATTCCCAGAGTACGTTGAAGAGCGGCCCGTCAGTCTCTGTAAGCATTTCCTTGTAGCTTTCGTCTCTGCCTTTTTCGGTTTTCCTGACGGGTTCTGTCTGCGATATAGCCACCGGGCGATATTCGACTAGCACGGTCCAGAAGTATTCGTTCTTGCGTTCAAAGAAGTGACTCTCCCATCGAAGTATCTCCTTGTCCGCTAAAAAATTGGACATTACGCGGTCATTGAAGCTTTCTGTTCTTTCCTCATTGTATACAAGGTATGATATTTCTTTGGTAAAGCTTTCTTTTTGAAAGAAAGGTTTGTAGAAAGTAGTTACAGCTCTTGAAGAAGACGAAAGCCGATGTAGTAGTAGCGGCAGCGGGGGTCGTTGCGGTGCCGAAACGCAGAACGGCAGTACCTGGCGTAGCGGTTCCAGCCACCGCCGCGGATGACCCTGTTGGCGCCTTTGAGAGGCCCATTAGGGTTTCTGTCAGGACTATTTGTATAATAATTATTACTATACCAGTCAGAACACCATTCCCAGACATTACCGGTCATATCAAAACAACCATAGGGACTTTTTCCATTTGGGTATATTCCTACGGGACTGGTACGATGCAATCCTGATTCATCGGAATTGCACAAATTCCTATCAAAGTCTTCGCCCCAAGGATACTTAAAATGCTCCGCTCCACGAGCTGCTTTTTCCCACTCGGCTTCTGTCGGCAGACGATACTGATATCCCTTTATTTCACTTAACCAATTGGCATAGGCTTCCGCTTCATACCAGCTTATACCAACCACAGGGAAGTTAGGGCCATTCCATTTTCGGTCATGCCAGTATTCAGGTTTGGAAATCTCGTTTTCTTCACGCCACCGCCAACCTTCTTCGGACCACATAATTTTCCTGTCCTTATCGTAACCTCCGTCATCAATGAATTCCTTAAATTCTTCATTTGTTACCAGGTACTTGCCGATCCAGAAATCGTCAAGATAAATTTCGCGTGAGGGTTTTTCATCATCAACCTCACTACTTCCCCGCATGAACTTGCCCTCTTTTACAAGGACCATATTATCTGCTTTAATACGTAGGTCGCCCAGTGCACCGACATTTTCTCCTGCCTCAAAACGCTCTTCTATACTGGCATTTGAGTTAATCAATTCATACAGCTTATCCCGTGCAAGAGTCACAACTTTATCATCCCTTTTGGACGGCTGGAAATCGCGCAGTGCCTTCGACCCAAGCAGCCAGAGATGTTGTTTAATTTTTTCATCTTCTTGTTTTGTATTTAAAATTTTCTCTACTACGTCGTTACTCCTCTTTCTCATCTCAAGACTCAGGAGACCGGTATAAAGGAGAATCGTTTCCGCCCACCAGTCATTCTCAAGAAATTCGTTATAGCCAAGATCCATATAAACGATGTGCTTTGCCGCCATAAATTCCTGAAAGGTTAGATGAGTAAACTCTATTTCTCCGCCGCTCAGCCGGTCAAATAACCCGCAGTTGGGTTCGATTTCGTCAAACAGATGATGTATGCGCCTTTGATAAACATGCACCGGCTCATCTTCCTTTTGAACGCAAATTTGCTTCAATACATCTAACCCATCACCGACTTCAAAGGTCTTGCGATTCTTATTCTGCATCACGAAAGCTAAAAGCATGAGAAACTCCTGAACTTCGTTCACTTTATCGGGTTCCGCAGAGTCGTGGAAACGCCGCCACAATAGATTCTCTACTATGCGGTCGTAGAGGTCAGCCCGCTGTTCCGGGATCCGTTTGCCAACCAGGTAGAGAACGCACACCGCGGCTAATAGCAGTGGGTTCTGAGTAAAAACAGATACATGTTCATGAAACCCGATATCAGAAATCATATTTTCTGCAGTCCTATCTGCAATTCCAGTGGCTTTGCCTGAGACCGCTCTGAACCATTTCCTTATGAAATCCTTTATCTTTGTATCATCCAGATATTCGATTTCTCGTAGGTATTTCCCAAATCGTTCATTTGGTCTACCAGCAATACCATGTGGTCTCCCGGTAATTAAAAACCGGTTCTCTTTGTTTTCGAATTGGAACTCTGCAATTATATCAACAAGGTCATCACGGATTTCCACAGGGATCTCGTCCAGACCATCGAACAGGAACAAGGCCTTGTTATGTCGAAGGAAATTGGATATAACCGCCAGGTCGAGGGGGCATTTGATTTTTTCAAGGTATGCTTTCAATAGCGGTTCAAAAGTGATTTTTCTTCTGGATTTCTTCAGTTCTTCGCGGTAAACGAGCCAGAGGTCCTTTAGAAATACCATCACCGGGAGGTAGTCCCGGAGGGCGTTCTGACACGAGCCTTCGATTATTGTATAAGCGAGATGTTTTATCAACGTTGTCTTACCCATGCCTGCTTTGCCGCGAAGAAGAATGCAATTTACTCTCCCTAAAAGCGCCTCGATGTCTATGGTTGCGGGCTCTTTTAAATTTTCATCACGATCCTTACTTGTTCTATCCATTGCCGTATAGAAAGGGTTGGCGGTTTCAAGAGGAATATAGACCTCGAGTAGTTGAACCGGCAGTACTTCACCTCTTTTCGCCAACTGATCATAAGAAATTGTCGAATGGAATTCTCTTACCCAGTCCTTGTATTCCGGCGAGATCTTTTGGGGTGGTTCTATTTGAGGATCTGGAGAGTACTCAAAGGTATTAAGATTAAAATAATCCTTTCCACGCTGACCATCATAGCGGTCTCTATCAGGATGAAATCTTACTCCACCCCTCAAATCGCAGATATAAGGCCAGACCCGCACGCTCAAACCTTCCTCCTGAGATTCGACTTTAATGAACTGGAAACCAATGAAACCTCTCTTGTCGTCCGTATAAGATGCGTTTGCTCCAAGGTTGATACAAGAAGAGGTGGGGGTTCCGACCAACAAAGCAATATCCGAATGTGCGTGTCCGTGAAGTATCAACCCGCAACGGCTGAGTATTTCCTCTCGATATCGAGAAAAATCTTCCTCCGAAAACCACTCAAATAAGGGATGGTGCATCAGAAGAATTCGGGTTGAACAATTTGATTTTGTAAAAGCATCCATCACCTGCGGATACCCCAGGGTGATGTTATGCCTGTCTTCCTCGCTTTCGGATGCCCATGCACTGTTCAGACCCAGGAAAGATACGTTCTTATCCACGAAATTCTTGACCCAAAAGTAATCGTCTTTTGATACGTAGAGTGCTGGATTTAGGTAATCTGAAAAATCTCTATACGCCTTGAACTTGACATTGATATCGTTCTTAATCTTCTTTTTAGACTCGAGGAATCTATCAGTTTTTCCTGTCCTAACGATTCCGTGGAGAGAGAAAAACTCATCCACGTAGTCTCTATCCACATCGTGATTTCCCGGGACTGGTAGAAAGACTGTTTCTTTGGGTAATATTGATTTTAAGTCGTCAAAGAAACTTTTGGCTTCTTTATATTCCTTCCCTGAAAACGCAATGTCACCTGTAACTGCAACGAAATCAAGATTTGATTTGTTTTTGCTTATATGTACCTTGATTTGAGCAAGCATTTTCGCTCTTACATCTTCTCGAAATGCTTTGCGGTCCTCGTCTTTCTTCTTTTTAAAATGGATGTCGGACAGATGCAGTATCGCGATCTCACTCATAGTACCACTTGGGTTTTATTGTTGTATAATAATGTATAACTTCTACATATTTAAGACGCAGATTTGCACGGATTTAATTTCTTCTGCGTAAATCAGCGTTAATCTGTGTCAATATTTAATTTTAGCTGGATATTATGCTTTCTTGTGGCAAGCATTTTCAGGATATTCCCTCTCCGGGGACTAAACACCTTATATCATGCCTACAATTTTTGGTATGGAACTTATCGCTTTCGTACCCTCAGGTGCCCCATTGAGTCACTATGCTGCTTTTCATGTAAAAGCTTTTTACTTCTTTATCGCCTCTTCCAACACGTCACCGACAAACGTACCAATAATGAATATAATCACGAGGAATACCACATTTATAAATATCCCGATTGCACCAACCGTAAAGAAGAGCAGTCCACCCACGAAAAAAGCGATAACACCAAAGATAATCCCCAGAATTATCCCGTACACAATCCTTCTTGAAAAGTTCCCACCGCTCTTCCTTTCTAGGATTCACGTAGCCGTAAACCAGTCCGACAATAAACGCAAGTATCTCTAATATCATTTTTTTGCCTCCAGAAATTCTAAGGGTGTAAGGGTATATATAAACTTTTCGTGTCGTTTTCAGAACAGAGAGTGGATGTCTTCAGTTCTTATCCCCAATCGCCTCTTCCACAATAAAAGTATCCTTATCCCCTCTACCCGATAGGTTCACCACAATCAAACTACCTCTTCCTCTCCTTTTCGCTTCTTCTATTGCGTAATGAACAGCATGAGCAGATTCCAGCGCAGGTATTATACCCTCCTTCTTAGACAGAATTGCGAACGCACTCAAAGTCTCGGTATCCGTAACACAATCCATCTTCACCCTGCCCGACTCGGCTAAATTCGCCAGTTCCGGTCCCACACCAGGATAGTCGAGCCCCGGAGCAAAACTGTACGATTGTTTTATCTGCCCGTGTTCGTCCTGCAATAATTTCGAATACATACCGTGCAATAGTCCTTCTGTGCCTGCACAAAGAGATGCGCCATGATCTCCGGTCTCTAACCCCTTACCCGCCGCTTCCACACCTTTGAGTTCTACCTCTTTTTCTTCCAGGAACTCGTAGAAAATGCCCAGTGCATTGCTACCGCCACCGACACAAGCTATTATAACATCCGGCAACCTACCCTCCGCTGCCAATATCTGCTCTTTTGTCTCTTTACCTATGACGCGCTGAAACTCACGTACAATCAGAGGATAGGGATGAGGACCTACTACGCTACCTATCAGATAATAAGTATTCTCTACATTAGCTACCCAATCGCGCATTGATTCGTTTATCGCATCCTTCAGCGTTTTAGAGCCGGAATCCACAGGGTTCACTTTCGCACCTAAAAGCTTCATCCGAAACACATTCAATTTCTGTCGCTCTACATCTTCAGTGCCCATGTATACCTCGCAGTCCAGACCTAAAACCGCAGCCGCCATTGCTGTTGCTACCCCGTGCTGACCTGCCCCTGTCTCTGCAATTATCCGCTTCTTGCCCATGTGTTTCGCAAGCAGACACTGCCCCAACGTATTGTTCAGCTTGTGCGCACCTCCGTGCACCAAATCTTCTCGCTTTAGATATATCTTCGCACCGCTCATCTCAGACAAATTATTTGCTAAGTAAAGCGGTGTGGGGCGTCCCGCATAAGTACTCAACAGACTGCTTAACTCAGCTCTAAAACTTTTATCGCTATTGACCCTGCTGAAAGCCTCTTCAAGCTCTTCTAAAGCCGTCATCAGTACCTCAGGCGCAAACTTACCCCCGTATATCCCATATTTTCCGTGTTCGTCTGGTTTGGACAACATTTTATACATCCTTCTCCGTTAGCATTGGTTACCTGCCTATTGCAATTTCTCAAATATAAAAGAAGAAAGGCACCCTAATTTGTACTTATTGAGTTTTTAACGATTTCACCGCTTCTATGAACCGCTTCACCTTCTTATCATCCTTCCTTCTTATTTCGCGCTCCACACCACTGGACACATCCACGGCAAAAGGGTTAACCTGTTCTATTGCT
Source organism: Candidatus Methanophagaceae archaeon GoMg2 (assembly GCA_013180585.1). Classification (GTDB taxonomy): domain Archaea; phylum Halobacteriota; class Syntropharchaeia; order Alkanophagales; family Methanospirareceae; genus QENJ01. The sequence continues at coordinate 17,286 of QBUM01000221.1, forward strand.
CTGGCAGCATTATCAGGGTTTAATCCACCGGCGAGTATCACCGGTTTCTTCAGACGCCCAACTATCTCTTTACTTATACTCCAGTCATGTTCCTTTCCGGTTCCACCGGTTTCCCCTCGGCCACTTACTACCACTGTATCCAGCAATATCGCATCCACCACGTTTTCATACGCTAAAGCGTTCTCCAAGCATTTCTTTTTATCCTTGCCCACACCAACCTTCTTTATTAATCGCATTCTGCTGTAAGTGTAAGGCGGGTAATGGAGCGCATAGTTTAAGTTTAGTGAATATGCACGTTCGAGCAAACTATTTAATGAATCTTTCCAACTAATATTAACTTTTTGCATATAACGAAAAGTAGAAAAAGAGAAGGAGTGGCAACCAAATGACGAGAGTGAAGATATGCGGCAACACAGCCGTGGAAGATGCGTTAATGGCTGCGAGAGCGGGTGCGGATGCAATCGGTGTGATAAACGTCGCCAATACAAGGCGGTACATAGA
>QBUM01000220.1:0-13644 GCA_013180585.1 Candidatus Methanophagaceae archaeon GoMg2
CCACAGTTGGCTTCCCGGTCGTGCCGCTGGATACATGATACCGCACCACCCAGTCTTTGGGGAGGCAGAACATGCCCGTGGGATATGTATTACGAAGGTCAACCTTCGTTGTGAATGGGAGTTTGGTTACGTCACTAAGCTCTTTTATGTCTTCGGGCACCACACCCGCCTCACGGAATCGCTGCCGGTAGAAGGATGAATGGTCATAGACATAGCGAACAACTGACCGAAGCCGTTCCTCCTGCAGCTTATGCAGATCCTCGATTGGCATACGTTCAACGTGCGGATTCCAGTACCCGGACATGATAAACAATCATTGATGTTATACTATAAAAAACAATTGGTTTTGTTTATAGATTATAACTTAATAGGTAAAATATACAATTATTACACAACCGAGATGACAAATGCTTTCCATACAAGAAGTAAGCAAGCACTTTGACGGGATAACCGCCATCAAGGGCGTAAGCTTTAGCATAGATAAGGGCGAGATAATCGGACTCGTTGGACCCAACGGTGCAGGGAAGTCAACGCTACTGAATATCTTAAGCGGAGTTTACCGTGCCAGCTCAGGTACAATCATATTCGACAGCACAGACATAACAGACCTCAGCCCTGACAAAGTATGTAAATTAGGAATAGCAAAGACCTTCCAACTAGTGCAATCGTTCCCAGAACTCTCGGCAACACAGAACGTAGTAGTAGGCGCTTTATTCGGTAACTCCGCAAAGATTAGTCTAAAAGCAGCCAGAAAAAAAGCGGCAACTAATCTCGAATATGTCGGTTACCCCATGGATAAAACCGACTACCCCGTCAAAAACCTTAACGTTGTCGAACTCAAAAGGATACAGCTTGCACGAGCACTTGCCACCAATCCGAAATTACTCCTCCTGGATGAGGTAACCACAGGATTAAATCCGAAAGAGAGCAATGACGCAATCGCTCTGATACAGAAGATCCGAGAATCAGGGATAACAATACTCATGGTAGAGCATGTAATGAGGGTAATAATGAACGTTTCCGATAGGATTGTCGTACTGCATCACGGCGAAAAAATAGCAGAAGGCACACCCAAGGAAATAGCAAATGATGAAAAAGTCATAAGTTCATATCTCGGAGAAAGAACATATATGTGATAATACTATGCTCAACATAAAGGACTTAAATGTCGCTTACGAGAAGGTACAGGTGCTTTGGGATGTCTCTTTTAATATAACTGAGGGTGAAGTTGTAACCCTGCTCGGATCTAACGGAGCAGGAAAGTCAACTACGGTAAAGACAATCCAGGGCTTGCTTAAACCAAAGTCAGGCAGTATAAGGTTCATGGACAAGCCTATTGAAGGACTACCGGCATATAAGATAGTGAGTGAGGGTATTGCTCTTGTTCCAGAGGGCAGAGAGATATTCCCGAAGATGAGCGTCCTTGAAAATCTTATATTAGGTGCCTATGTGTCAAGAGCGAAAGATTCACAGGATGAGAGTTTAGAATGGGTGTTTAAACTCTACCCGAAACTCAATGAACGCAAGAAACAGCTCGCAGGTACAATGAGCGGAGGAGAACAGCAGATGCTTGCTATAGCACGCGCTTTAATGTCAAAACCAAAGCTTCTGATACTGGATGAGCCGTCCCTCGGACTTGCTCCGGTGGTTGTGTTGCAGGTGTTTGACATTATCAAGAAGCTGAGGGAGGAAGGTGTTACTGTATTGCTTGTGGAGCAGAACGTACACCATGCGCTTGAGATCTCGGATAGAGCATATGTTCTGGAAAAGGGTAGGATAATTCTGGAGGGCAAGGGCTCTGACCTATTGAGTGATAAATACGTGAAAGAGGCGTATTTAGGGATGTGACTTCAGTTGATTTTGTTAGCCTCCTTCTCTGCTTCACGGTGATATAACCTGAAGAAATCTTTCCATGTTCCTCTCTCTTTTTATAAGTCTTCTTGTCCTATATTCAAAAATGACGAGATTTTTTGGTATTGCACTCATCTTATATTTCTCAAAAGATACGCCTTCATCGTTCCAGCCGTCTGCATCCTTGTAAGTTGCAGTGCAGGGTCGCACGTAAACTTCCCGGAGCCTGTCGCGTTAATCTGCATCCTTATAAGTTATCTCCTATTTTTTAACAACATTATCAAATCCTCTTTACTAATCTGATTTCTTATACTAACTCAACTTAATATGTCGTTCAATGTTCCTTTTGCGATTTCTGCATGGTTAGGAACAGTTATTAAGTGTACTCCTGCTTCTGTCATCTTCTTTAATCTGACATAGCTACCTCTTTGCCTTACGACTACATATCCCAGTTTTTGCAGTGCTTTTATTAACTGTTCGCCGGATACTACGGGTAATTTATGGGACGGCATCGGCACTAGAAATCCCAACTTCCATCATTGCCAATAATGTTGGTTTTTCGCTTAACGTATACTCTTTCAGTTCATCCTCTTCTAAATGCAGGCGTACTGCTTCTCTCAGATTTTCCATTGCTTCATCCAGCGTCTTCCCCTGCGTAAAAACATCTATACTCAAACACCTCGCGCAGTAGCATTCGCCATCAAAATATATTTCCGCTTTTATAATATTTTTCACCGTTCTCTTCCTCTCCTCAAAACATACACCACCGCCAACAACCCCGCGATAGCAAATATCACTTCAAATCCCGGCACGCCACCACCACCAACTCCTGATTTCTGCACATTATCGGCAACAAGTGTTCCAGTCGAAGCTTCGAATATCCCACTTGCCGTTACTTTGTCACCATCTTTTATATCACCCAAACTGCCTTGATAAGTCACTGAAATCATGCTAGAACCATCGTCCAGTGCAAATTTATAGCCTTCCCCATAAACGGTTTCAATATCCCTGATCGTTCCTGAAATCACCACGGTGCGTTGATCATATTTTGTAGCTAATGCCTTCAAATCATTTATTTGAACAGAGCCAATACTTGCACGTTTTGCCAGTTCTGATGCATCGTCAGCCCAATCTTGCGCATATTCGTAATTCCCTTTGTTCAATGCGTCTTTCGCCTCTTTTAACTTTGCTTCTGCATCTTTTACCTCTGCGCCGATGGACTCTGCATCGTCTATTTCTGATTGCGCGGATTCAATATGCTGCTGTGCTTCGTAAGCATCATCAGCCATTTTTAGCGCACTTTGCGCAAGTTCGTAGGCTTCATCATGGTTTCCAAGGTCATAATCATTTTGAGAGTTTTTTAAAGCCTGTTCTATTAGTGATGTGTCAACATCGCTGCGTTTTAGCGCATCTATGCGAGTCGAGACTGAGCTAATGAGCTCGGAAGCTGATTCTTCGGTTGACCCACCGGCTCTTTTGGCGAGATAAATCGCTTCTACCTCTTCTGCTGACAAAGCCCTGTTGTAAATCGCGACTTCGTCGATTATGCCGTTGAAAAAGAATCGATTCAGATTATCTGTCTTTTCTTTACCGATGAAATATTTATTTCCTGTTCCAACCATATCACCAAGTCCCTTTGTGTAATCGGGTGATACCAACTGGATGGTTGATTGTTCTACACCATTTAAATATATTTTGGGGGCATTAACTCCATCTGCTACACCAACTAAATGCTGCCATACCCCTGTAAAGATAATCTCGCTGCCGGTTCTTGCATTATTGTCTGTTCTTATATCATATCTAGTAGCACTCCCTGTTCTCAAAGCAAATTGGACTTTGCCACCATATACTTGAAATCTAAAAAAGTCGTTGTAATCATTTGTTTGTCCCCCCTCAAAAACATTACCATTAGCATCAGTAGGCTTAATCCAAGCTTCTACTGTAACAGCCGCTCCAATATTATCAAATGTATCACTCCCGCAATCAACGTAATCATCCACACCATCAAAACTCAACGCCTTCCCGGAAATGCCCTCAGTCCACGTTGCACCATAAATAGTCCCATCATTCCCGCGACCCGATTCGTCCTTTACAATCGTTCCGGAACCCTCATCGAAATGCAGTATGAGCACCGCATCCGTGGATGTCTGGGCTATTACAGGACTCGCTAAACTCACTATCACGAAAACCGCAATCAAAACGCTCGCAGCAACTCTTTTGCTCATCAAACTATTTCGATTATTTCTGTTTGACATCTTTATCCCCTCTTCTTGTTAGCATACCCCATACTTAACAAGATGCTATTTCATTTATCACAAAGTATAAAAGCTTTTCTATTTTTCTTTGGCACACACAGTTCGATAAGCGTATTACTGTTAATTATCCGATAGCCTTTTTACTTCTCTTTCAGAGTTCTCCATTGGATAAGACCCATTTTTCAAGTTCTTTTGTGAAATACAAAACATCACGGAGCTTTTCAACCAATCCAAGTTCTTTAGCTACTTTTCTTGTGTCCATCTTGTGAAATCTCGTGGTTTTTTTCATCAACTACGCAAATAAGCTTTTATCTTCTCCGGTATCGAGACAAACCCCTTCGGCAAGAATCTTACTATAAGGATGAGAATCAAACCGATCAGAATGTACCGCTCGTATGTCCAGCCAAAGTTCTTAAGACTCTCATCCAGTAGTGTTATAGCTATCGTACCCACAATAGGTCCCTCAATTGTAAACAGACCACCGCTTACGCAATAAATTATTGGCCAAAACGATATATCAATGCCATAGACCTCAGGGGTAATATACCCGAAGTGGTGTATCTCCAACGCCCCTGCAATCCCAGTGAAGAACGCACTTATGCCAAAAGCCATCAACTTGTACTTCATGACATTTATACCCATCACCTTTGCTTCAAGCTCATTCTCGCGAATTGCCTCCAGAGCGAGCCCGATTTTTGACTTCATTATCTGATAGATGATAAAAACTGTGATAACCGTGGTAATCAGAATGAGATAATACTCATACATGATGTAATTGTGTACCGTTATAGGAATTAGTTTCTGCACCGGAAGACCGTCCCAGCCGCCGGTAAGTCCGGAAAGTTCGATGGTTATTGTATGGGCTAAGACCGCGAAACCGAATGTTACCATCGCAAGGAACCATTCTTTCAGCCGCACACAGGTTAAACCGATAAGGACGCCGATAAAAGCTGCAAATACGCCACCGAGGAGTATAGTCGCAAGCGGCGGAAAACCAAGACTTTTTGCTATTATCGCAGAGGTATAACCTCCAATACCAAAGAATGCGGCATGACCTAACGAACCCTGACCAGAAAGAGCAAGCAGATTCCATGCCGAAGAGTATATGATAAAGACAAGCATTATAGTTAAAACGGTCAGTATGTATTGACTGACGCCAAAAATCAGTGGTATCAGTACTGCAATTAGCAATGAAAAAATGCCCATAGCTGCTTTTTTGCTTATCATTTATTATTCACCCCTCTCCCCGAATAGTCCGGTTGGCTTGAGTATCAGGATTATGATCAGTATAACGAAAGCTATCGTGTCTTTCCATGCACTGAATGACATTGCTATATCGAATGCCGCGGCAATTGATTGCATGAGGTAAGGCACAACGTTTTCTGCTATTCCCAGAGTCAAGCCGGCAATAACAGCGCCGGGTATACTGCCCAGTCCACCGATGATTACGACCGCAAATGCTTTTATCGCCAGGATAGAGCCCATGTATGGATTCACCATCTGGCCACTGATCACCCATAAACTTCCGGCCGCCGCAGCTAATGCAGAGCCCATCGCGAAACTGAGCATGTCCATCCGCTCTACATTTATACCCATTAAAGCTGCTGCTTCCCTGTTCTGGCTTGTGGCTCGCATCGCTCTACCAAGTGTGGCTTTCTTCATGAAGACGTGAAATGCAATTAGGAATATGGCTGTAATTAGAATAATGATGATATAATCCACAGGCAGCTTGATAGACCCTATGGGAACTAAAATGTCACTGTATGGGCTGCGAATAGTTTTTGAATCGGGAGTGCAGAGCAACGCTGCAAGGTTCTGGAACAGATAGATCAAACCAAGGCTGAGAAAGATCTCATTCAGCTTTCCGGTGCCCATTATCGGTCGGAAGCAAAGCCGTTCAATAGCGATCCCGATGATTGCCATAATAAACATGGATACCGGAACTATGAGATAAGGATTGACATCGGAGATGGTGTAGATCCAAAAGGTTATGTATGCACCGACCATTAAGAACTCGCCATGAGCGAAGTTCACAACCTTCATAACACCGAAAATAAGGTTCAAACCAATGGCTAAAAGGATGTAAATGCAGCCTGCATATAGACCCCATACCATAATAGGCACTAAAACGCCGATATCTGCCATAGTTCTGATTAAAGAGTTATTAGAATAAAAAAGAAAAAAAAGAAAAGGGATTATGTACTCCCGGGCTCATACCAATCCGGCAGTACAAAATCGGTCTCTTTTACATTATCGGGCCAGACTATCTTCGGTCGTGTTTCGGCTGCTGTTTCATTCCAGATCAATTGCTGCATATACAGCTCGAATTTGCTCTCTCGGTAATCAGGCGAGAACGTTATCACTCCGTTCTGCATCACCTCTATAATCTGTGACAACTCGAGTTCTGATAATGAAGCCCTAATCTTTTCTTTATCCAGCGTACCCGCGTTCTTAACCGCTTCGGCTGCGATATAAACACCCTCGTATGTTGATGCGCCCATCATGCTTGGCGATGTACCCCATTTGTCCTCGAAGTCTGCCCTAAAGTTCAAAACGGCATCACGTATCTCGCCTGAAGGCACGACGTATGGTCCAAACCTACTCTCCTGTATCGAGTATTCGCCCCATTTCTCCACGCCTGTATAGTAGTCCGGGTCATCATTGCACTCAACTGAGAGATATAGGGAGTTCAAACCCACGTCCCGTCTGCCCTGTGTCACTATGAGCGTCTGCTCGTTAAGAAAAGCTGCAGGATATATAACGTCCGGCTTAGATGCTTTTATTATCGTTAACGGCGTTCTAAAGTCAGTCTCGCTCATCTTGTATTTCTCGGCTGACACTATCTCCATATTTAGATTGTGTTTCTCTATCGCCTTCTTAATACCATCGTAAACACCTTCGCCGTATTTGCTGTCTTGATAAACCACACCGAGCCGCAGTGCCCTGTCATCAGAGAAATCGAACTGCTCGTTTATCTTGGGTTTCACTATCTCATCCACAAACAGTAGTGTTGAATCGGGATAGTCATCCGTAGTCGGACAGTGATGGAAGAAGTAACTCGTGTCTATATCGTCCCTTCTCGTTATTACCGGCGAAGATGCCCCTGTTATTATAAAAGGCACCTTATGCTCTGCGGCAACTACCTGATCAGCATATGTTATGCCGCTCGAGAACCCACCGATCAATAGGTCTACCTTATCCTCCGTAATTAGTTTCGTTACGGCTTTAACTCCGCCTTCGCGGCTCGTTTCCGTATCGCCCTTTAACAGCTTCACTTTCAAGTGAGTGCCGTTTACATAGACTCCCCCCTGCGTATTTATCTCCTCTGCAGCCAGGACCGCCGCCTGCCACATGTCCGTTCCTGTCGTACTTGCACCTCCAGTCAATGGTGCGACAACGCCTATTTTTAGCTCTTCTGCTACTTTCTGCGGTTCTCCCTGTTGCTCCACACAGCCTGCAAGCAACACAGAAACAACCAATACACCAACTAAAATTCCATATTTCATGCTAAACACCTCTCTAACTTTTTTATTGATTCTCCTTGTTAATGGCACAGTTTGACTGAAGGTTATTTAAGCTTTTCTATTTTTTCGCCTAAATACCACAGGAAGGTATTAGAGGGCGAAATTGCGGAAGTAACGAAACAAGAGCCGGATTAAGTGCAGGAAGGTCAGAATTAAGATGATATAGATTACATATATGTTAACTATAACATACATCCAGATATTTTACAAGAATCATGGTGATAATAAAACCATTCAAAGCGACAGTACTGAACCCGAAACGGGAAGACCGAGCGGAGCTTATTTGTCCGGTCTATGATACTATTGACGCATCGCGGTACGATAAATACTCGGCAGTGAAGCATAACGTAATACACTTTACTACAAGACGAGAAGGAGTAAAAGAGCAAGATTTTGTGGCTAACGCAAAAAAGAGTTTGGAGCGGCTCTTCAATGATGGTATTTTAAAGGAGTGTAAAAAAAACGCTTTCTATATCTATGGGATCAGATACCGCATTTCTGATGAGATTATGGAACAAATCCCGGAAGAAGATAGAAGAGAAACCTATTTCGTATTTGGGCTGATAGCACTGGTAAAACTTGAGAAGCTAAACGAACAGCATATATTAGGACATGAAAAGACTTTTGATTCGAACATGCGGGAGCGGTACAACCTGATGAAAGAATGTGGTATGAATTTCTCGCCGGTTGTTGCGGAATACAATATGCCTGACCACGATATAAACCGCATTTTCGAGCAGTACCTGGGGTTTCGCAGGCCGGACCTGAAGCTAAATGCGAATAGAAAGCCGATTGTGGATGTCATGTTAGATGGGTGTCGTCATCTGCTCTGGGAAGTTTCGGACAATGAGGTTATGGCTAAGATTCAACAGTTGATGAGTGACAAGAACGTTATGATTCTCGATGGGCATCACCGGTATACCGCTTCTTATCAGTTGTGCAAAGACGGCGGAACGGCGGATACTTTGATGATGCTCGTAGAAGGAGGAGATAGAGCGCTATTATTGCTGCCCTGGCACAGATGTGTGAAAGAGTGCCGGATGTCAGAGCTTTGGGCTAAGATAGAAGCTAATTTTGTGGTAGAACGCTGTGATGAATGTAACGTCTATAAAAAGCTAAATGAACGCACCAGCGATTTTGACGTTAGGTTGTGCATGTATGATGGCGAACAGTTCTATCTGTTGCGGGCGTATGAGCGGCGGATACGGGAATTGTCGGAGGCAAGAGGCGAACGGATTGGACTGGATGTGATAAGTCTGCATGAGTGGCTTATTGACCCCACGCTTATTGGCAAACCCGAGGAAAGCATTGTTTTTACTGCCAGTCCGAGAGATGCAATTGAGAAGGTGGATACCAGCGGTTACCGAGTTGCGTTTTTCCTGAAGCCGCTGCGGATAGCAGATGTGGAACACAAGGCTCAGGTGGAGCAGAAAGGATTTCCGCAGAAGTCCACGTTGTTTCTGCCTAAAGTGGCTGAAGGTGTTGTGTTGCGGAAGTTTGGTGAAGAATGAGCATTGTGTTGTGACTTTATTTCGGGCATTATTCGGATTTACTGTGGAAAGATTCTGATAACTGAAATCCGGAAAATACCGAAAAGCTTATATATGGGTTATACCCAAAATAAGTAACTGATAAGGTAGGTTTTATAATAGCGAAAGTGGGAGGAGGAAAGAACATAAACGAAAGATGTTCTCAATCTACATGGATGCAACAAGAAGGATGAGCATAGGGCTACTATTCGTGTTGTTCCTGGTTTTATTGGTGTCTGCTACTAACGCAGTTGCAGAACCAACGACATTTTTTGGTGAAGACTCAGGATTGGGCGAAGATGATCGCTTAACGAGTACTCCAAAGGCTGATGCCGCTCGGGCTGATTTTATTACACAACTTAGCAATCCCGGCACTGAAAAATTCGAAAGTTTTGCTGAAGGTGCAGAGGCGCCATTAGCGGTTGATTTTGGAGCTGCGGGGACCGCAACGTTGCAAGGTACTGGCAAAATCGTAGAGGTTCCAACTGATACTGATGGCTATGGGCGCTATCCTATTTCCGGTGATAAATACTGGAAATCAGGCGGAAGTTTCTATGTCGAATTCTCAAAACCCGAAGCTGCATTTGGGTTCTATGGCGTTGATGTCGGGGACTTCCATGGCCAGCTTACTATAGCATACGAAGATGGTTCTGCTCAGACTGTTACCATTCCCCATACGGTGGATAGTCCCGGCGGAACGGTAATCTATTTTGGGTTTATTGATTTAGACAAGCCTTTCACTAAAATCACATTTGGAAATACCGCAGAAGGAGCTGAAGAGGAGGATGTTTTTGGATTTGACGATTTTACTATAGGCACCCGAGAACAAGTAGAGCTAACACCAAGTCCATCACCGACACCAACACCAACCACAAGATCTACCACACCCCTTGAAGGCGGAATATTAAGTCCTGATACACTGGTAGCAACACTAAACCCCGGTGAGTCTGTCACAGAAACGAAGACATACACCACTGCAGAGGGAAAGCCAATAACGAAGGTAGATGTGCTGTTTGAGTTTGACCTTACAGGAAGCATGACCGAAGAGCTTAGCACTATGCAGACCGAGTCTCAGAACATAATGAACAGCCTGCTTGAGTCGGTTCCTGATAGCGCATTTGGTGTGGCAAGCTTTATGGACTACTCCTGTTATGACGCGCGATCGAATGATTACCCCTGGGAGTTGAACAAGCGGATAACGACAAGTACCAATGCGGTGCGTGATGCGATAATCGGCTTGACGCTGGGTGATGGTGGTGATTATCCAGAGGCATACACTCGGGCGTTGTATGAGTCTTATGCAGACTCTGGTGTAAACTGGAGAACAGGAGCAAAGAAAATAGCCCTTATGTTCGGTGATAATATCCCGCATTACCCCGACCCAGGAAGAGATGGTAAAGTGGGTACAGCCGACGACTTAGACTTCGATGAAGTGGTAGCGGAGTTGAAGTCCCAAGGGATAACTGTATTGGCATTGCATTCCGGCACGGATGATATACCGTGGAAGCACATGGCTGATGAGACAGGGGGTCACTATTACAAACTTGGCCATGCCGAGGCATCGAAAATACCAGAGGCAATAACTAGCATGCTGGTGGCTGAGGTGGAGACGATAGGAGAGCTCACATTGAGAGCAGAGCCCGACTATGAAAGTTGGGTCTCCTTTACACCCAATAAATATAAAAATGTCTGTGCTAAGACGACAAAAACATTTACTGTTAAAGTGACAGTCCCGGAGGGAACGAAAGGCGGTACCTATAAATTCAATATAGATGTGTTAGGTGATGGTACCGTATTGGAGACACAGGAGGTCACTATAACTACTGTACGCGAACCAACTCCAAGTCCATCACCTTCTCCAACGCCAACGCCTACACGAACATCTACTCATACACCAACACCTACACGAACGCCCAAACCCACACTAAGTGTCGTTCCCACACGAACGCCAACGCCTACATCAGCACCAGCACCCACATCTACACCACGCTCCATACCCTCTTTTGAACCCGCCATCTCGGTCCTACCTACATCCCACAACTTTGGCAGTATGTACGTGGATGGCACGTCGTCACCTATGATGTTTATCATTACAAACACTGGCAGTGAAGATCTTATGATAGGCCCTTTTTCGATTAAAGGTGTGGATGACGATGAGTTCCGCATCCGGGACAACAACTGCCGCGGTAGGGCCATAGCACAATCAAGATCATGTACTGTCAATGTCCTATTTGCGCCAACATCGGAAGGAGAAAAGAGTGCAAGTTTACGTATTCTATCTAACGATCCGGATACCCCGACCCTGAATGTGCCATTGGAGGGTACGGCTGTCATTTCTGAACAAGAATCTCAACTGAGAAACTGTAATGTCGCTATAAAAGAGAACGGCGATACTATAATCAGCTTCTTATACGATCTATCACCACCAGAAGAAGCAGCTTGGCTGGCAGGTCGGTTCGAGATAGCCAGAACTATAGAGAACGAGTTACGAAGAATATATAATGAGGATGCGGCTATCATCACGATTTCTGCTATAGAAACTACCGTAATAATACCAAATTTAATCGAACCAATGGACAAAACGTACACAATGCCAGAATTGAACCTGCAAGATATAGAGCGACGTTATAAAAACTTGACGATAAGTCTTATACCGACTACAGTCACGATTGAATTCCCGGATAAGTACACCGAGACGTTTGTAGAGACTGACATTGTTCCTGAGACTACTCATACTATTAGTGGTGTGATAATTCCATGGATATTGATATGCAGTCCGCCATCAGGAGCCAAACTTCGGAATGCTACTACCATCAATGTATGGGGTAGCGATGACATACAACGAGTTTCGCTCTTGATTACAGGGGTGGGAGGGGAAAAACGGCTTGACGCTAACGCACCGCCATTTTATTTTGAATGGAACCCAAATGACACAAATGTATCGGGTGGTTCATATCAGATAGAAGCAACGGGGTTTGTGGATGATGAAGGAGACGTACCTGTAACATACTCTATAATTGTGGACGTTGAGAAGCCGATGGTCCCACCTGCTACTCTGTTTGGCGTTTTGATTGTATTTATCACTGCTGGCGTAGTCGCCGCGGGTGCTGCTGCCTCCAGTCTGCGTACTACAACCGAAATGCGTGGTCGGAATGGAACTGGCAAATGGGATGTGAAGCTCACTCTCAATCAAAGTATCTTATACGGGAAGTACCGCACAACAATAATCGGTGATATTCTCAGGGTTATGCTTAGCATTGGTATTTTAGCTTTTGCTTGCACGCTACAAAACGAATTACCTAAGAGAACTGTAGCGACGTTCTCAATACCTTTTTATAAAGAGGTACCGTTCCTGGTACCAACTTTTGAGGGCTTCGGACCTAATGCACTTAGCACATTCTTTTCGATATTAGTTTTGGTGGGTACCATTATCCTGGCCAGAGAGTTCGTGCAGCATTTCCTGGCCTGGGTACTGGACGCCGAGGTCGGGGCTGTAATGGATAAGACATCTACAGTTGTTGTATTAGGCTCAGGACTCTTCGGGCTTGCAGTTGGAAAACCAATGAGGCCTATTATCTGGGATGATTTGAGTTCCCGAGTGAAAGGTGTAATTTGTCTCGGAAATATATTGTGTTTGTTCTCTTTGTTCGCACTCTTTTATTATGCTGTTTCTGGAAGGCTCATTGATGACTCATGGATGCATTTGGTAAAAAACGTAGCTATACCCACAGTGGCGATGTTGTTAATGACCTCTTTAATCCCATTTGGCGGTAGAGAAGGCACGGCAATCTTCGAATGGAACAAACCCCTTGCAATCTCGTTATTTGTGATTTCTGGATTGTTGTACATCTCGCTAATCCTTCGCTTGATTGACCCTTTAACATTATCATACAGTATAGGGATGGTTGCTTTGGCAGGTTCGGTAGTTCTAATAGGTGGGGTGTTGTTCTACAAATTTATGGAATGGATTAATTTGGTATAACATGAAGATAGCAAAAAAACGTTAGGAGGTGAAAACAAAAGAATGGAAGAGACAGAAGTAAAAGAGATAACAGACCCTGTTATAAAAAAGCTTATCAAAAAGAAAGTAATTGACAAGGACGAGAAAGTGCTGTACTCTACCACACAGAAGAGGTGGTATAGATTGATATGGCCCGGTTGGGTAATCGTCACTGACGTTCAGGTAATTTTCTATACTATAACGTGGTTTGGCTACCATTTAGACACTTATGGCTATGATTTCTTTCACAACATCAGCGTAAGACGCGGCTTTTTTTCGAGTAAACTCAGTTTCATAACCCGGCTTGGCGTTGCCAATATGCGTGGTCTGCCACATGATGCTGCGAGTGAAGCGATGCACGCGATAGGCAAAGGCATGCGAGCCAGGAGTCCAGTGCGAGAGGAGCCGTTGCGTAGAGAAGAAGGGGCGGTGTAAGACTGCGATCGGGGGCTAAGCACATTTGTTCAATGAAGTGTGGTAAATCA
>QBUM01000220.1:13975-17618 GCA_013180585.1 Candidatus Methanophagaceae archaeon GoMg2
CGAGTTAGTGACGTGTAGTTGTGAGTTCGATAGATTGGATGGTGCTATATGTCTGTTAGGGATTTCGGCAGACGGGTCGGTATGCGGTGGAAACATCTTGGCGAAAGACTGCAGTAACATCAAACATGCTACATGTACGGAAGTGAGTACGGCAGCAGAAGAAACGAAAACAAAGACGAAGTCAACACCAGAGACAACTGATTTTCGCGAGCGGTACAAGGATTTGTTAACGGAGACAATGCCAACAGCAAAGCCAACACAAAAACGAAAAAGCATAGAACAGTACGATTATACATACACACCCGGTTTTGAATCCGTGTTTGCTATTGCAGGGCTGATAGTGGTCGCTTATCTCGTGCGAAGGAGACGATAAAACGATTAAAAAACTGAGTTATCTGTGAAAGTTTTGTTTTTTTATAGCAATTAGATTCCTACAACAAGAAAATAAATCACAGGACACAGATTAACGCAGATTAACGCAGATCAACAATGTAAAACTTAAATAAGTTCGCGTAAATCAGTGTAAATCCGTGTCTTAAATAGAAGGAAGTTAATGCTTTACTATACAATGAAAAAACGTAAAAACATTGAACTGTGGGGAAAAGGAGCACTTGTGGGTGGGCTGGTTGGAGTGGTAGGTACGCTTGTCACATACGTAACAGGCGATATTAGCTTTATTTCAATTCCCGTAGTGCTTTCGTTCTCTATATTCGGTGCAGGATTGCTATTTTTATCTCACCTTTTTGAGTTACTCGCCGTAGTTACATTCTATGCTTTGATCGGCGCAATATTGGGTTATTTAATAGGCAGGAGGAAATAATGAAGAAACTGTTAGTGTCTTGCGTAGTCGTATTGGTGTTAGTGGGGATGACCGCGTCAGTAAATGCAGAAGCTGCGGGTAGTATTACACTGGATTTTACTCAGTTTAATGACCAATTGGAGATAGCAAATCAATTAGAAAAGCAGTCATATGGTATTGCAACTATGATGTCCGAAGAACCAACGGAATTTACATCTATGAATATCCGAGTCGTTAAAGTAGAAGACGGTACGGAAACAACCAGTTATGACACGAATGTAACCCCTTTGGATGATATTTCAATACCTTTAGATTCAGGGACCTACAAGGTTTATACTCAAGTGGCGGGTGACGATACTGTTTTAGAATATAACAATGACAGTGAGGGTTATGTAGTCACCCCAGAGAGCCAAATTGTAATACCGATGGTGTACTCTCCTTCGGAAGGTTATATATTAGACGTACCATGGCGAATAGAGAAATCGGAAGTGTATGTCCCAATTTTGGCTGTGGATAACGACCGGGCTACTTATGCCGACATAAATAATATTTATGTTTATGATCACAATAACGATGATAGCATTGTCGCATCCACAAACTGGGATTCTGCACAAACGATAGACAGTAGCAACACTCCTTTTTTCTATCTGTTTAACATAAACAAAACTTTATTTGTTCAAGTTGACGGTGCAATATCATTAAGAATTAAATTCGACCTGCATTGGTCGCCAGATAATTGGGAAGGTCCATTAAATGTAAAAATTGCCCAGGATGATATTCCTAAAGCAATAGATTGGTACTGTGGCGACACGCATCTACATACCAATTACACAAGCAATGCGTACGAATACGGAGCTCCAATTTATGCAACAAGGGCTTCTAATAATGCAATGGGTTTGGATTGGATGATTGTTACCGATCACTCGTTTGATTTGTACCCCGCAAAGTGGGCTATTTCGAGTGCGGACTGTGATGCACATTCTGATTGCTTTTTCAGGATACTGCAAGGAGAAGAAGTCTCCTGTTATCTACCCGGCACAGAACCATTCTCCTCGCTATACCAATACAATCACCTTTTAGTTTATGGTGCTGATTTTATTCCCGGTGGCGAATGGGAAGATGGCACGGGTTCTGATTATACGCCCGCAGAAGCGATTGCTATTGCAAACAGCCAGGGCGGACTCACTTATCTTGCGCATCCGTTTTATGACGACCCATTTCGTGATCCCTGGCGAGCGGAAGATTATAATCTGTCTTTTACAGGCTTACAAATCTGGAACTATGGCTCTGATAGACCCACGCATTTACCCGATGGTCTGGCGAAGTGGAGTGAACTCCTGCTGGGCGGAAGGCACGTCTATGTCGAAGGTGGTACGGATGCACATGGCGATTTCAATACAATTGCAGGAAAAGTTAAGACTTATATTTACGTACCGGGCTATTCGCAGAGTAGTTTACCACCACGAACGGAAATCCTTAACGCACTCCGTAACGGTAATTCCGTAATGTCAGATGGCCCGTTAGTGTTGTTCGACATAAACGGTGCGATAATCGGGAATAACGTTAGCGTAACTAAAGGAACCAATGCCACAATTCGCATACAGTGGAACAGCACTCCAGAATTCGGCGGTATAAACAATATCGTTGTGAAGAAGGGTGTGATTAATGGAACAGCGGAAAGCAATTTCAGGGTGATACAACCATCTGCTGTTGGAAAGAACGCTTTTTGTGATGAGTATGAGTTGACGATATCACAAAACGAATCGTGTTATTACCGTGTGGAGGCAAACACAACGAATGGCGCAGAATATCGGTGTTACACGAATCCTGTTTGGGTGGGGGTTATTGCTGATACTACTCCACCAGTCTTTGATACTGGCGAGTCAGCCAAGTCATATCCAAGCATCTCAGGCACGCACAACGGTACAATCACGCTAAATCAAACAATCACCGTGCAAAAGCTTTACACGTATCCATGCGCAGGCACAGGTGGGCATACGGAATACGTAATGATATGGAATAAAACGTTGAATGTAACAGCAAAATGGGATGGTTTCAAAGGAGAAGATTGGCATAACGTCTCCTTTGATGAGCCTTTCACACTTGTGAAAAACAAAACTTATAACTATACCATCCGCACAGGCTCCTATCCGCAGATTCATCATACGGCTGCACTACGGGCAGCAAACGGCTGGGTAAACTGCACTAAATTTACAGATGCGAATGGCAAGGGATACAGCAATTGGATACCTGCGGTTAAATTGTTACTTTAATGTGGATACGTTTATAAGCGGCGAAACGAATTTTGAATGAGCTAACAGTCATGGCTTTAGAAGAAGAGATAAAAATATTGAGGCAGGATGTGGCATATATAAAAGGTGTATTAGCCGAGCTTGTGGATGATTCCGTGCTAACAAGCGAGGAGGAGGAACTGGTAAAAGAAGCAAGGGAAGCTGTGCGCCGTGATGACCTCTCGGACTTCATAAAGGCAGAAGAGGTATGAGCTACCAGGTCAAAACGCGCAAAAGATTGAAAGGATTCCTAAGGGCAAGGGAGATAGAATCAAAAATCGATGAAGAAAGGCTTGTTCTAAAAGTAGATAAAAGAGAGCGGGCTTACAGGTGAGTTACTGTTGGATGAGATTGAAGGATCGGACAACGATTAAAGTTGTTTTACGGTGATACCGATTTGTGTTGGTTATATATATTTTGACAGGCTCGCCGCAGCTTCCACCACATGAAAAACGCAAAACCGAAAAGCTTATAAAGTGTCAGTTCACAACCTAAAATTAGCAGCTTGGGAAACATGCGTGATAAAACATTCCTGGAATTAAGGAATTACTAT
>QBUM01000219.1 GCA_013180585.1 Candidatus Methanophagaceae archaeon GoMg2
AACGCCAAGTACCAATATCACAATTGGGTATCCATAAGTGTCTATCTTCTTGTAGGTCATCAAGAACGAGATAGCACCCAAAACACCGAATACGATCATGCCAAGCAGAAGCGAGATAACATGAAATGATGCCAAAGCACCAGGATGAAGTACAGGGAGAATCATAATCAAAGAAACAAGGAAAGCGGGTATGCCTACAATACAGAGATAATCTGTGCTTTTGCCCCTTACATGGTCAATGATATGCTGAACCACTGCATAGATGAGCAAGATAAATATGAATAGAGGCGCGCCTTTCCAGGAAAGGTAAAAACACCCGAAGAAGATACCGGCAAAGAGTGAATAAAAAAGCGGTTTCTTTAGCGAACTCCAATCCTTATCTGACACAGAATAAAACGTTATCTCGTTATTCTTCGCACTCTTTATCGCAAGAATAAGGAATAGCATTGCTATCGTGCTGAATAGCGTCTCGGCCACGTGATGGTCTGTGAATCCTAATAGAGAACGTGACAAGAACTGCCCTGGAAGAATCGCGATTAACGCTGCGGAAAGAAGTCCGGCATTTCGATTCCATAACGTTTTTCCGATGAAATAAACCGGGATTACTGTAAGAGCACCAAAAACCGCAGGGAACCACGCACCTATTACTTCTATCCAATGCTCGCCCAAAGTTGCATACGGATTACCAAGCCCGATTAGCCATATTAAGACGGCAAGCATGTAGTCGAATAAAGGTGCAAAGGGGACACTTGTGCCATGTGGGTATTGTGTGAGGGCATCGAAGTAGATACGGTGGGGAAAGTTATGCAGTGTGTTTTCAACAAGTCGCATGTTGTACCAGGGGTCGTTACCACCAAATCTCACGAACGCGCCACTAAAAACGCTGTCATAGGGTAGAGCCCTTATATAAAGTGATAATCCGAACATTAAAGCTAATATAACACCGTAGATTAAAGAGATTTTGTCAATGCTTTTTAGGTTTGTTTTCGTTCGCTTCATTTTTTCCCTATCATTGTTTATAGCTGGCACATTTTACTTATTCTTGCTTAATGTAAACATACATATATAACTAATCATTTATTTTGATATTGCGCCTAAATAAATAGGACTACTACGATAATAATACTAATAACGTTAATGAATTGCTGGTTGAGGTGATTTACAATGCTTATGGAAAAGCAGATAAAGAACGAAACGGTAGTTTGCATAGTTGGATTGGGCTACGTTGGTTTGCCATTAGCGGATGCGTTCTCGAAGAATTTGAGGGTCATAGGATTTGACATTGACGATACGAGGATACAAAAGCTCCGTAAAAACAACAGTAATAACAACATTAATTTCACAATGGACCCTTCTGTGATTAACCAAGCAGATTTCGTCATAATTGCAGTTCCAACGCCGGTAACGAAATCGAAGGAACCGGATTTGTTGTATGTAAAATCTGCAGCCGGAATCATTGGTAAGAATCTGAAAGAGGGCAGTATTGTTATTTTGGAATCAACCGTTTATCCTGGTGTCACTGAAGAAATAGTAAAACCAATTTTAGAAGAAGAATCTGGAATGCAATGTGGCACGGACTTTAAGATTGGTTATTCACCCGAGAGGATTAATCCGGGTGATGAGGTACATACCACCGAAAAGATAACGAAGATCGTTGCTGGTATGGATGCAGAATCTACCGCTCAGCTTGCTGAGTTATACAGTTTGGTTACCTCTGTTTATAAGGCAAAGGACATAAAAACTGCTGAAGCGGCAAAGGTGATCGAAAATATTCAGAGGGATTTGAACATAGCGCTAATGAATGAACTGACTCTTATTTTCCATAGGATGAAGCTCGATACCGAAGCAGTCCTGGATGCGGCAGCAACGAAATGGAACTTCCATAGGTACACGCCCGGGCTGGTAGGCGGACACTGCATACCTGTTGATCCGTATTATCTGGTGCATAAGGCAGAGGAACTCGGGTATCATCCGCAGGTGATTCTTGCCGGGCGTGCGATCAACGATTCGATGCCCGGATATGTTGCTCTGATGGCGATGAAAGGTTTGAATGATGTCGGAAAGGTGATACGGGGGTCGAAGGTTCTGATTATGGGGTTGACGTACAAGGAGAATGTGCCTGATACGAGGGAATCTCCTGTGCGGGAGATTGTGAGGGTGCTTGAGGAGTTTGGTGTGACTGTGAATGGGTATGACCCACTGCTCAGTGATGCGATGATGATCGAGGGGTTTGGTGTGAAGGCTCTGGGCGATCAGGACGGGGCGGTGGATTGTGTGATCGTGACGGTGGCGCATGATGAGTTTAAGGCGATGGGGCTTTCCGATATGGGGCGGTTCATGGCTATGGATGAGAAGCCGGTGCTGATTGATGTGCGGGGGATGTTTGATAGGGATGAAGCTGAGGGGAGGGGGTTTTATTATAGAACTTTGTGATTGGAGTGGTGTAAGGTCGTGAGTGGAGAACATTTTAACGAATCATTACGAAAAATAGCAAAAGGAGCGGGGATAGGCTTCACAGGAGCTTTCATCGGTATGGTTTTCGGCTACTTTTCGAGAATAGTCCTTGCGAGATTTTTAGGTCCTGGCGATTACGGCTTAATCACTCTTGGCGTAGCCGGGATGTCAATTGCTGCTACTCTCGCTTCGATTGGATTGCCATCAGGTATCCGGCGATACGTACCATATTATAAGGGAAAAGGGGATGAAGGGAAGATAAAAGGCACGATTTTAGCTGCATTAAAAATATCTCTTCCATTAAGCATATTCTTGGCAATTCTGACGTTCATCGGTGCAGATTGGATTTCCGTTCATGTATTTCACGAAGCTAAATTAACGCCCATTCTTAGAATCTTCGCCATTGCCATTCCTTTTTCCGTTTTAGCAGAAATTTTTATATCCAGCACGATTGGATTTCAGGATTTACGATACAAGGTTTACGTGAATGACCTATTCCAAAATACTTTCAAGTTAGTAGCGATTGTTTCGCTGCTTTTGTTAGGATTTGGAGTTTTAGGGGCTGCGTGGGGCTGGGTTCTTGCGATTATTGGGATGCCTTTCTTAGCCCTTTATTTTCTTGAGAAGAAACTCTTTCCTGTTTTCAGGTCAAAGATAAAATCTATTTCTGTGGAAAAAGAACTCTTTTCCTTTTCCTGGCCGCTTATTTTTGTCAGTGC
The DNA here is from genome assembly GCA_013180585.1 of Candidatus Methanophagaceae archaeon GoMg2. Classification (GTDB taxonomy): domain Archaea; phylum Halobacteriota; class Syntropharchaeia; order Alkanophagales; family Methanospirareceae; genus QENJ01. Next base: position 3,174 of record QBUM01000219.1, read on the forward strand.
TGCAGGCTTGGTTATGGGTTGGACCGATACGCTCATGCTTGGGTATTTTTCAACTGCATCAGATGTGGGTATCTACAATGTCGCTTTGCCAACGGCGATGTTGTTAATGAATATAGTAGTAGCTTTTGCTATGATTTTTCTGCCTGTTGCCTCTGAGTTATATGCGAGAAACAGGATAGAAGATTTGAGAACCGCTTACAGTGCAGTAACGAAATGGGTATTCTCACTTACTTTACCAATCTTCTTATTGATGGTTCTGTTTTCTGAATCAATTATCCGGATTATATTTGGTTCGGAATATATTTCTGGAGCTTTGGTGTTAAGTATATTAGCTGCTGGGTTTTTTATTGATTCCTCAACCGGTCCTGTTAGTTCTATTATAGGTGCATATGGAAGAACAAAGATAAGTATGGGATGTAGTTTCATCGGAGCTGGTGCGAATTTTACGCTTAATTTTCTCTTAATACCGACTTACGGTATAGAAGGAGCGGCAATTGCAACTGCTTCTTCTTATGTTTTGATTAATATTGCACTCCTGATTGCTGCTTATCGTATTGGGCGAATGCAGCCATATAAAGTGAGCTATTTGAAACCTTTACTTGCTTCTGTAATCGCAGTATCGGTAGTTTATGTGGTGACAAAATATCTTATAGGCGTGTCTTTTATATCTTTAGCAGTAATGGTTTTTGTTTTTCTTCTGCTTTATTTCTTTTTGCTTTTGATTTTTAAAAGTTTTGAGGAGGAGGATTTGATGATAATGCGGGCGATAGATGAAAGGTTGGGAACGAAGTCGGATTGGCTGAGGAAGATAATAAAAAACTTTTTATAATGTCGCTTATAAGAGAATAAATATGTTTAATAAAAGGAGGTATAGAACTCATGACTGAAAACCCGTTGGTTAGTGTTATTTTAACCACTTATAACAGAGCTCACTTACTGCCCAGAGCGATAAACAGCGTATTAAATCAGACCTATCAGAATTTTGAGTTGATAATTGTTGACGGAGGCTCCACAGATAATACAGAAGAAGTGATCAAATCATTCACAGATGAGAGAATTCGATGTTACAAACAAAAGGAAAACAAAGGTATGCTTGCTGATAAGAATGAAGGATTTGACTTAGCAAAAGGTGCTTATATAACAAAATTAGATGATGATGACGAGTTATTACCGGAAGCTTTAGAAATTGCTGTTAGTAAATTTACTAATCTTTCTTTAGAGGGGGTTATGATTTTAGTGTTTGATTCTATTGATGCTGAAAGTGGTAAATTTAGCGGTGTAGGTATAAGAAAAGCGGGCTACATTTCTTATGAAGATCTTCTCTGTGGTAAAATTCGTGGAGATTATTTTGGGGTATTTGATAGAAAGTTAATAGGTGATAATAGATTTGATGAGAGGTTATGGGGTATGGAAAGTATATTGTGGTTGAAATTGCACCGCAAATCCAAAGCTTATTATGTACCTAAAGTTTTGCTTAAGAAATATCGTAAACATGGTGGTGAGCGTGTGAGTGATTCAATGGTTGCACTAAAACGTATACCAAGGGTTACCTTGACGCATAATGTATTCTTAGAAGAATATGGAGAAGAAATAAAACATTTATGCCCAAAGTATTATGGACAAAGATTGGCTGGATTAGGTGCTTCTCAAATATTAAATGGAGAAAAAACAGAAGGCAGGAAGGCACTTCTCGAATCTTTTAAATATGATTTTTCTTTGAAATATTTTATCTTGTTTTTATCGTCTTTTATTCTTAATAAAGATCAAATAATAGCTTGGTATATCAATTTTTCATCAAATAGGAGCTGTAAACAAAAAGGAACCATGCTTAGCAGGATATATCACAAAATCGAGCCAAAATTTCCACCTGTTAAGGTTTTAAAACCTTTATATTGTAAGGTATTTATAAAAGAACCTCGCAGATATAAATACTTGTTTGAAATTATCAAGAACAACAAGTGTAAAAAGATTATGGAAATAGGCACATGGAATGGCGAGCATGCTTTTCGGATGATAGAAGAAGCTAAGAAGCATTTTCCTCCAGATGAGATACATTACTATGGCTTTGATTTATTCGAATTATTGGATAATAAAACAGCTTTAGAAGAATTTGCCAAGATGCCACCTACCTTGGAAACAGTGAGAGAAAAACTTGAGAAGACAAACGCTAAGATACATTTATACAAGGGGTACTCGAAAGATACTCTCCCTAAAGAGGTAAACGAATTACCAAAGATAGATTTTGTTTTCATAGATGGTGGACATAGTATAGAAACAATTGCAAATGATTGGAAATATGTCCAAAAAGTTATGGATGAAAAAACTATTGTCATTTTTGATGATTATTGGAACAGAAAGGAGGAGGGTTGTAAAAAAGTTGTGGAAGATATAAACAAAAACAAATTTAATGTAAGAATTTTACCTATCCAAGATAAATTTAAGAAAGAATGGGGTACACTAAAAATAAATTTTGTACAAGTTAAAAAAAGATAAAGCTCTAAGCACTTTTACTTAGCAATTCTCTGTATACTTCTAAATAGTCATTCGCAATCTTATTAATATCAAATCGTTCCTCAACACCTTTCCTTGCCTTTTTACCCATCTGCTTTCTCTTATTCTCATCCAATGCAAGCGCGATTATCGCATCCGCCAATTCATCTGGTGCATGTAGCGGAAGTAGCAAGCCAGTCTCTCCATCCCTTATTATCTCTGAGAAAGGCCCAACATTTGTTGCTATTACTGGCTTACCGCAAGCCATCGCTTCTATTACAGTAATTCCGAACGCTTCGACGACAGAAGGCAAAACAAAAACGTCACAATTCCTAAGCACATTCCATTTCTCATCCTCGGAAACGAAACCTGTAAAGATAACTTTGTCTTCTAAATTTAAATCTGAGGCCAATCCTTTCAATTTCGTCTCTTCTTCACCCTCACCGGCAAATATTAATTTTGCATTTGGAACTTTTTTGACAACTTTTGGAAATGCTCTCACTAAGTCATCAGGGCACTTTTTTGGATGGAGTCTTCCAAGGTATAGAATAACAAAATCATCTTCACCTATTTTGCATTGCTGGAGAACATTTGTTCCTCCAAAAGATGGTATTTTACTGATGTCTATGCCGTTATAGATAACACGTATTTTAGAAGGGGCAGATCCAGCCCCTATTGCGTCTTTTACCATATGTTTGCTTACTACCGTATGTATTGAGGAATATTTAAGGACTATTTCTATAAGCTTTGCCATAAATCTATTTTGTCTTAATCCATAACCAATATCTCGATCTATTTGAATATCAACACCATGCGATGTGATGATTATAGGAATATTCAATAACTTTGCTGGGAGAGAAAAAAAACCATTTTCAAAAACCATCTGGGCATGAACGATATCAGGGCGATTACTTCTTAAAAAGTTATAAATTAGAGCCAAATTTAAAGGTATGCCAATCAGACAGCCAACAAGTTTGATTTTTGGCAGTTTGAGGATAGGATATATTTCTACATTATCAGGACTACCTTTTTGTGAAGTAACACTCATGCATACGACTTGAACTGTAACCTCTTTTGATAAGGCTTTCACAAGCTCAAAAACTAAATTTCCAACACCACTTTCTATATCTGGAAAACGAGACATGAGAACAAAACAGACTTTCATTTTTATCTTCTCTTTTATACTTAGTAGCATTATATAAAATGTAATAGTATCAAATGACACCTAGTCATCCACACCATCTATATTCTCCTCCTTTCCATTTAAATGCATGCATTCTGGATAGTAGGTTCGGATAATCTCCAGATACTCATCCACGAGGGAAATACTCAGTCTCGTGATCCTGGAGATTGTTTGCTTATCCTTAGGCCCCACCGAAAAATAACCTATCGAAATCAACTCCTCTCATGCACACCGGCATCTCTTGGTAATATGGAATAATTCCATTTAGGATGCAATGAGTGTGGTTGTATTTGTAATTGCGCCATATCGTCATTCGAAAACTTGATTCCTTTCTCATATTCTCGCTCATCTATGCGTGCTGCCACGCTCAGACCTTTGTTTGTTGCCGTGCCACCAATCAGTTTAATGACAGTTTCATAACTGACCAGAGGCTGCCCCCTCCAGTTCATGCTGATAAATGAGAACATACAATGCTCTATCTTGTTCCATTTACTGGTCCCGGGAGGGTAGTGGCAAACCGTTATAGGTATTCCTATCTGGTCAGATAATTCCTGTAAAAATAATTTCCAGCCTTTATTACGACTACCATTACTTCCGCCACCATCGGCACAGATCAACAACCCGCTGGCGTCCGGATAGCAATCTTTTCCGAACATGAACCACCACCGCCGGATGCTCTCGACGGCAAATTCTGACGTATCATGGCTTATGCCAACGTTCACCATCCCTTCGTTTCTGTTGACGTCATAGATTCCATAAGGAATCGCCTTTCCGACTCCCAACGATGCAAAGTCATAAACATTGACTTCCATGGGTTGTTCGGTCTTCCTCCATGTTCTACCCGGGTTTTTGAATTCTCCTACATTCTCTTTCTTCTTTGCATCCACCGAGATCACAGGATCGCCCTGTGCTGTAAATTTCTTCGCCTGTTCGTTTATGTATCGAAACTGGGCATCTCGCTCTGGCGCTGAACCACCTTCTTTGGTCTTCACATTTGCCTGAAGTGAGAAGCCCCCGCTCTTCAAAAGCCGTCCTGCGGTATCCGGGTCAATCTTGTGTCCACGGCGATTCAACTCTTCGGCTATCTTGTATGTCGATTTGTTAGTCCACTTCAGGAGACTCAGGGGATCGCCTGCGGTATTCTCATCCATAATCGTCTCAATGTCTTCAGCGATTCTCGGATCTTTGATTTCTATCTTCTTTCGCCCTCCACCAGGCTTCCGAAGTCGGTTTGACGGTTTTAACTCATCCGGACTCTGAAGCTCGTGGATCCCTTTTCTGATGGTCGTATGGGACATGCCTGTAAGTTTTACAACCTTCGTGATTCCACCCCACCCAAGTTCAAGTGCTTTAGCTGCTGCAAACCGCCGTGCTTGAACTTCATCCGCTCCGGACAAGGCTTTCAACCATGATGGGTATTGTGTGTGTTCATTCATATTTTTATATAGGGGGCGCTTATCTAATAAACTTCGCTACTTTATTTTTCGGCGAAGACTTAGCAAAGGAGGTGTTATGTATGGAGACATAGTAGACCACAAACCACCAGGTATAGAATGGTATATACTCTCAGTATTCAAGATATTTGGATACAATCTCTTTGCCGTCAGATTTATCTCCATCGTTGCCTTCGTTATCGCGGCGATAGCGATATATATGATTGGAAAAGAACTATTTAATCAACAGGTTGGGTTGCTTTCGCTTTTCTTTTTCTGCATCGAACCTCTCATTTTCGTTATTAAGCCATATGAACTATGCCAAACTCTATGGGTCGTCTATTTCTGGCTACCAAGTTTCTATCTTTTTATAAAGGGTGTGAAAGCGAATAAAGGCGTATTTATTCTTATATCAGGATTTCTTGTTGGATTGTCTGTAATAATGAAACAGGTAGGCATATTTTTGCTGTTGGTCTTTATCGTATATTTAGTAATGGGGTTAAATATGAAAAACATATTTTCAAAGGCTAGATTATTATTTCTGACACTTTTTGGTTTTTCAATTCCAATTGTGCTTATGATATACTACTTTTGGATTAATAATGCATTAAACGATTTTTGGATTTATGTATTTGAAGTAAATCAATTACACCTCTTCATTGATTTTCCCAAAAAAATAATTTATGTATTTAACTTCTATCTCGGGAGGACAATCTTGTTCATAGCATCTGGCGTGTTATTAGTATGGTTTTTAAATTTTAATTTTAATAAACAAAGAAGCGTTGATAATGATAATCTTGTGAAAATAAACATTAAAAGAGTGCTATTCGATAAATCAATAATCGTTCTATTTGTTTGGTTTGGGATAAATTTACTCTTTGTTTTTCTCCCAAAACCACTTTATGAACATTATTTAATCCCAACAATTCCTTCATTTTGTCTTTTGTGTGGGTTGGTTGTATCAAAGATATGTAATGGCGTTATTTTTGGATATGATGGTTGTTATCTAAATAATACCGTCACATCATATCGGAACAAAAATAATAAAAGAGGGGATAAATTTGTGCTAATGGTAATGCTAATTTTGTTGATATCGAGCGTGCCTTTTTTCTCTGGCGAAGCAGGCAGGCTTATAAAAGGCTATCCATATGTAAGCATCACAGAAGAAAACGAGATTGGACAATATATTAAAAGCATCACAAATCAATCTGATAAAATAATGGTCTTTACTAATCCCATATTTTATTTTAGGTCTGAAAGAGACCCTGCAACAAAATACTCATATTATACTTGGATTTGGGAGGAATCAATAATAAAAGGAGAGTTTAATAATGCCATCCTAAATGGATTAAGGGCAGAAGATACGAAAGTTGTTCTTTTATCGAGTGTCTATGAAAAAGAAATCCCAAAAGAATTTATGGATGTGATTAAAGAGGAGTATAAGCCGATTAAAAGCTTTGAATATCGTTATCACAATGGAATAACAATTTATGTAAAAAGGTGAGAACATGTCCGAAGTATCTCTGGTATTACCTGCATACAACGAAGCTGAAAGGCTAAAAGACACAGTCCAACAGGTAGCAGAAGCCTTAAACAAAATAACCTCTTCATTTGAGATCATCATCGCCGAAGATGGCTCAACAGATGGGACAAACAAAATAGCAGAAGAACTCGCAAAAGAGCATCCTTACATAAAGCATCGGCACAGCAAAGATAGATTAGGTCGTGGAAAAGCGTTAAATCTCGCATACAAATCCTCAAAAGGAGAAATACTTGCATATATTGATGTTGACCTTGCAACAGACTTGAAGCACCTTGAAGAATTAATAAACTCGATAAAAGATGAAGAATATGACTTCTCAACAGGCTCGAGGATGCTAAAAGAGAGCGACGTGAAAAGGTCTTTTACGAGGTTGATTGCGAGTAAAGGATTCAATTTCATGACAAGGCTCTTATTAAAATCAAAAATAAAAGACCATCAATGCGGATTTAAGGCATTCAAAAGAGAGGCGTTATTTGATATTTTGGACGAAGTAAAAGATAAGCATTGGTTCTGGGATACTGAGATACTTGTAAGAGTTCAAAGAAAAGGATATAAGATAAAGGAGTTTCCAGTGAGATGGAGATGTGGTCGTAATACAAAGGTTGATTTGAAGAGAGATGTGATTGGGATGGGAACTCAGATTATAAGATTGTGGAGGGAGCTTAAAAGTGCTTAATCCAGCTCCTTTTTAAATTTCTTAATATCAGAGAAATTTAGTCCGATACTTGTCGTTGCTGGAATTCCAAATACAAGCGTGAATATGTTCTTAATGGCATGATCCAGTATCGCAATCGTGATCGCAATATCGAATGGTGTGCCAAATAAGACAAATATACCTGCTAATGCACCCTCATATATTCCTATTCCTCCAGGGATTGAAGGAACGCTCTTTGCAACGTTTGCAATGCAGACGCCGAACAAAGCAACGGTAATTAGTACGGGCGAGGCTACAGCAATCGAAACTGTATAGCACGTTAAAATATCAAATACCCAGATCGTTATAGATATGAAAATAGAGACAAATAACAAGCGCTTATTTAAAACAATTTCATGATAGTGGATATACGCATCATTAGCCTTATCCGAAACAATTTTAAAGATTTTATTGTTGAATTTATTCCCTAATCTGTTCAAAAGATCAGAAAAATGCTTCGCTTTATCAAAGAGCACAATGCAAATCGGAATCGCTATAATGAAGATGCAAATTAACAGTGTTGTTCTGATCCATGTTGGAGCATCACTGAAAAAGAAGGCAAAGACAGGTAAAGATAATATAAGAAGAGCCATGACATCCAAAATCCTTAGTTGGAAGATAATGGCTGTGGATTTACCAATAGCAATCTTCTTCATCTTCAAATAGAATATCGTTGCAACATCTCCAAGCCTTGCCGGTAGAAGGATGTTTAGCGTATATCCTGAGATTAACAGTTTAAAGAGCTCAAAAAATCCAATCTTTTCACCCGCATCTCTTGTAAATCTTTCTAATCGATGCACCCTAAAAATCCAAGACATTGCGTAGACAATCACCGATGTAATGATCCAATAAGGGGATGTCTGAATAATAATTGTAAAAAACTTCTCATAGCCCGCATAATAAACCAATGATAGGAGGATTGCAATCCCTACTAAAGATGCGATTATGCGATACGTCCATGTTTTTGTTCTATTTTGCATTTTAAGCGTCATGTTTATCTATTGTGCCCTAAGTATTTATAGGGTATGATATCAAATAATTCATGTGGAGTATGACCTGATGAATGACATGAGGCAGAACATGGTTGTGTGCCCAAAATGTGGTGCAAAGTTTCACAGGAGGGGACACGTGCAGGTTTTTGATGAGAAGAGGATGAGAGAAATGTTAGAGAGAAGCGGATTCGAGATTGTTAATATTAAACGCTTGCCAATTGGTTTTATGGCTGAACATAAATTGTTAAAATATTTTAGATATTTCCTGAAACGGTTTGGATTCATTTCTTCAGGTAATTTATTTGTGGTGGCGGTGAAGACGAAATGAAAATAGCAATTCTTACTCCGTTATTTCCGCCTAAGCACCTTGCTGGGCTGGAAATAGCAGCATATAATATCGCAAAGCATCTCGCTGAAAAACATGAGGTTCACGTCATAACTACCTTGGATAAAGGTTTGCTCAAAGAAAGCACAGAAGAAGGTTTTTATGTCCATCGTTTTAAAACTTCAAAGATACCAATCTTAAGAACTGTTTCATATTGCATAAAATCGTTTTTTGTGACTAAAAAAATAGATCCTGGTATAGTGCATATCCAAACAATATTTCTTGCACTATCAGGATTATTGATTAAAAAAGTCCTGCACAAGCCTTATATTGTCTATGGTCGAGGTTCTGATGTTTATTTTTCGTGGAGATTCAAAAATCTCATCTCAAAACCAATACTAAAAAATGCAGATGCTGTAATCGCTTTAACAGGAGATATGAAAAGAGAGATACAAAGTATTTGTAATCGAGATGTGTTTGTAATCCCGAATGGAATTGATCTGGAAAGATTTGAGAATTTATCAAAGGAAGACCTACGCAGCAAATTAGAGATAAAAGATGAGAAGATAATCATGTTCGTTGGTACATTGCGTCCTGTCAAAGGGGTGAAATATTTAATAGAAGCGATGAAGACTATAACAGATAAGAATAAAAACGTAAGGTTATTTATTGTTGGTGATGGAGAAGAAAGAAAATGTTTAGAAAATCTTGTCAGGACTTTGAACATAGAACGATGTGTAACTTTTATCGGAAAAGTTCCAAATGACGAAATTCCAAAGTATATGGCTGCATCTGATGTATTCGTTCTGCCAAGTCTATCAGAAGGATTCCCAGTTACAGTTGTGGAGGCGATGGCTTCTGGTCTTCCAATCGTTGCAACCACTGTAAGAGGACTACCGGAAATAATTGAAAATGATGAAAATGGATTCTTGGTTGAACCTAAAAATCCAAATAGAATCGCAGAAAAGGTTTTGTTGCTTTTAGAAGATGATGAATTGAGGGAAAGAATATCGAGGAAAAATAAGGAAAAAAGTAAGTTGTTCGACTGGGGCAATATAGTCGATAGTTTAGAGAAAATTTATAAACAAATATGTAATAATTGTAATTATAAATCCAAGTAACAGCTGAACAAGCTCACAAAAGGAAATAACAACGCCCTAAAGCGTTTTAAGAAGAAGAGTCGTAATCTCACCTGTCCATTTCTCCCATCACCGCCTCTGCCAGCGCATCAGCACTTATCTCTTCAACTAAAACACCCCTAGCCCCAATCATCTCCTCAAGCGCACCCACCCTGAAGGCAACAACCGGCTTCTCATATTTAAGCGCATCATCCACGACTGCAGGATGCGCCTCCGGAACAACTGTTGGCACAACAACAATATCAGCCACTTTATATACACTTCCTAATCTGTCTTTCTCTACCCATCCAAGATATTCCACATCATCCATATCTCTTCTTAAATCGCCGGTCCCCGCTACCAGCAATAATACATCAGAACGTTTTTGCTTTATCCGTCTAAACGAGTCCAATAGCAAATCAAATCCCTTTTCCTCTGTAAGACGACCAATATATACCAGAGCAATCTTATCTTTTTTTAATTTTATCAACTCTTCAGTATATATAGGATCTTCATATATAACAGATGTGGGGGGCATCATTATCATCTTCTCAGGTTTTATCCCCCATCCTTCGAGGAGTTGCTTGTGATAACTGCTCTGAACAATCACCCCACTACAACGATTCCACAGGAATCGTTTCAATTTCAACATTAGAACAGAATACAATCCAACAAAAGGCTTTAAAAAGATATTCGTGATACCCAGGCAATTTGCACATTCTTTCATCCTTTCTACATCACTGCAAGAATGCTCCTTTGCATAGAGGTTCGGGCATAGCCAATCGTTACGAACAAAAACCTTCTTCTTCAGAAGTAATGCAGCAACGAGCGGCGCAATAGAAAATTGGAGTGAGCTGCCATATTCAATGCATGATGGGTTTTCTTTATTCAATATTCTTATCAGCCTAAAAAATATCAGGGGATTAAAAAACTCCAGAATAGGGAACATCAATCTCCTAAACTTGCTTTTGCCGTAGGGAATATAAGTGCCAACTCTATAAACTTTATCCGTATCCCTGGATTTACCATAAAGTGAGAGCGAGATGACAAACACATCCATACCATTCTCTACACGTTCATTATAAAGTTGTTCCTGCATCTCCGTGACTCCACCTCTAAACGTTTCGACATTTTCTGGGTATGGAGGGTAAATAGTGGTTATTATACAAACTTTTTGCTCTTTTTTTAGCAGTTCAAACAAAGAACTCATAATCATCACCTCTTACAAGCTACTATACACAGGTTTTCTCCTAAACTTCTTGGAAACTTCAAACCAAACCCAAACAATACAATTGAAGGATATTTAATCATCAAATCTTGAAATACTCTTGGCACTACTTCGAAATAGGGGGTGTCCCATAATCCATCATAAAATACATCAACAATTTTAAAACTGTTCTTTTTCAACATATTTATCCATTCATCATTAGAGAGCAAAGATATATGTGTTTCATCTCTAAAACCAAACCATTTCTCTTTTTTCCATTTTAATCCGTTCGAGGATATATTAGGAGTGGTTATCACTAATAAACCATCATCTTTTAATAATCGATAACACTCTGCTATTGCATCCTTTGGATTTTCCATATGTTCTAATAAGTCAAAACAAGTTATGACGTCAAAATAGTTATCCTTAAATGGGATATAAGTGGCGCTTCCTACAACCATTTCAGTATTACACCTCTTCTTTGCCTCTTTTATACCAAAATGTGATAGGTCAATCCCATACGTTTCATAGTATTTTTCGGCATATCTTAAAAAGAAACCTAATCCACATCCCAAATCTAAAAGTCTTCCCGATTCCTTGTATTTCCTCAAGTAACGCATCCAAAACCGATGATAAAAAGGTTTCTCTCCTTTCAATAATAACGTGCCATATTTCTCCTCATAATACCTCCCTTCAAACAATTTAATCACCCTCATATACACGTATTATTCGTTCTACAACCTCATTCCAATCCTTTATAGCCTTGGTAGAAGTTGTGTCTCTCTTAATTTGTGAAATTACCCTAACTAAATTTTCCGCTGACGGTTCTATACCAATACACATTTTATTATCTACGAACTCTTCTAATGCGCCTCGTTTTGCCACTATACACGGCGTTTCACTTGCTAACGCTTCTGCTACCGTTATTCCAAAAGCCTCAAAAGAAGAGAGAGAAACAAAAACTCCCGCAGATTTATACTGCTCCAGAAGCTCTTCTCTCGGTAAATCCTTTAGCCATTCAATTCTACCATCAACGTTAATACTGCTGGCTAATTTTCTTAGTTCTCCCTCGTACGGTCCCTTACCGACAATCACTAACCGGTAACCATCCAAATATGGCAAAGCCTCAATTATGTGTTGAACTCCCTTATATTTCTCCAGCCTCCCAACATACAAAATTGCTTTCTCATTTTTAACGCTGCCTTTGATCCTGAACTCCTCTAAATTTATACCATTTGGAATATACAATAATTTTTCGTCTGAGCAACCAAAATTCTTCTTGATTAATTTTTTCTCATAAAGCGAGACGCAAATAATTCTATCTGCATTTTTAAATATTGTTGAACCAAAGAATTTGTATGGCTTATGCAGGATATTTCTTAGGACAGTATGCCCTTTTCCATGATAATGCGAGGTGAAAACAAACTTCCTATCATTCTTCGCTAACGCCGCGAAAAATGCTGGCAGCGCATGATAATTATGTGCATGAATCACATCACAGTTCGCCTTCTTAAGATAAAAATAGATTTGCGGTGCAATAAAATAAGCATCATTTGGCGCTACTGAGCGAAATCTCCTCACTTTAACACCCTTAATCACATCTTCATTCCTTAATTTTCCACTTGGATCTGTAGTAACCATTTCCACTTCAAAACCTTTTCTTACGAGGCGTTCGCTCATCTCCTTCACATGCGTTTCCACTCCTCCGATATCAGGATAATATCGAGGGCTGACTTGAATGATTTTCATTCTCTCACCAAATTAACCAGTTCAAACCATTTCTTCGCTATTTCTGCCCATCTAAGCTCATCAGGCGCCTCGGACTCCCCCCGTTCGTCGAATACATACCTCAAAGCATTTGTTATATCCTCTGCACTTTCAGGGTGAACAAAAACTGTTCCTTCATATTTTCCCAGACTTTCTTTCAGCCCACCGACCTCAGATGCAATTATCGGCATTCCAAAAGCCATACCTATATGAGCTACCCCACTTTGAGATGCACGGGTGTAAGGAATTACTAACACATCCGAAGCCGAGAAATATAAAGACACTTCATCATCACTCACATATCTATCAACTACATTGATTTTATTACTATACTTTGATTCTTTCACAAGCTCTTTCGATTCTTTATCTTCCCATGTCTCACCCACAATAAGAAGTCTCGATTTTTTTATAACATCTTCGGGTAAGCTTTCAAATGCTTTTATTAGATATTTAACCCCTTTATAAGGCCTTAATAAACCAAAAAATAGGATTGCGAAATCCTCTTGTATTCCAACGGTAGTTTTAGCTATAGTTCTCTCTATATTTTTATAATGGTCGTAAATACCATGCGGGATAACCTCTATTTTTCTCTTTTCTATCCCATAATTTTTACTTATGAGTTCCCTATCAGCATTCGAGTGCACTACATAACGCGTGGCAAGTCTTCTTATTAATTTACCCATCACCTTCGAATAAACCCTTATTGGTAAAATTGAACTTTCCAAAGGGTCAACAACCTCATGGAATTCAATTGTTATTGGTCTTCTTCTAAAATTTAAAACTCCGAGAGCTAAATACATATGTGCAACGCTTGAAGTCCACCATTGAAATACTATTACATCTGCTTTTTTGGCTATTCTAAAGGCTCTTATCCATGTGATAGGGTTATACCAATCGAGTATCTCAAAAACCCCCACTTTTTTGTCAAAGTTTTGTGTTGTAAGATTCTTACCAACTCTTCTCCAGCCGGGGAATAATCTTTTAGGTAACATTTTTCTAAAAAGTATGGTGTTAACATCTGTTATGTCAGAAAGAGCATTTGAAAGCCTTAACGTGAAATAACTAACTCCAGAAAGGAATTTTTCAGATGGACCTATAATTACAACCTTTATCTTATTCTGCATAGTTTTGTGTTTCTATTCATTGGATTTCTTCTATTAATATTATCTTTGCATTTTCCACTCCAAAAACATCCCTCGAGCACCCCTTACGAATGTGGCATTATCCCTCAGATAGGTATAGGGATTCAAAAAATATGACACCATATATACTCGTTGGTCCGTGTTAGACATTACTTCCATTTATCAAGTGTTAATCTTCGGTTTAATTAAGGAATATGTCAAATTATTAGTGTCCTCGACTATACTTCCTACTATGTCCAACTTCTTTAGTTTCCCCTGATCCATTATGCACCTTTCAATATTTCTGAGGCTATCTACGACATCGGATAATACCCCACTGACCTCCCATTCTTCAACTTTTCCCCCACATATCGCAACCCCTCTCTCAAAATCCATTTCAATGCTTTGTTCTTATAATACGCCGCAGCCGAATCCGGAAACCAATCCTTCAAGTCGAACACCACGG